>DATBAW010000031.1:0-5080 GCA_036271335.1 Thermoanaerobaculia bacterium
AGCGGTGTCGGTGTCCCCCTCCTCGACCTGGATGTGCGCCGCCGGAATGCCCAGCTCCTCGGCGACGATCTGGGCGTAGGTGGTCTCGTGCCCCTGCCCCTGCGACTTGGTGCCGAAGCGGGCGATCGCCTTGCCGGTGGGATGGATGCGGATCTCGGCCGAGTCGAACATCTTGATGCCCAGGATGTCGAAGTCTTTCGACGGCCCGGCGCCCACGATCTCGGTGAAGGAGCAGATGCCAATCCCCATGAATTCGCCCTTCGCGCGCTTCTCCGCCTGCTCTTTACGGAGCTCGGCGTAGCCGATCTTGTCCAGGGCTTTCTGGAGGCAGTCCTTGTAGTTGCCGCTGTCGTACTCCCAGCCGAGCGCCGACTTGTAGGGGAACTGGTCGGCCCGGATGAAGTTCTTGAAGCGCAGCTCGGCCGGGTCCATCTCCAACTTCTGGGCCAGCACGTCGGTCACCCGCTCGATCGCGTGCACGGCCTCGGTGACGCGGAACGAGCAGCGGTAGGCGACGCCCCCCGGCGGCTTGTTGGTGTAGGCGGCGTCCATCTCGGTGAAGGCGGTCTTGATGTCGTAGGAGCCGGTGCAGATCGAGAACAGCCCCGCCGGGAACTTCGACGGGTTGGCGGCGGCGTCGGCGTAGCCGTGATCGGCAAGCGTGGTGATGCGCAGCGCCGTCATCGTGCCGTCCTTCTTCGCGGCCAGCTCGGCGGTCATGTGGTAGTCGCGGGCGAAGGAGTCGGCCTGCAGGTTCTCCATGCGGTCCTCGACCCACTTGATCGGCTTGCCGATCACCACCGACGCGGCGACCGCGATCACGTAGCCGGGATAGACCGGCACCTTGCCGCCGAAGCCGCCGCCGAGGTCGGGCGAGATGACGCGGATCTTCTCTTCGGACAGGCCGACGTGGCCGGCCACCAGGGCGAAGACGGTGCGGATGGCGTGCGGCGCCTGGGTGGTCATGTAGACGGTCAGATGCGTGTCCGTCTTGTTGAAGTCGGCCACGCAGCCGCAGGTCTCGATCGAGGCGACGTGGATGCGCGGAATGTAGATGTCCTGCTTCACCGTCACGTCGGCCTCGGCGAAGGCCTTTTCGGTGGCGGCGCGGTCGCCGGTCTCCCAGTGCCAGATGTGATTGTCGGTCTTGCCTTCCTTGTCGGTGCGCAGCACCGGCGCGCCCGGCTCCAGGGCCTTGCGGGGATCGACCACCACCGGCAGCGGCTCGTACTCGACCTCGACGGCCTCGACGCCGTCGGCCGCGATGTAGCGGTCGGTGGCGATCACCGCCGCCACCTCCTGCGCCTGATACATCACTTTTTCGACCGGCAGCACCATCTGGGTGTCGGACATCAGCGTCGGCATCCAGTGCAGGCCGTAGCTCTTCAGCGTCTCGCCGGTGATCACCGCCAGCACGCCGGGGATGGCGAGCGCCTTCTCGGTGTGGATGGCAAGGATTTTGGCGTGCGCGTAGGGGCTCCGCACGATGTCCATGTGGAGCATCCCGGGGAGCTTGATGTCGTCGACGTAATGGCCCTGGCCGCGGATGAAGCGCGGATCCTCCTTGCGCTTCATCGAGTGGCCCATGCCGCAGACTTCGGGACTGGTTCGCAGTGTCGTCGTCGCCATGATCGTACCTTCCCTTATTTCGCCGCCAATTCGGCTTCGACAGGTTGCCGAAGCGCGGCCGCCGCGTGCTGCACGGACTTGATGATGTTGACGTAGCCGGTGCACCGGCAGAGGTTGCCGGAGATCGCCTGGCGGATCTGGGCTTCGCTGGGATCGGGATTGCCCGCCAGCAGCGCGGCGCTGGTGAGCATCATGCCCGGCGTGCAGAAGCCACACTGGAGGCCGTGCTCCTGCCAGAAACCGTTCTGAATCGCATGCAGCTTGCC
The DNA here is from genome assembly GCA_036271335.1 of Thermoanaerobaculia bacterium. GTDB lineage: Bacteria > Acidobacteriota > Thermoanaerobaculia > Multivoradales > UBA5704 > DATARR01. The sequence continues at coordinate 1,896 of DATBAW010000031.1, forward strand.
GTCCTGCTCCAGCCCTTCCACCGTCGTCACCGCCCGGCCGTCGGCCTGCACGGCCAGCACGGTGCAGGACTTCACCGGCACGCCGTCGAGCAGCACGGTGCAGGCGCCGCAGTGGGTGGTGTCGCAGCCGATGTGGGTGCCGGTCATGCTCAGGGTCTCGCGCAGCAAATGGACCAGCAGGAGGCGCGATTCGACCTCCGCCTTTTGATCGGTGCCGTTGATCTTGACTCGGATCTGATGTTGCGACATGGCTCAGTGCTCCTTGGCCCAGGCGATGGCCTGCTGAATCGCGCGGCCGGTGAGGACGCGCGCCATCTGCCGCTTGTATTCGACGGCCCCGCGCCGGTCGGCGCTGGGCGTGGCAATGGCCGAAGCCCGTTGGGCCGCTTCGGCGATCACCTCGGCGCTCGGCTGCTTGCCGGTGAGGAACTGCTCGGCGTCGGCGGCGCGCAGCGGCGTCGGTCCCGCGTTGGTGAGGGCGATGCCGGCGCTGGCGATCTCACCGCCGGCGCCCAGGGTCAGCTGGACGGCGGAGGCGGCGGTGGCGAAATCGCCCACCTTGCGCTCCAGCTTGACGTACGAGCCGCCGCTACGCGCGGGAGGCACGGGGATGCGGATCTCGGTCAGGATCTCGTCGGCGCCCAGCGCGGTGTAGAACAGGCCGAGGAAAAACTCATCGATCGGGATCGTCCTCGTGCCGTTGGGACCGGTCGCCACCACCTCGGCGCGCAGCGCCAGCATGGTGGCCGGATGATCGTTGGCCGGATCGCCGTGCGCCAGGTTGCCGCCCACCGTCGCCAGGTTGCGCACCAGCGGATCGGCGATCACCGCCGCGGTCTCCGCCAGCAGCGGATATTTCGTCTGGATCAACTGGGAATGCTCCAGCGCCGACTCGCGGGTGCGGCCGCCGATCTTCAGGAAGCCCCCCTCTTCCTTGATGTACTCCAGGCCGGGGATGCGGCCGATGTCCACCAGGTGGCCGGCGGAGCCCAGGCGGAGCTTGAGCAGCGGCAGCAGGCTCATTCCGCCGGAGAGGACCTTGGCGTCGTCAGGGTGACCCTGGAGGAGCGCCAAGGCCTCGTCCAGAGTCTGCGGTGAGTGGTAATCGAACGATGCGGGGATCATCGACAACTCTCCTTTTCGAGCAACGCCTACCGATGCGTCAGCCAATAGACGAGAAGCGCGAGAACAATCAAAGCGATCCAGAAGACGGGCCCGCGCAGCAGGCGACCGGCGGCGCGCCCCGCCGCCTTGGCGCCCAGCGAGCCGACGTCGAGGACGTCCTCCTGGACCGGCGTCGGCGCCGGGGGCGGCGGCGAAAGCGTGGGCTTCGGGATTGCCGGCGCCGGCTCGGCAGCGATCGGCGTCGCGGCCGGCGCCACGGTCGGTGCTGGTGCCGGCGCTGGAGCTGGATCCGGCACGAGCTCCGCCGCCGGCACCGCGGCCAGCGTCGGCGCCGCGGCGGCGAGCTGGCGGCGCATGCCGTCGGAAAACTTCTGGAAGAGCTGGTCGCTGACGTCCTGGATCATGCCGCGGCCGAACTGTGCCAGCACGCCCATCACGTTGACGTCGGAAACGACCGTCACCTCCGTCTCGTCCGGGCCTTTGGCGACGACGCGGCTCTTCATCCGCATGTCGGCGCCCCCCTTGCCCTTCGTCTCCTGGCCGGTGGCGGCGAGGTCGGCCTCCATCGCCGCGGCGTCCAGCCGCTCGAAGCGCATCTTGCCGCGGTAGCTGGCGGTGACCGGCCCGACCTTGATCGTCATCGTGCCGGTGTAGGTGCTGTCGTCCACCTTCTCGGTGATCGCGGCGCCCGGCAGGCAGCTCGCCACCTTGTAGGGGTCGATGAGGAAGTCCCACACCGCGGCGGCGGGGGCCTGGACGACGAAAGTCTTGCTGATCTCCATTCCCATAAACTGAGAGGTCTCCGTCAGGCCGCGAGGAGTGGAAGGAGCCGCTCCAGCGACTCCAGGTTGTGGGCCGGCAGCAATCGATCGACGAACGGGAGCGCCGCCGCCATGGCGCGGGCGGTGGGCTCGTAGCGCTCGTCCCCGGCCAGCGGGTTGAGCCAGAGCACCCGCCGGGCGCGCCCCTGGATCGCTCGCATGGCACCGGCCAGCGGCTCGACGTCGCCGCGGTCGAGGCCGTCGCTGAGGATGAGGACGGTCGTCCGCCGGTCGACCAGCTCGTCGAGATAATGCTCCGCGAAGTCCGCCAGAGACTGGCCGATCTTGGTGCCGCCCGACCAGTCCGGCACCTGCGCGGCGAGGCGGTCGAGCGTCAGGTCGACCCGGCCCGGCCGGATCCAGGGGGTCAGCCGCACCAGCGCGGTGTTGAAGGCGAAGATCTCGGTCGAGCGCTCCGAGCGGGTCACCCGGCGCAGCGCCAGCACGAAGGTGAGCAGGAAGCGGGTGTGCGGATCCATCGAGCCGCTGGTGTCGCAGAGCACCACCAGGCGCGGCTTCTCGATCGGCCGCGCCCGCCGCGCCAGCGACAGGAATTCGCCTCCCTGTGCGACTGCCCGCCGGAAGCTGCGGCGCAGGTCGACCTCGCCGCGCCCGCGCACCGGCACCCGGCGGCGGCTGGGACGGGTGGCGAGACGCAGGACCAGCCGGCTCAGCAGGCGCTCCATCGCCGCCAGGTCGGCGGTCGAATAGTCCTCGAAGGACTTGCGGCGCAGCGCGGCTTCCGCGCTGTAGCCCAACTCGTCGCCCAGGGCCACCGCCGTCTCGACCTCCGATTCGGCCGCGCGCCGGCCGGGAAGCCTGCCGGGCTTGGTCCGCGCCTGAACGGGGGGCCGGGTGGGGTCCGCGACATAGGGGTTCGACGACTCGTGGCGCACGCGCCAGAGGAGATCGAAAAGCTCCTCGAACAGCGCGACGTCGCGCTGGCGGATCTTGAGCGCGACCTTCAGCGCCCGCCGCACCTCGTCGCGGTCGCCGAGATCGATCAGGGTCAGCGCCGTCAGGCCGTCCGCCTCGTCGCTCAGGGAGACGCCGACGCCCCGCTGGCGGAGCGCGCCGGCGAAGTGCGCCAGGTGGCGAACGAGGTCGGACGGAGGATCGGGGCTCACGCCGGAACCTCCACCGCTTCTGTGAGCAGGGCATCCAGCCCGTCCTCCGCCAAGGCGCGCTGGTCATGCTGGTCCTTGAGGATGCACCCCAGGGTCTCGGCGACAGTCTCGC
>DATBAW010000032.1:0-13369 GCA_036271335.1 Thermoanaerobaculia bacterium
GGGTCCTTTTTGTCCTTTGGGTCCTTGAGCGGGCTTCAACGGCCGGGCGGCTTCGCGTCGTCGTCGTGATCGTCGTCGGGGTCCGGCTTGGCGTCATGGCGCTCGCGCTTCTGCCGGTCGCGATCCTTGCGGTCCTGGCGCTCGATCGCCTTGCGCTCTTCCATCGCGTGGTGCATCTCGTCGCGCATCCCCTGCGTCTCGCGCTCGACCTCCTCGCGGACCTCGCGCTGGAGCTTTTCGATCTGGTCACGGTTCTGGGCCTGGAACTGCTCTCCCATCTTGGCGCTCGCGCGGTCGAGCTCGGCGCGGAGCTCATTCATACGGCGACGCTGCTCCTCGGTGGGCTTGAGCTTCGTGGCCATCGCGGCCATCTCCTTGGCCTGGTGCACGATCCGCTCGCGATCCTCGGCGCTCAGCTTCGCCATGTCGCCATCGACGTGAAGCTTCTTCAGCTCCTCGCTCATCTGCGCCTGCATCCTGGCCATCTCTTCCGCGTTGGGGCGCATCTGCTCGCCGAGCCTGGCCATCTCCTCGGTGATCCGCTGCATCTCGGGCGTGGGGGCCATCCGGGCTGACTTCTCGGCGATCTCGCGAGAGAGCTTCTCGAGGCGCGGCTTGAGGTCCTGCTCGATCCTCCGGTTGGTCCGCTCGATGTCCTGGCTGAGCTTCTCCTGCTGCTCGTGGGTCATCTCGTGGGCCGCGGAGAGAGAGTCGAGATGGCCGTTCATCTCGTCGAGCGCGGCCTGGACGGAGTCGTTCACCTGGTCGTCGATCTCGTCGAGATCCACGTCGGGACCGTCCTCGTCGTCGCGATCCTTCAGGCCGGGATGGGACGTCTGATCGGCACGGCTCGCCGTCCGCTGCTCCGGCTCGGACACCGCGGGGTGGGCTGGCGTGTCGGTCGCGTCGTTGACGTCGATCGGGGCCGCGGGCGGATGGGCGGCCGGCGCCTGGGCCGGCGGGGGCTCGGGCCGGGCGGTGGAGATGGCCGGCGCCGCGGCGGCGACGGCGATCACCAGGACGGCCATGGCGGCGGCCAGCCAGGCCCGGCGGGCTGGATTCTCCGGCGAGCGGCTGTCGTCGAGCAGGCGGCGGATGCGGCGGCCGAGGCTCGACGGCTGGTCGGCCATGCCGGGCACCGGCAGCACCGGAACGCCGATCGACCAGCCGGCCACCTCGGCGAGGCAGGCGGCCAGGGAGAGGGGTCGGCCGGTGCGTGCCACCGCCCACTCGTCGCTGAGCATCTCCGAGATCTCGCGCAGGCGCCGGCGGGCCACCCAGTTGAGCGGCTGGAAGAAGAGGACGCTTGCGATCCCCTGGCCGAGCAGGAGCCAGAAGGGGTCGCGGCGCGCCAGATGGGCGAGCTCGTGGGCGAGCATGCCCTCCTGCTGCTCGTCGGTCAGGCCGGCCAGCGCTCGCGGCGGCACGCAGATCTCGGGCCGGAGGACCCCGAGGGCCACCGGCACTGGCACCCGCGAGGAGCAGGAGAGGCGGACGGCGCCGTCCAGGCCAGCCTCGGCGGCCAGGCCGCGGAGCTGACCGTGCAGCGTGCCGCCGACGACGCGCGGCCGCGACCGCAACCGCCGTCCCAGACGCAGGAACGAGCGGCCGAACGCGGCGAGCAGGACGAGCGCCCCCAGGGCCCAGACGGCCAGGATCACCATGGAGGCCGAGAGGCGCGGCAGGGCCGGGGCCGCGGGCTGGGCGACCGGGCGGCGCGCGGGCAGATTGGCGCGGAGCCGGCTGGTGCGGAGCATGCCGGTTCGGAGATCGACGCCCGGGATCTCGGCGGCCGGGGTCGCCTCCCGTGCAGTGCTGACGGAGATCGTGGCGGCGGGAGCCGGCGCGGCGAGGTTCCAGCGGCCGGCGAGCGGCTGCCAGCCGGCGGCGAGCTGGAGCGAGGCGGTGAACAGGGCGCCCACCAGGGCGAGCTTCCAGACGGTCTCCTCGGCGGCCACCGACCACCGGGAGAGCGGCTTCGAGGCGAGCCAGGCGAGACCGAGCAGCAGGGTGCTGTGCAGCAGGTAGGTCAGCATCCAGGCGATGGCGAGCATCAGCGTCCCTCCTCGCGTCCCCGCGACGCGATCAGCTCCCGGAGCTGGGCGAGCTCCCGGGCATCGATGTCATGTTCGGACAACAGGTGGCTGACCAGGGCCGTGACGTCGCCCAGGAAGAGCTGCGAGGTCAGGTCGGCCACCATCGAGCGCCGGACCCGATCCTCGCTCACCAGGGGGCGGTAGATGAAGCGGCGCCCCTCCGCGCGATGGTCGACCACGCCCTTCTTCTCCATCTTGGTCAGCATGGTGGCGATAGTGGTGAGGGCGAGCCCGCGCTCGGGCTCCAGCGCCTCGTGAACCTCGGCGACCGTCGCCTCCTCGCGGCTCCAGAGGATCCGCATGATGGCGAGCTGCAGGTCTCCCAGGTGGTGGGACGGCTCCGTGATTTCTGATGTCTCCACGATTCTCATCGAGCTCCTCCGATCAACTACCGAGATAGTACTACCCTGGTCGTTGATCGTCAAGAGGGAAGTACGGACGAAATCGTTGAAGGTTTCTTCCGCCCGGCGGAGGTAGAATCGTCCGGTCTCTCATCGTGCCGTTGCCGGCCGGACCGGCGGAAAGGGGGCCCCATGGTGCGGTTCAATGTGAACAAGCTCGCGCTTCTCCTGCTGCTGGCCGCGCCCGCGGCCCAGGCTCAGCTCTGGAAGGGGCCGTCGGCGGTGGAGGTGCGGGCGGAGGATCAGAAGGGTCACGATCTCGCCGGCGCGCAGGTGAAGGTGGTGTACACGTCGCAGATGCCCAACGACGGGCCGCCGCCCGTGGAGACGGACGCGCGGGGGCACGCCAACGTCAGCGGCCTGGCCGACGGCGCCTGGCACGTGGAGGTCAGCCACGACGGGTTCATGACCTACATGGTGGATATCCACGTCCGCCAGGGGGGCCGTCCCGAGATCGGGGACGCGACACAGTACCGGGTCCCCAACGGCGGGACCAGCCTGATGAAGGTGAAGATCACCCACGGCACGTCGGCCCCGGCGCCTTCGCGGGCCGCGGCTCCGGTCCGTCCCGCGACCCCGCCGCGGGCGCCCGTCCCCGCGGCCCCCGCTCCGGCCCCGGCGCCGAAGGCCGAACCGCAGCAGGCTCCCGTTGAAGCGCCGCCCGCCGCTCCCGCTCCCCAACCCGCTCCCCCACCCGTACCGCAGCCCAGGGTCGAGCCGACGCCCGAGCCCACCCCGCCGCCGACTCCCACGCCGGCACCGGTGGCTCCAACTCCGGCTCCGGCGCCGGTCCCCACACCCGCTCCTCCGGTGGCTCCTCCGTCAGCCACGCCGGCCCCGGCGCCCGAGTCCGTCCGGCTGCGGACGGCCGAGGACCGCACCTGCGTCGAGTGCCAGCCGGGCGAATCGGCCCTCTCGACCGAGCGGGTGATCCCCGCCGGGGGCGGAGCGGGCTGCGGCGCGGACATCGCGGCGAAGCTGAAGGGGGGTACCGTTCCCGACGGCCTGCCCGCGGGGTGCAGCGTGCTGCGCATCGCCCTGCCGGCCGGCGCGCGCTACACCGCCTATCGCTACGAGGTGCAGGACGGCAAGGACAGCCTCGACTGTCCCACCGCTCAGGACTGCCCGAACGGCGCCGGCCGCTTCCCCATGGACCCGGTGCTGCTCCGCAATCCGCAGGGGACGATCGTTCTCGCCCCCTTCGAGAGCGGTCCGGCCGGGCGCGAGCGGCGGGCGGTGCTGACGGTCTACTTCACGGCGGGCAAGACGCGGTAGGCGGGCGCGCGGGAGGAGCACGGACATTCACGGACAGCGGTACACACAAAAAATGCAATCCGGGCCCGTTCCCCCGTGTCCGTGAAAGTCCGTGGGTTTGTCCGTGATCGTCCGTGTCTTTTCACCCCCCGTCGTGGGCGAATCAAGCCGGAGCTTGAAATATCTACCCCCTCGCTTGAATGCATTAAGCCGCCGCGGAATGCATTGCGACGCAGCTTGAATGATTCAAGCTCCTTGCTTGAACGTCGAAAATTGGGGGCAATGATTCAAGCTGGTTGCTGAGAGTCCCAGGATTGGCTCGGAATGAACCACGCCGGCCCAGGCGTGGGTCAATCGTCGGCGAGCGGCAGCCAGACCTCGAATTCGCTCCCCTGCCCCGGCCCTTCGCTGCGAGCCTCGACGCTGCCGCCGTGGATCTCGACCAGGCTCCGTACCAGGGTGAGGCCGATGCCGAGGCCGGCTCCGGAGCGGTCGAGCCCCTGCTCGCCCTGGGCGAAGAGATCGAAGACGCGCGCCAGCAGGGCGGCCGGGATGCCGATCCCGTCGTCGCGCACCCGCACCACGGCGCGGCTCCCCTCGCGGCGGACCGCCAGCTCGATGGTGCCTCCCGTTCCGGTGAACTTGACGGCGTTGCGGAGCAGGTTCGAGACCACCTGTTCGAGACGGGTGGCGTCGCCGTCGAGCGGCAGGGTCTCGGCCGGCAGCTCCAGCCGCAGCGTCTGCCCCTTGGCGTCGGCCAGCGGCCGCGAGGCCTCGGCGGCCTGGCGCAGGACCTCGGCGAGGTCGAGCCGCTGCCGCCGCAGCTCGACCTTGCCGCGGGTGATGCGCGAGACGTCGAGCAGATCGTCCACCATCCGCACCAGGTGCTGGATCTGCCGGCGGATGATGGCCACCGGCTTCGTGGTCTGCGGATCGGACGGCCCGAAGTGCTCCAGCAGGTAGGAGGCGTTGGCGATCGCCCCGATCGGGTTGCGCAGCTCGTGGGCGAGCATGGCGAGGAACTCGTCCTTGCGGCGGTCGGTCTCGGCGAGCGCCTCGGCCCGGGCGCGCAGCTCGCCGGCCAGACGCTCGCTCTCCCGGGTGCGCTCGGCGAGCCGGTCGCGCATCTCGCGGAACGCCACCGAGAGGCGGGCGACCTCGGTGACCCCACTGCTGGCGCCGAGCGGGGCGGCGAGGTCGCCGGCGGTCATCGCGTCCACGGCGCTGGAGAGGTCGGCCAGCGGGCGGGCGATGCGGCGGGCGGCGAAGATGCCGGAGAGGGCGGTGAGGGGGATCACGAAGAGGAGGAGGAAGAAGGCGAGGTCGCGCCCCCGCCGCACGCCGGCGAGGGCATCGGCCCGCGGGCGCTCCACGGCCACCACCCAGCCGAGCCGGGAGACGCGGGCGAAGCCCCGCACCGCGCCTCCACGCCGCAGCCGCTTGCCGGCGCGGACCTGCCGGTCCCAGTCGGAGGGGAGGGGAGCCAGCCGCTCTTCCGGCTGCACCTTGTCGACCGCGGCGATCAGCCGGCCGAGACCGTCGCCCACCGAGACCATGGCGCCCTGGCGGGAGATCCGGCGCGTCAGATACCGGGTATCGAGCGCCGCCACCAGCGTGCCGGCAAAATCTCCCGACGGATCCAGGATCGGCGCTCCCAACAGGAGCAGGGATCGATCGCCGACCGCAAGGGAGGTGAGCTGATTGTGGCGATCCTGGCGGACCGCCGCCGCCAGATCGGCGACGGCCCCCGGCGGCAGGGCGACGGCGCCGGCAGCGGCCACGATCCGGCCGTCGGAGGCGACCGAGCGCAGCGCCACCAGCTCCGGATAGACCGGCAGCGAGATCGCCAGCACCTGGGCCTGGCGGCCGGGAGAGAGGGGCTCCCGGCCCGCGAAGACCGCCAGCGTGGCGGCCCGGGCGCCGTTCATCTCGATGTAGTCCGAGAGGTCCTGCGCCACCGAGCGCGCCTCGATGTCCTGGGTAGCCCGCGCCTGCTCGGCGGCGAGCTGCTCCTCCTGGGCCGTCGCCACCGCCGTCGCCAGGATCAGAGAGAGGGTGGTGGCGATCGCCAGGACCAGAGAGAGATGGGCCCGCAGGGCCGAGGGGTCGAGCGCGACCAGGCGCCGGCGGACCCAGGGAAGGCCGACGATCGTCGCGCCGCCGGCCGCGTAGAGGGAGACGCCGGTCCAGAGCTGTCCGGGCAGGGAGACCAGGAGACCGAACAGGACCCAGGTCAATCCCCCGAGACTCTGGACGGCCCAGCTCCGCCAGGACGGGACCACCAGCTGGGCCCCCGCCAGGAGGGGGCCGGTCAGCAGGAACGCCAGCCCATAGACCCGCAGGTAGTTGCCGTAGAACGGCTGCTGGAAGAGCCCCGGGGCGCCGGTGATCAGCGCGCCCGCGACGGTGGCGGCCACCCCCATCAGGAGGGCGAACAGGTCGCCCCCCGCGGGAGCGGCGCGCGGCCGGTCGCGCGGCAGCAGGCAGGCGAGCAGCGTGCCCACCCCGAGGACGGTGTAGATCGCCGCCCCCGACGCGACGCCCGCCCGCACGAAGCTGGCGGTGAGCGCCAGCAGCGTCAGCCCGACCAGGAGGTGGGCGGCGTAGCTCAGCAGGGGCCGGGGGCGCAGCACGGCGACGGCGAGCATCGCCATGCCGGAGACGAGCGCGAACGTCCCCCAGAGGAGCGCCTGCGGGAGCAGGGCCTGATAGGGGGCGGTCTGGAAACGGTGCGGCGCGATGAGCACGAACGCGCCGATGAACGAGCAGAACAGGCCCATCGCCCAGAGCAGGAGCTCGGGCGAGAGCGCCGCCAGCCGCCGCGCGAGACGGCCGCCCGCCCGCCGGCGTTCCGCGGCTCGGTCGAGATGGGAACCTTCGTTCAAGGCGCTCGTATCTCTCTCTGCTCCCGCGGGCTAGAATGCCTCGCACCTCATTCACGGACCAGGCGGCGGGCCCTCCCCGCGCGCCGGAGGAAACCATGGCGACGAGAAGAATCCTGCTTCTGATCCCGGCGCTCGTCCTCGGCCTCGCGGCCTGGACGGCCGCCGACACGACTCTATCCTCTTCGGGCCCTCTGCTCGGCTTCAACACCGAGCACGCCACCGAGGAGCGGGCGCTCGAAGCGCGCTTCGATTCTCATCTCGACGCCGCCGACCAGCGCGCCTGGCTGAAGCGCCTCTCGGCCCGCCCCCATCACGTCGGCTCCCCCTACGACAAGGACAACGCCGAGTTCATGGCCGGCCTCTTCCGCTCGTGGGGGTTCGAGACCCGGATCGAGTCGTTCAAGGTGCTCTTCCCCACCCCGAAGACCCGGCTGCTCGAGATGGTGGCGCCCACCCGCTTCACGGCGTCGCTGGCCGAGCCGCCGCTCGCCGAGGATTCGACCTCCGGCCAGACCGCCGAGCAGCTCCCCACCTACAACGCCTACTCGATCGACGGCGACGTCACCGGCGAGCTGGTCTACGTCAACTACGGCGTCCCCAAGGACTACGAGGAGCTCGACCGCCGCGGCATCGACGTCAAGGGGAAGATCGTCCTCGCCCGCTACGGCGGCTCCTGGCGGGGGATCAAGCCGAAAGTGGCCGCCGAGCACGGCGCCGTCGGCTGCATCATCTTCTCCGATCCCTCGGGCGATGGCTACGCCCAGGGCGACGTCTATCCGAAGGGAGGATGGCGCTCCGACAAGAGCGTCCAGCGCGGCTCGGTGGCCGACATGCCGACCTATTCGGGCGATCCGCTCACCCCGGGCGTCGGCGCCACCGAGAACGCCAAGCGCCTCGACATCAAGGACGCCACCACGCTGACCAAGATCCCCGTGCTGCCGATCTCCTACAGCGACGCCCTGCCGCTGCTGAAGGCGATGGCCGGCCCGATCGCTCCCGAGGACTGGCGCGGCGGCCTGCCGCTCCCCTACCACCTCGGCCCCGGCCCGACGCGGGTGCACCTCAAGCTGGCGTTCAACTGGGACCTGGCGCCGGTCTACGACGTGATCGCCCGCATCCCCGGCTCCGAGCGCCCCGACGAATGGATCGTCCGCGGCAACCATCACGACGGCTGGGTCAACGGCGCCTCCGACCCGCTGAGCGGCATGGTGGCCGAGCTCGCCGAGGCGCGCGCCCTGGGCGAGCTGCTCAAGAGCGGCTGGAAGCCGAAGCGCACCGTCATCTACGCCGCCTGGGACGGCGAGGAGCCGGGGCTGCTCGGCTCGACCGAGTGGGCCGAGACCCACGCCGACGAGCTGCGCCAGCACGCCGCCGTCTACATCAACTCGGACGGCAACTCGCGCGGCTTCTTCGGCGCCGGCGGCTCGCCCCAGCTGGAGACCCTGGTCAACCAGGTGATGCGCGACGTCACCGATCCCGAGAAGAAGATCAGCGTCCTCGACCGCTCGCTGGCCGCCAACACCCTCTTCGGCCCCGCCGACCAGCCGCCGTCCAGGACCGTCCATCTCGACCCCCTGGGCTCCGGCTCGGACTTCACCCCGTTCCTCCAGCACCTCGGGATCGCCGCGCTCAACATCGGCTACGGCGGCGAGGAGCAGTACGGGCAGTACCACTCCATCTACGACTCCTTCGACCATTTCGTCCGTTTCGTCGACCCCACGTTCCAGTATGGCGTGGCGCTGGCCCAGACCAGTGGCCGGCTGGTGCTCCGCCTGGCGGACGCCGACGTCCTCCCCTTTGATTTCGACCGTTTCAGCACCACCATCGGCACCTACGCCGACGAGGTCGAGAAGCTCAACGGCACCCTGCGCAAGGAGACCGAGGAGCGCAACCGCCGCCTGGACGACAAGGTCTACGAGGCCGTGGACGACCCGACCCAGACCTGGGTGGCGCCGAAGCGGCTCGGTCCCGTGCCCTACATCAACTTCTCGCCGCTGGCGAACGCGGTGGCCACCCTCAAGACGAGCACCGCCGCCTACGCCAAGGCGAGCGCCGCCGCCACAGCCGGCGGCAAGGAGCCCCCGGTGGACGTGCAGGCGCGGCTCGACGACGTCCTGATGAAGAGCGAGCGGGCCCTGCTCACCACCGCCGGCCTCCCCCGCCGCCCCTGGTACGAGCACCAGATCTACGCCCCCGGCTTCTATACCGGCTACGGCGTCAAGACCCTCCCCGCCGTGCGCGAGGCGCTCGAGCAGCGCCAGTGGCAGGAGGCCGAGCAGCAGATGAGCGTGGTGGCCGGCACGATCACCGCCTTCGCCAAGGAGATCGACAAGGCGACGGCGTTGTTGGGAGGCGGAGCGGCGCAGGCGGGGCGGTAGGCCGCTTTCGTAGGGGCGGCCCTATGTGGCCGCCCTGGGCGGGGGGTGCACTTTCGCGAGCAGGGCGGCCACATAGGGCCGCCCCTACAGAGTCTTGTTCGGCGCTCTAAGGTCCTTGCCTCTGGCTTTCTGCCCTGCCGGACGATCACTTCTCCGGCTTCGTCGCCTTCGCCTCCCGGACCGTCTTCAGCTTGGCCTGGATCTGCGTCAGCGTATCCGCGGGGAGCATCAGGACGACGTCGCGGCCGCTGACGCGGGCGGGAACACCGCCCGCGAGCTGCGGATACAGAGTCAGCGTCTCGTCGCCGGCATCCTTGGTGTGTAGCGCGAAGGTGAGCAGCGGCCTGGCGGTGCCGGCGTTCAGGCCCTGGGCCTCGGTGGAGGTCAGGATGCGGTCGGCGCGGGCGCCGGTGACGGCGAAGAGGAGATCGCTCACCGGCAGATAGGAGATCAGGGTGTCCCCCCGCTTCCAGTCGGTGCCCGAGCGGGTCAGGGCGACGGGCGCGCCGCCGTCGGTCACCGTGGCCGAGTCGACCTGGTGCACCTCGAAGGCGGAGAGCTGGAGCGCCCGCCAGTCCACCGGCACCCGCCGCGCCGATTCGCCGAGGCGGGTGCGGACCTCGAAGCTGGCGTCCCCCACCCGCGCGTAGGAGACCTCGCCGCTCGGCTGCCCTTCCGGCGTCGCCGCGCCGGTGACCGCCGTGCCGAGATCGATCCGCACCCCGGGACTTCCTGCCAGGACCACCTCGACGCTGCCGTGCGGCGGCTCGAGCCCGAGCGCCGCGGCGGAGCGGGAGCCGTCCAGGAAGCGGTCGGCGGTGAGGCCGGTGAGGTCCGAGAGCAGGCCGTCGACCAAGTCGTGATCGGCGCGGTCGACGAACGGGCTCTCGATCCAGAAGCCGTCGGGACGCTTGGCGAGGGTGACCGGGCCGCCGGGCGCGCCGGTCAGCACGATCCGCTGGACGGCGTCGCGGTTGCCGTGGAAGATCAGGCGGTCGCGCCAGTCGCCCGGGGCCTTGTCGACCTCGGAGAGGATGGCGTCGCCCACCACGTAGGCCCCCTTGCGGCCGTCCACGCCGGCGATCAGGCTGCCGCCGGGGGGGACCTCGGCGCCCAGCTTCAGCACCGTCTCGCCCCCCTTCTTCATCTTCAATCGCACCACGGCACGAGGCTTGTCGAGGCCCACGGCCTTGGCGTCGACGTCGTCGAGCGTGCGGGTCTTCTCCAGCCCGGCGATGCCGTCGAGCAGGCGGTCGACGGCGAACGAGTCGGCGCGGGTGGCGAGCGGCCGGATCAGGCGCCACTCGGAGGAAGACGCCGCGGCGGGCTCGCCCGCCTTGTCCTTGCCGGCAGGGGCCGCCGGGCCGGCGGTCCGCTCCAGCCGGATCTGCCCCTTCGGGGAGTCGATCGCGACCGCCGTCACTTCCGCCTTGTCGAACGTCAGGACCTTCTTGGCCGACGCCGTCCGCTCCTCGCTCGACGGCAGCTTCCGCTCGTAGAACCAGACGAAGGCGCCGAGGCCGAGGACCAGGACGAACAGGACCAGCAGAGTACGCGGCTTCATACGGCCATCGCCTCCTCAGCGCCGCCGGCGGGAGAACACCACCCCGCCCAGGATCACCGCCAGGATCGGCAGCAGCGCCACCACCAGGTAGATCCGGCGGATCTCGTCGCCGGTCAGGGTCAGGCGCACCTGCTCGGTCTTCTTCGGCGGAATGCCGAGGAGAGCCTCGCGCTCGACCAGCCAGTTGAGAGTGTTCGAGAGCAGCAGCCCGTTGTCGGCGTTGGCTCCCAGCAGCTGGTTGGTGGCGAAGTCCGAATCGCCGAACACCACCAGGCGCATCGGCCGCTTGCCGGGCGCCGTCAGCGCGCTCTCGGCCACTGCGCCGACCGGCACCGGGCCGGGGAGGTCGCGGGCGTCGAGCCCGACCTTGTCGAGGTGGGCGAGATCGGTCTCTCCCCACCCCTTGGCCGAGGTGCGCAGCAGGTCGGTGACCTTGATGCCCGGCGCGCTGCCGGCGCCGGCCGAGCGGGCAAGGCTCACCAGCACCGGCACGCTGCCGCCGGCGAACGCCTTGGTGACCGGATGGTCGCCGTAGCTCTTGATGAAGATGGTCTCGGGGCCGAAGAACGGCAGCATCGACGCCGGATCGACCACGATGTTCTGCCCCACCTTGATCCCGTAGTGGCCGAGCCAGTCCTCGAGATGGGTGTTGACCAGCCCGCCGCCGGCCCCCGGGCTCACCGTGGGATCGAGCATCACCAGCATCCGCCCGCCGTTGTTGAGGTAAGCGGAGAGGACGTCGATCTCCGGCTGGACGAAGCTGGCGGTCGGGCCGGCGATCACCACCAGATCGGTGCCCGGCGGCACCGCGGCCTGGCCGAGCGAGGCCCACTCCGAGAGATCGAAATTGTCGCGCCCGAGGAGCTGCTGGGCTCCCGACAGACCGTGGCCGCTGGTGTCGTCGAGCGAGTGCTCGCCGTGGCCGGTGATGAAGAGGATCTTGGGCTTCTTCCCCTCCGAGAGCTGGAGGATGGCGCTGGTGAACAGCTGCTCCCCCTTGAACCCGGTGATCCGCGGCTCGCCGTTCTGTGAATCGATCTCGGCGAGGTCCTGGGTGGCGATCACCCGCTTGTCGTTACCGCTCGCCACCACCACTCCCTGCGTGGTGACGCCGAACCGCTGAGTGAGCGCCTGCGCCTCGACCGGATTCTTCTCCAGGTCGATCACCCGCACGTGGACGCGCCGGGAGGCGGAGCCATAGCGCTGCAGCAGCTCGTTGGTCGACTGGTAGAGATCGCGCTGCTCGGGCGACATGAAGACGTAGAACTCGACGTCCGACTTGAGACCCTTGAGGACCTTCTGGGTCTTGTCCGACAGACTGTAGAGCTGGCTGCTCGTCCAGTCGAAACGCTTGTAGTACTTCCAGCCGAAATAATTGACGATCACCAGCAGGGCGGCGAGCAGGAGGACGCCGGCCGACAGCGTGCCCGTCTTCACCAGCCGGCGGCGGCTGTCCTGGGTCATCGGAGGGATCTGGGGCATCGCGCTCATCTCCACTTCTTGTCTTCGAGCGCCCGGCTGGCCAGGAACAGGAAGAACAGGGTGCCCGAGAGGTAGAAGACCAGCCGGCGGGTGTCCACGACACCGCTCGCGAATTCGTCGATGTGGTTCCAGATGCCGACGTAGCCGAGCGCTTTTTTCAGCGCGTCGTTGTTGACCAGCTCCTCGAACACGCCCATCAGGAAGAGCAGGAAGAGCAGGGCGACCGACATCATCGCCGCCAGCAGCTGGCTCTTGGTCATCGCCGACGAGAAGATCCCGATCGCCAGGAAGAGCGCGCCGATCAGCAGCACGCCCACGTAGCCGGCGGCGATCGGACCCCAGTCGACCTTCTCATAGGCCGAGATCATCGCGCCGTAGGCCAGGGTGGGGAACCAGAGGAAGGCGTAGAAGGTGAACGCGGCCAGGAACTTGCCCGCGATCACCTGGCCGGCGGTGATCGGCGCCGTCATCAGCACCTCGATCGAGCCCGACTTCAGCTCCTCGCTCACCAGCCGCATGGTCAGCACCGGCGCGATCAGCAGCAGCATCAGCCAGGTGGCACGGAAGAAGTAGCTGAACGGCGGCCCGCCCGGCGAGCGCGGATCGCTCAGCTCGCCGATCAGATAGATGAAGATGATGCCGTTCACCGCCATGAAGAAGAACAGCACGATGTAGGCGAGCGGCGAGAAGAAATAGGCCCGCAGCTCGCGGCGGAAGGTCGCCAGGGCGCCGTTCACGAAGCCACCTCCTGCGGCGCCGCGGCCGCGCTCGCCGCGCCGGCCGCCGAATCATGAGTGGTCAGACGCACGAAGATGTCCTCCAGCGTGGCGCCGCGGTCGCGGGCGAGCTCCAGGATCACCCAGCCGCGCTCCACCGCCATCCGGAAGACCGCCTCGCGCGGATCGCCGCCGGGCGCGCATTCGAGCGTCCAGGTCCCCGGGATGCCGCCGGCCTTCACGCCGACCACCCCCGGCACCGCCGCCAGCGTCTCGCCGGCGTCCCCGGGGTCCCCCTTGAGGTCGACCCGCACGGTCGGGTTGCCGGTCCAGCTCTCGCGGAGGCTCGCCGGCGTTCCCTGGGCGATGATGCGGCCGCCGTCGATGATCACCACGCGGTCGCAGAGCAGCTCGACCTCGGGAAGGATGTGGGTGGAGAGGAGCAGCGTGTGCTGGCGGCCGAGCTCGCGGATCAGCTCGCGGATCGAGATGATCTGCCGCGGATCGAGGCCCACCGTCGGCTCGTCGAGCACCAGGACGCGCGGGTTGTGCAGGATGGCGGTGGCGAGGCCGACGCGCTGGCGGTACCCCTT
>DATBAW010000033.1:0-9167 GCA_036271335.1 Thermoanaerobaculia bacterium
CCGTCACCCGAAAGTCACTTTCCTGGCCTTGACACGAATTTTTCGTCTCACTACACTGTTAGCAGTCATCGACGGCGAGTGCTAACAACGACGCCGAAGACACCCAATCGATCTGGAACCAACCGAAGTTCTACGCCATACAAGGGAGGTAGCCGCTGTGAATATCCGTCCGCTGCACGATCGGGTCCTGGTGAAGCGCATTGAGCAGGAAGAGCAGGTCCGTGGGGGCATCATCATCCCCGACTCCGCCAAGGAGAAGCCGCAGGAGGCCGAGGTGGTCGCCGTCGGTCCCGGCAAGCTGAACGACGAGGGCAAGCGCTCGCCCATGGACGTCAAGGAAGGGGACCGCGTCCTGACCGGCAAGTACTCCGGCAGCGAGATCAAGGTCGACGGCAACGAGTACGTGATCCTCCGCGAGGACGAGATCCTGGCCGTCGTCGGCTCGAACGGCAAGTAAGCGCGCCCCTCCCGCATCCCGATTTCGATATCTATATAGATCTAGGAGATAGAGACACATGGCTAAGCAGATCACTTACTCCGGGGACGCGCGCGCCGCGATCCTCCGGGGCGTCAACAAGCTCGCCGACGCGGTCAAGGTGACCCTCGGTCCGAAGGGCCGCAACGTCGTCATCGAGAAGAAGTTCGGCTCGCCGACGATCACCAAGGACGGCGTCACCGTCGCCAAGGAGATCGAGCTCGCCGATCCGCTGGAGAACATGGGCGCCCAGATGGTCCGCGAGGTCGCCTCCAAGACCTCCGACGTGGCCGGCGACGGCACCACCACGGCGACCGTGCTGGCCCAGGCGATCTACCGCGAGGGCTCCAAGAACGTCACCGCGGGCGCCAACCCGATGGAGATCAAGCGCGGCATCGAGATGGCCGTCAAGGCGGCGGTCGAGGCGATCGACAAGATGGCCCGTCCGGTCGAGGGCAAGGACATCGCCCACGTCGGCACCATCTCGGCGAACAATGACGTCGAGATCGGCGGCATCATCGCCGAGGCGATGGAGAAGGTCGGCAAGGACGGCGTGATCACCGTCGAGGAGGCTCGCGGCCTCGAGACCACTCTCGAGGTGGTCGAGGGCATGCAGTTCGACCGCGGCTATCTCTCCCCCTACTTCGTGACCGACGCCGAGCGCATGGAGACGGTGCTCGAGAACGTCAAGATCCTCCTCAACGAGAAGAAGATCAGCTCGATGAAGGACCTCCTCCCCGTGCTCGAGCAGGTGGCCAAGCAGAGCCGCCCGCTGCTGATCATCGCCGAGGACGTCGAGGGCGAGGCGCTGGCCACCCTGGTGGTCAACAAGCTGCGCGGCACGCTGCACGTCGCCGCCGTCAAGGCGCCGGGCTTCGGCGACCGCCGCAAGGCCATGCTGGACGACATCGCGACCCTGACCGGCGGCCGGATGATCACGGACGACCTCGGCATCAAGCTCGAGAACGTCCGCTGGGAAGATCTGGGCGACGCCAAGAAGGTCGTGCTGACCAAGGACGAGACCACCATCGTCACCGACTCGGACGATCCGAAGCGGCACGAGGCGATCGCGGGACGCGTCAAGCAGATCCGCAACCAGGTCGAGGAGACCACCTCGGACTATGACCGCGAGAAGCTCCAGGAGCGTCTGGCGAAGCTGGTCGGCGGCGTCGCGGTGATCAAGGTCGGCGCCGCGACCGAGACCGAGATGAAGGAGAAGAAGGCCCGCGTCGAGGACGCCATGCACGCCACCAAGGCGGCCGTCGAGGGCGGGATCGTCCCGGGCGGCGGCGTGGCCCTGCTGCGCGCCGTCAAGGCCGTCGAGGCTCTCAAGGCCGAGGGCGACGTCCAGGTCGGCATCAACATCGTCCGCCGGGCGCTCGAGGAGCCGGCCCGCCAGATCGCCATGAACGCCGGTGAGGAGGGCTCGGTCATCGTCAAGCAGCTGCTGGCCGACAACGGCACCAGCGGCTACAACGCGGCCACCGGCAAGTTCGAGGACCTGGTCGCGGCCGGCGTCATCGATCCGGCCAAGGTGACCAAGACGGCGCTGCTCAACGCGTCGTCGATCGCCGGCCTGATGCTCACCACCGAAGCCATGGTCTCCGAGATCAAGGAGAAGGACGAGAAGGGCGGCGGCGGCATGGGCGGCGGCGGCGGCATGGGCGGCATGGGCGGCGGCATGTACTAGAACGGAGTTCCCGGCGGATCGCCGCCGGTTGTGTATATATAAGGAAGGAGACCGGCCCGCCGCCAGGCGGGCCGGTTTTTTTTATGCCGGGTTGGCCAGCGCCGACGCCTTGGCGCGCATCGTCTCCCGCTCCTCGCGCCAGCGTTCGGCGGCGGCCTCGCTGCGGGCGCCGGCGGCGAGGCGGCTGAGGATCTCGAGGGCCTGGTCGCAATAGCGCCGGGCGGCGTCGGCGGCGCGCACCGCCAGGGCGCGGTCGACGCAGCGCTCCAGGTAGGGGAGCGACTTCTCCCACTGGCCGGCGGCGGTGTGGTGGAAGGCGAGGGCCTCGCACTCGCGCCCGCCCATCAGGCTTTCGAGCGCCTCGGCCACCTGGGCGTGCATGGCCTGGCGGCGGAGCGGGTTGAGCTCGCCGTAGATGGCGCCGCGGATGCGGTTGTGCGCGAACTCGAAGCTGCCCCGCCGGGTGCCCGGCCCGCCGTGCTTCCACGGCACGGTCTCGTCGTGCTGGCCGTCGGTCCAGACGTGGGCGAACTGGCGGATCAGCCAGCGCTTGAGCAGCACGTCGAGCCCGATCTCCACCACCATCGCGTGCTCGTCGGCGGCCTCCTGCAGGAGCTGGACGTCGAAGGTCTGGCCGAAGATCGCCGCCAGGGAGGCGAGGCGGCGGGTCGAGTTGGGGAGGCGGCGGATGCGCCGGCGGATCAGCTCGTCGAGGTCCTCGGGCACGACGATCTCGCGCAGCGAGCGGGGGAGGCTCCAGGGGCCGGGATCGCGCGCCGTCAGCATCCCCTCGTCCCACATGTAATTGACGAGCTCGGTCACCGTCAGGGGCAGGCCGGCGGTCTTCTCTTCCAGGAAGGCGGCGAGCTCGTCCGCCTGCGCCTCGCCGACCAGCGCCTCGGCGATCTCCTCCAGCGCCGGGGTCTCCAGGCGGTCCACCTCGTGCCGCGTCGCGCGCCCCTCCTTCTCGCCGCGGCGGACGATCTGGTTCAGCGGGTGCTCCCAGTCCATCTCCTCGGAACGGCAGGCGGCCACGATCCAGATCGCCCCTTCGAGCCGGGCGAAGAGGAAGACCAGCAGGTCGAGGGTGTCGCGGTCCGCCAGGTGGAGATCGTCGAGGAAGAGGATCAGCGGATCGCCGCGCTGGCCCAGCCCCTCCAGAAAGAGGCCGACCGAGGCGAACAGCCGTCGGCGTTCCTCGGGGAGCGTCAGGGGGGCCGGCGCCGGCAGCTCCGGCCGCAGGTCGCGCAGGCCGGGGACGAGCCGGATCAGGTCCTCCAGGACCTCCGTCGGCACCGGCGCCAGCACCTCCTCGACCGCCTCGACCTCCTCCGCCAGGGCGCCGCGGAGGACCTGGAGGAAGAGCTGATAGGGCACCAGCGGGCTCAGCTCGTAACAGGCCCCCTTGAGGACGATGCAGCGCCGGCTGGAGGTGGTGGCGTCGAGGAACGACTTGATCAGCCGCGTCTTGCCGATCCCCCGCTCGCCGGCGATCAGGGTGAGCTGGACGCTGCCGGCCTGCGCGCGCGCCCACCCTTCCCGCAGGTGGCTGTAGGCGCCGGCGCGGCCGACCAGCGGGACGATCGGGCCGATCGGCTCCGCCGGGCTCTCGACCGTCCCTTCCTTTGCCGCTTCGGAGAGGATCGACTCGTAGAGCGCGCGGGTCTCGGCGAGCGGCTCGACGCCGAGCTCGTCGCGCAGCACCTTCAGCAGCTCCTCGTAGTGGGCGAGGGCGCGGCTGCGCTGGCCCGCCAGGGCGCAGAGGCGCATCAGGTCGCGGTGCGCCTCCTCGGAGAGGGGCTCGAGGGTCACCAGGCGGCGGGCGTAGTGGACGCCGAAGCGGTACTCGCCCCGCCGCCGGTAGCTCTCGATCAGCCGGCGCAGGACGTCGACGGCGGCGTCGCGCAGCCGCACCTGCTCGCCGAGCATCCAGTCCTCGAACGCCGGGCTGTCCTTGACGAAGAAGCTGGCCAGGAACTCCCCGCGGTAGAGCTGCACGGCGGAGGAGAGGAGGTGGGGATCGACCGAGCGGCCGGCGCCCTGACGCAGCGACTCCTCGAACTCCTCGACGTCGACCCAGCAGTCCGCCTGCGGGTGCAGCCCCACCTCCTGGTGGCTGCTGAGCAGCACGGCCTCGCTGTCCGGCAGCTTCGCGCGCAGGTTGTAGATCGCCTGCCGCAGGGCGTGGCGGGCGCCGTCGGCCTCGCGCTCCGGCCAGAGCAGACCCGCCAGATGATCCCGGCTGAACGCGCGGTGGCGATGGCACGCCAGATAGGCCAGCAGGGCGCGGACCTTCTGCGACTCGAAGCCGGCGACCTGATGATCGCCGTTCCAGACCTCGAAGCCTCCGAGGAGGCGCACACGGACTTTGCTCAAGCGTCGCTCACAGAAGAGGTCCCGCCATGGTGGAAGCCGCCGGAGATGAGCTCTCAGCCGTTCTACGCAAACGATGGTCCTTCAGATCGGCCCCAAGTCTACTCCAGTCCTGACGATCTCCTGACGCTCGCGTCCGACACTCATACCCGCCGGACCCCGTTTTCTTCAACCCTGAGCCGAGAGGTGAGAACGCTGTGAGCGAGCCGAGAGTCAAAACAGGAGGCTATGCGTTGTCCTGGCTGGTGCGCGTGTGGGAAGAGCCGCGCGCCCAGGAGCCTGAGGGGGACCCGGTCCTCCGCTGCTTCGTCCGCGATCTGAAGACGGGGGAGGAACGGTACCTGAGCGATCCGGGGGAGATCGACGACCTGGTGACCCGCCGGATGCGGGAAACCGGGGCTGCGGTCGAGGAGCCGGCACTAAAAAAATCTCGCGCCGGGGGCTGACGATCTCCTGACGCCCCGCGTAGAAACTGTATCCAGTCAGTACCAGATGGTGAATTCCCCCCCGTCCTCTATGGGACGGGGGTTGGAGGATGAGAGGAGACCCTTTTTATGCTTTCTTTGCGATGGAAGTTTGGTGCGCTACTCGCCTTCTTGCTGGCGGGAACGGCTTTCGGGCAGGTGACCTACACCTGCCTGCCGTCCTGCAGCTCGACGGACGCGCGATTCCTGGCGATCGCCAACGGAGTCGGCTTCGTCACCTTGAGCCAACCGACCCTCGACCTCGAGATCGGCGTGCCCAAGGGGACGACGAATTTCACCGTCGGAATCTTCGACGGCGATTCGAAGGGAGCCGACCTGTCGCTCAACTCGCACTGGGACTCGGGCTCACCCGCGGTCTACACCTACACGCTTTACGATGATCCGAACCGCGACCACGCGGCGCAGACCATCGCTCCCCTGGGCTTGTTGCCGATCCAGCTGTCGACGACGATGCCGGACAACGACTGGATCGACTTCACGGTGAACACCGACGCCGGCGCCATGGCGCCGAGCGGCAACTACTTCTATCTGCTGCGGATCACTCTCACCACTCCGCTGATTCCCAACCTCAACGCCTTCAAGGTGCGCACGAGCGGCGCGAACGTCGGGGGATCCTCTCTCTTCCCCTCGCCCGAGCCGTTCTCGTACATCGCCAATATCTTCGGCAGCGCCGACCTGCAGATCGTCTATCCGAGCTTCCCGTCGATCACGCCGACCACCTACGACGGCAGCTTCGACTTCTACTTCGAGCAGCCGGTCAGCCAGCGCGACATCACCGTCTGGGACGGTGACTTCGACTACGGCAAGTTCGACGGCTCGGTCAACGACACCGACGATCCGGACACTCCCAACGCTCCCTTCCTGCCGGTCTGGGCAACCCCCGATACCGTGCCCGAAGGGGTGGCCACGGGTTTGACCGGCAGCACGGGCAATCCTCCCGACGACCGCAACCCCGCCGGCTCCGGCATCTTCCTGGTGAAGCCGCCGTCGGTGCGTTATGACCTGCTCTTCCCGGACGGCCGGACGTTCGCCAACAACGATCCGTCGGGCAACCAGGAGTGGGAGCAGTTCAAGATCTCGACCGATCCTTTCGACCGGTCCTTGATGGACTACCACACCGACGACCTGATCCCGCCGGGCATCTTCCGGCTGCACATCCAGGGCGTCGACATGCAGAACCTCAACGCCCTGCTCCTCCCGGGCCGCGCGCTCTGCGTCGATCAGTTCGGGGTTCCCTGCTCCGCCCTGCACCCCTACCTCCTGGGCGACACGGTGTTCGTGGACGGCAACGAGAACGGCGTCCAGGATCCGGGCGAGCCGGGCATTCAAGGGGTCGAGGTCGACCTCTACGACTCGAACGGCGTGCTGGTCGCGCAGACCCACACCGACGCCAACGGCCACTACTCCTTCGAGGTCGAGGCCTTCGCCTACACAGTGAAGATCGCGGCCACGAACTACGGCACCAACGAGCAGCCGGGCGTCCTCTTCGGCTACACGCCGACCACGCCGGAGCAGTGCCAGGCGACGATCACCAACGACAACATCCTCACCTGTGACTTCGGTTACGACCGGCCGGGTGCCGTCGGCGATCGCGTCTGGAACGACTTCAACGGCAACGGCGTCCAGGATCCGGGCGAGCCGGGCATCAACGGCATCCCGGTGGGCCTCTACGACTCCAACAACAACCTGGTCGGCAGCGACACCACGAACGGCGACGGCAACTACTCCATCGCCGGCGTGCCGGCCGGCACCTACACGGTGCGCGTCGACGACGAGTTCCTGCCGGGCGGCCTGACGCCGACCTACGACCTCGACGGCGTGGCGACGCCCAACGCGGCGGTGGTCACCGTCGCCGGCGGCCAGACCCGCACCGACGTCGACTTCGGCTACCAGGGCAACGCCGAGATCGGCGACCGGGTCTGGAACGACGTCAACGGCAACGGCGTCCAGGATCCGGGCGAGCCCGGCATCGTGGGCGTCACGGTGCAGTTGCAGGATGATTCCAGCAACCCCGTCGCCTCGACGGTGACGGGCGCGGACGGGCACTACTCCTTCGACCATCTGCCGGAGGGGACGTACAACGTCCTGATCGACACCACGACGCTCCCGGCGGGCTCGACCGAGACCTACGACTTCGACGGCACGGACACGCCGGACGTGGTGTTCTCGATCTTCGCCGAGGCCGGCAGCACCGACAACGACATCGACTTCGGCTACCAGACGCCGGTGACCGCCACGGGCTCGATCGGCGACCGGGTGTGGAACGACGTCAACGGCGACGGCACGCAGGATCCCAGCGAGGCCGGGCTCAACGGCGTGACGGTGCAGCTGTACGACGGCACCAACACCCTGGTGGCGACCACCACCACGGCCGGCGACGGCAACTACACCTTCAGCAACCTGGCGGCCGGCACCTACACGGTGAAGATCGTGACCGCCAGCCTGCCGCCGGGGGTGTCCGAGACCTACGACCTCGACGGCGTCGGCACGCAGAACGCCGCCACCCTCGACCTGGCCACGGCCCAGAACCGGACGGACGTCGACTTCGGCTACCAGGGCACCGCTTCGGTGGGTGACCGGGTCTGGATCGACACCAACGGCAACGGCGTCCAGGACGCCGGCGAGGCCGGGATCAACGGCGTGACGGTGCAGCTGCTCGACGACGCCAGCAACGTCCTGGCCTCGACCACGACGAGCGGCGACGGCAACTACAGCTTCAGCCGTCTGAACGGTGGCAACTACTCCGTCCGGATCGTGATCTCCTCACTGCCCCCGGGCGTGACGGAGACCTACGACCTCGACGGCGTGGCCACCGCCAACATCGCCTCCTTCTCGCTGAATCCGGGCGACTCGCGCACGGACGTCGACTTCGGCTACCGCGGCACGGCCTCGGTCGGCGACCGCGTCTGGCTCGACTCGAACGGCAACGGCGTCCAGGACGCCGGCGAGGTCGGGATCAACGGCGCGACGGTGCAGCTGCTCGACGCCGCCAACAACGTGCTGGCGACCGCCACCACGACCGGCGACGGCAACTACACCTTCAGCAACCTGACGGCGGGCAACTACTCCGTCCGGGTGACGCCGCCGGCGGGTCTGGCGGAGACCTACGACCTCGACGGCGTGGCCACCGCCAACATCGCCAGCTTCCCGCTGGCCGGCGGCCAGAACCGGACCGACGTCGACTTCGGCTACCGCGGCACCGGCTCGGTCGGCGACCGCGTCTGGCTCGACGCCAACGGCAACGGCGCGCAGGACGCCGGTGAGACCGGGATCAACGGCGTCACCGTCCAGCTGCTCGACAGCTCGAGCAACGTCATCGCCACCGCCACCACGAGCGGCGACGGCAACTACACCTTCAGCAACCTGGCGGCGGGCAACTACTCCGTCCGGGTCACGCCGCCCACCGGGGTGACGGAGACCTACGACCTCGACGGCGTGGCCACCGCGAACATCGCCAGCTTCAGCCTGGCCGCCGGCCAGAACCGGACCGACGTCGACTTCGGCTACCGCGGCACGGCCTCGGTCGGCGACCGGGTCTGGCTCGACAGCAACGGCAACGGCACGCAGGACGCCGGTGAGACCGGGCTGAACGGCGTCACCGTCCAGCTGCTCGACAGCTCGAACAACGTCGTCGGCACCGCGACCACCAGCGGCGACGGCAACTACACCTTCAGCAACCTGTCCGCCGGCACCTACACGGTCAAGGTTTCGAACCTGCCGGCCGGCGTGGCCGAGACCTACGACCTCGACGGCGTGGCGACGGCCAACCAGGCGACCTTCCCCCTGACCGCCGGCCAGAACCGGACCGACGTCGACTTCGGCTACCGCTACACGGGTTCCGTGGGCGACCGGGTCTGGCTCGACGCCAACGGCAACGGCACGCAGGACGCCGGTGAGATCGGGATCAACGGCGCCACCGTTCAGCTGCTCGACAGCTCGAACAACGTCGTCGGCACCGCGACCACCAGCGGCGACGGCAACTACACCTTCAACAACCTGGCGCCGGGCACCTACACGGTCAAGGTTTCGGGTCTGCCGGCCGGCACGGCGGAGACCTTCGACCTCGACGGCGTGGCGACGGCGAACCAGGCGACCTTCTCCCTGGCCGCCGGCCAGAACCGGACCGACGTCGACTTCGGCTACC
>DATBAW010000034.1:0-9416 GCA_036271335.1 Thermoanaerobaculia bacterium
CTGCACGTATGTCCTGAGGACGAAGCGTCACGATCCGGCGCTCGCCGCGACCGTCCGCGCCGACGTCGCGGCGCTCGATCCGCGGTTGGAACGCATCGAGCTCCGGCCGTTCGCGGACGCGGTGCGCGACAGCCTGTCCGACCGCCGGCTGGCCTTGCTGCTGACCGGCCTTTTCGCCGGCGTGGCGTTGCTGCTCACCGCCGTGGGCCTCTACGGAGTGGTGGCGTACAGCGTGGCGCAGCGGCGGCGGGAGATGGCGCTCCGGCTCACGCTGGGAGCCGGCGTCGGGCAGGTGGCGCGGCTCGTCCTCGGTCAAGGTCTCTTGCTCACCCTCCTCGGAATCGCGCTCGGCCTTGCCGGCTTCTACGCTCTGAAACAGTTGATCGCAAGCCAGCTCTACGGAGTCGAGGCGACGGACCCGCTGACCTCGTTGGCGGCCGCATGTCTCCTGGCGCTTGTCGCCCTCGCGGCCTGCGCCGTGCCCTCCCTGCGGGCGGCACGCGTCGAGCCGATGAGCTCGTTGCGGAGTTGAGCGGAGGTTTATAGCGTGGTCGATCGAAGAGGACTGTCGAACCTCAAGCCTGCGCTGCAGAGGTCTACGCGCTGGCAGAGTCGCCAGGACCTTGCCCGGTGCTGTCGCCGGCTGAGGGAGCTGGTGGCTTCAAGGGACACAGCTTGCCGGGGCCTATCTCTGGCTCCGCCGGGCAGGACACCTTTTGGGTTTGCAGCCACTGTCTCCAAACTTGAGCCTCGAATCCGCCCAGGTCCTTGCCTCGCAGCTTTACCAGTGCGGTATGAGCGAACTCGTTCTGGTTCGGCTGCTTCGTCTCCAAGAGCCGGACGAGATCGCAGCCGGAGCGCTGAATCAGGATCTCGCGATAGTTCTTGTCATTCGCCAGCGCCGCGACGATAGAAACAGCCTTGTTGCGATCGGTGAGGACTGGAGACGCGAGGAAAGGCAGGATCGGTCCGATCGAGATGGATCGCGCTTCACCGTGCTCGGCCATGATGGCCACGACCCTCAGCACGCTGTTGCGAACCCTTGGCGATGGATCGCGAAGTTCTGGCAGCAGTGTCTCCAACACATCGCGGGCTTCGCGCAAGTGGGCGAGGAGATATGCCGCCGCGGCGCGCTTCTTGTCATCCTTGTCCGTCCGTAGCACTCTGATCAATTCAGATCGGTCCGTCGGCACCTGTTGAGCGAACTTTACGCCGTAGGGCCGGAGCATAGGATGATCGAAACCATAGAGGCAGTGGTGCGCCTGGCACGTAGGAGAGTCGGCCAATTGGCCCGAATAGTCTAGCGCGCCCCCAAGTTTTTCATACTCCTGCCAGCTGGCTAGCAAGCCGTCGGGATCTGGGACGTCACCCTCTGGCGTCGGAAGATACTCGATCCGTGATGCTTTATCGGCCAATGTAATGTTGAACGTCAAGTCGGAAGGAACATGCGGTGTGGAGTAGTGGACGGCTGAGAGCTCCACGGCCTTGAAGCCACCCGCCTCCTTGATCGCTTTTTCCAACTTGGCTGCGAGCTCGCGGGCTTGGGCACTCTGGCCTGGAGTCGAGGCGGCGGCCACATATTCTTCCGCTGCCGCGCCAAAACAACGTTCTAACTCGACGATCGACTTAGGATCCACTCCAAAGACATCTACGCTTCCGAGCTTCCCCGGCTCCAGCGAATGGGTCGCGGAGGCTACCAGCAGGCACAAAGAAAAGGCGAGAAAAGTACTGTGCAGGGATTCCCGCTTTATCCTATTCATCGGGCTCCGCCGAGGCCGACGGTGCGGCCGCGATATAAATCAAAGGCTCTGGGGCAATGTGGTTTTCAGCAGCCATGGCCATTTTTTCGGTGGCAACGGCTTGGATATGCTGGATGAGGAGGGGCTCTGGCGATGGCGTCCATCGAAAGCCTGCGTGCGGGTGAATGAGGAAATCGCTGAAAGCATCTAGGAGGGGCGCTCCGCTGGCCGTCTCCAGCCAGAGGAACTGTCCGCCCTCGTTGACCTCCAAGAATACTACCTCTCCCTGAGGCGTCACGACGAAATCGAAGCAACCCATCAGGAGCCCAAGGCGCCGAAGCATTTTGAAGCAAAGTTTCCGCAGGCTTGTCGGAATCTCTGTTGGCTCGTAACGCAGGCTACCTTGGCCGTTGCGCCAATCAAGCTGGCTCTGTCCTTGTTCCTGAGAAAAGATCTTGGTGGCGAAGACGGTGCTGCCAAACACAGTAATTCGCAGCTCGAAAACCTTATCCAGGCGAGGCTGGTAGATACCTGGAGTCAATGACAGTATGTCGTCATCAGGGAGAGAGCCCTCTTCAACGGCCGTTGTGAACAAGGCCCGCATCCTTTGTTTATTGGCATCCCACCAGAAGTTGTTTACGCTGCCAAACGACTTGTAGATAGCCCGGCCTCCCCATTGGCGGATCGTGGCCCTGATTTCTGCCGGGTCGTTGCTAAACAGGGTTGGAGGGATCGCGAGCCCAACCTCGCGCGCAGCCTGCAATTGATATGGCTTGCGGTCGGCTTCGATGGCGCGAGCCGGGGAGTTGACATAGACGATCTCTGAGGGCAAAGAGTGCCATAGGCCACGTAGAAACTTGGCGGTTTCCTGGAAGACAAATTTTTTGTCGTCAGGATGAACGTCAGATGGCAGTACAGGACTCTCAGGTCGTCGCCACCATATCGCAGATGGTAGAGGCGGTTGGGAACGACCGTTCTGATGCGTCAGGAACCATCGATCTTGTTCAACTTCCTGGCCCAGGTGAAGGGAAGCCGTTGAACGGCTCGGAAAGTCCGTAAAGTGGACTAACTCTGTCTGGACATTTTTCCTGCTTAAGGCTTCCTGAACGAGGAACGAGTCCGAATCTTTGGGGTTAGTGGCGATCAATACATATTGATGGCCACTAATGTCATTCCGCATAGATGCCGCCAAAGAATTCTGGGGCTAGGTTGTCAAATGGGCAATCCGCCGATGTCATCCGTTTGGCCGCTGCAATCCCTACCATTGGCTGGATGATGAGTTACTGTTCCGTCGCAAGTCGAAAATGACTTGGCTACGGGCTTGCGGCCTTTTCCGTCAACGTTAAAAAGCTCCTCATCGGGCAGCTCAACGGCGACTTGGTGACCCAGAACTCTCCGATGCTTCACTTCTTCTTTTTTCATCCTTTTCACTCCTTTCAGTGTTAGTTTAGTCTAGTCGAATGAGCGGAGTCCTGTCAAGAGCTTCAGATCCGCGCAGGAAAGGCACAAGGGGGCCGCGCCCCAGCCCCTCGGTGCAACGGATCAGCAGTGGAGGGCGCCGTTGGCGGCCATCTCACCGCAGGCCGAGGGTTGAGCGGGCCGAAAGCCGGGTCTCGCGTTGGGATGCCGGAGATCTTTCCGGTCGCCGCGAGGCTCTCCCGCCGAGCGGTCAATCCCGCGCCAGCACTTCGCCGTTGGCGTTGACCAGGGCCCGTTTGGGAGGTTTCGGCAGCTTGAGCTTCATGTCGATCGGCACGGTGGCCTCGCCCGTCATGCCGATCGAGCCGATGCGCAGGAATTCGTTCTTGCCGACCTCGACCTGAAGGGGAACGAGAGAGCGAAAGCCTTTTGACACGCCCTGCTGCGTGACCTGGCCGTGAATCCGGTACTCGTCGCCGTCCGCTTTGTCGATCTTCAGGTCGGCGACGTAGCGGGGCACGTCCGTGCCGTAGACCCACTGATCGAAGAACCAATTCATCGTGCCGTCGCGGCTGGCGTTCAGGGTCGGCACCATGTGCCTTTCCACCACCTTCTGGAAATCGGCGGTGGTGGCGGATCGGCCGCTGTAGGTGGCGGCGAAGTCCTTCATCAGGGCGATGAAATTGGCGTCCGGCGTCTGCGCTTTCGCGTCCCACATCAGCATGCGCAGCATGTGGAGGACGTACGCACCCTTGGAATAGATCATCGCCTGCGCCGCCGCGGGGCTGTACGGCGTGCTGAGCCGCCAGCCCTGGCTGATGGGACCCGCCTTGTCGTGCGCGATCGCGTTTCCCGGATACTTCCCGAAGATGAATTTGCGCGCGTTGCGCCAGAAATCGGTGTAGGCGTTCCAGCCCTGCGTGTGCTGCACGGCCAATGCTGCCGAGAACTCGGCGAATCCCTCCTCCAGCCACTCGTCGCGATAGGTGGCGGCGGCCACCTGGTGGCCCCACCATTGATGGGCGAACTCGTGAAAGCCCACCTGATTGATGAAATCCTTCATCTGATACAGGCCGAGGGCGGCCCGCTGGGTGCCGGTCAGGAACGACGCGTAGGGCAGGAAGATCAGCGACGGCCACGATTGGCCGAAGTTCCATTGCGCCTGTTGCGTGATCGCCACGTGCGTCTGGGGAAGCGGGCCGAAATACGTGGTGAAGATCCGCGCGGCATTGACCCCATCCACGGCGGCGCCGTCGGCCAGCCGGGACGCGGTAACCATGCCGACCTCGGGCCCAAAGTCGGGGCGGTCCTCGCCGGTGAAGACCTCGACCTGGAGGCCGCTGACGTCGTCCTTCCGCACCAGCTCCTCGAATTTGCCATAGTTGAAGCCGGCGACCTGGACGGGAGTTTCGGTTCGCCAGACCGAGACCCTTTGCTTTCCTTCCGTGCGGTCCTCGGCCTTCTTGCCGACCGAGACGACCTCGAAGCCGAGCGGAATCCGGTAGATCAGCTCGAATTTCGCCGGATCGGAGAAGATGCCGAGGTTGGGATACCAGCTCTCGCGGGCGCCGACCACGAAGGTCTTGCCACCGACGTTCTGCAGCACCTCGTTGCCCTGGTACGCGAGGCGCAGCCGGACCGTGGCGCCTTTGGGCAGGGGCTCGGGGAAGACGACCGCGGCGTCGGCGTCTTTGTTCTCGTCCTCCTGAATCCAGGCGAGCGGCTTCCAGGCCGGCTCGGCGCCGGCGGCCTCGACGGCATACGCCGCCTCCCCGATGCGGAGCTTCGAGAGCAGGCTCACCGGCAGGACGCGCAGGCCGTCGACCAACGTCTCGAAGCGGACGGTGGTCTTGCCGGCGATGTCCGCGTTTCGCTGGACCTCGGTCTCGACCTTGTAATCGAGCGCGTCGACGAGCCGCTGCACGGGCCTCGGCTGCCGGCGCGCCGCGTCCTCCTTGCGGTCACAGAGATACCAGGTCCCGCCGTTGGCGGCATCGGCGACCTGGAAGACGGTGGTCTCGCCGCCCAGGCGTGGAGCGATGCGCAGCGTCTCGGCGCCGTCGGGGTCGACGGCCGCGAGCGCCGGCGAAATCTTGCGGCCGTCGATCAGGGCCAGGAAGACGCCGTGAGGGTGCCCCGGAGCGTTGAGCAGATCTTCGAGAATCCGCAGGTGGAAATTGGATCGGAAGTCCTTCTGCTGCCGCTTGAGGAAACGATCGTAGACGTCGGCGGCGCGGGAATCGGGAGCTCCCGTCTGCGTGGCGGCATGACGCTCGAGCTCGGCCAGGGTGTCGTCGGTGAAGAGGAAGAGGAGCGTCTCGAACGTATCGGTCAGCACCTCGAAATTCTTGTCGGCTCCGGAGGCGAGCGCGAGCTGCCGCGTTTCGTTGGGCGTGGCCGGGATCAGCCGGTAGCTCCCCTGGCCCACGAAGACCGCGCCGATCGTGTGGCCGTCGACCGGCGCGAGCGGATAGAAGGCACCGGAGTCGAGCTGAAACCGGAACGCGTCGCGCTCCAGCACCAGATTCCGGACCGGGATCTTCCGGCCGTCCGGCCTGGCGCCGCGGAGCAAGGCATAGGTCGGGTCCGTGATGGCCGCGAGCGGAGCCGTCAGCACGAGGACGAGGCCGATGAAGAGCAGAAGCATGATCGGGCGCAGACGGGGCGAGACGGGCATAGTGAAAGCACCTCTCTGGGGAATCGAGACATCAGCTTGACCGGAAGTGCTCTCAGGTGTCAAATCATTTCGCCACAGACAGAGGACGACGGAAGCTGAAATGTTTTCGGCGGTCTTGTCATTCTGGATGCCGGGCGACGGGCCTCAGGGAGGATTGAAATTGGAGATCAACGCCGATCAGCTTCGCTCCAGGTACGAGTCGCTGCCCACGGAGGATCTGCTGGCCCTGCTGGCTCAGGGGGGCTTGACGGAAGACGCCAAGCATCTCCTGAGGGTAGTGCTGCGGAACCGCGGCGCGATTGATCGTGACGGAGCCGTCGTCCCCGGCGCGACCGACGCCGACGGTGCCTCGTCGGAGATGGCTCCGCCAGTGGCCTCTCGCTCCGCCGTTTGGTTTGCCGTGTTCGGGGTGAGCCTTCTGACATCCGTTGGAGCTGCCTGCGTCTCCTATCTCGCTCCGTTCATCTGGCATTCCCCCGCTGACCGGCTTTGCCAGCAGCACGGCTACTGGTACGCGATAGAAGTCGGCCTGACGAAAGTGCAATGCGGGACATGGAAACGGACTGGAGACGGTTCCGTAGACATCGCCCTGCCTCATAGATAACTCAGCCAAGCATCGCTGCGCCGGGCCTTGAGCGCCGCGAACCATCGGCAGAGCGGATACATCGCGAGCACGACGATCGCCCACACGAGATAAACCCCCGGCAGCGAAAATCCCCAGCCCGGCGGGGCGCTAAAAGGGTAGTGGGCGAGGTCCGGCGACTCGAACATCCAGTGCGCGGAGCCATTTCGCGCGTAGCAGGTGAGGACGGCGAGCAGGTGGATCAGCGCGAAGTGGAGCAGGTAATAGAACAGGGGCACCTTGCCGATCGTCAGCGCGGGCCGCAGGAGTCCCGGCGTACCGCGATCGATCAGCCCGAGAAAGATCAGCGCCGGGCCGAGCGTCATCAGCAAAAACAGCAGCGACGGCGGGTATTTGGTCGTGCTCAGGAACGAGAGCACGGTGAACAGGGCGCTCTTCTGCGACGTCCAGCGTGACGGATCGCCATACACCTTCAGTCCGCGGATCACCAGGAAGGCCAGGCTCAGGGCCAGTCCCAGACGCAGCAGGAAGGTTCGCCGGCGATCGGCATCCCAGGCATAGACCTGTCCGAGGCCATAGCCGACCGCGGTCACGCCGATCCAGGGGATGAGCGGATAGGCCACGAACACGACGTGCTCCGGCGTGTTGAGGACGAAACCGGGAACGTGGAGGATCGACCAGAGCGGGCTCGATGACCCGATGCCGTCCAGGAGATTATGGCCCGCGATCAGGACGGCGCCGAACGCCGTCACCACGGTCGCCGGCAGGCGGACCAGCGCCGCGAGCGTGATCATGGCCCAGCCGAGCGCCCAGAGGACGAGGAGCATCGTCACCCGGTAGTCGACGTTGAACTGGTAGGCGAAGCAGCGGGCCACTACGACCTCGAGGAAGATCAGCCAGAGCCCGCGCGTGAGCAGGAACCCGGAGAGCTCGCCGCGCGATTTTCGGCGTAGCGACAGGTAGGCGCCCGTGCCGGTGAGCAGGAAGAACACCGGCGCGCAGAAATAGGTGATCCAGCGGGTGAAGAACAGCGCCGCCGAGGCGTGGGCCAGGTCGGTGGGATTCTGGCCGGGGATGCCGAAGAAATCGCGCGTGTGATCGAGCGCCATGATCACCATGATCACGCCGCGGAGGACGTCGATCGATTCCAGGCGCACGCGGTTGGAGAGGGCGCCTGGCCGGGACGGACCGGATGTCGTCATGGGGGAAATCTACTGTTGACAACAAAAATTGTCAAAGTCAGGATCGACGCGCTGGACGCTGAGGGTTGTACAAGGCGTCTGATCTTTCAGACGCGGCCGTTCCATGACGGCCGGCCTCACAGCGTCCCGCGCACCGGTGCTCTGCTTGCACCCACCGACGGTAAGTCCAAGGTTCGCTTGCAGTTCCAGCCGCGGCAGGTCCGCGGTACGGCACCCTGGAAGAGAGTGGCATCCCCCTTGCCTTGGTGCGAGATTAGAGGAGGATGCCAGATGCGCGTCAGCAACGATACCTTTTGGTCGATCGGATTCAAGATTTTCGGAGCTCTGCTCCTGCTGTTCATGGCCAGTTGCGGCACGGGGAACGTCAGTGCCTTCGACGTCGAGGACCAGGATTCCGTTCTACCCCTCAGCTCCCGTTTTACGAATCTCTCCGCGCCTGTCTGCAGGGACTCGTTCTCCGCCCAAGTGGCCTCTGTGCTGGTGAAACAGGGCGAGACGATGGACGTCGCGAAAGCGATGAGCGCCGAGGCTCTCGACGGTCTGCCCCGCCGCCCGACCGGCCCGTTCTATACGTTTTCACCGGCCTGAATCCGGTATGGATTCCTCGTCCAGAACACGGATTTCGGCTGTGTCCTCCGGCTGTACCAGCGCCAGAGAAAGCTGAGAGGCAAGGCCAGCGTAGGCGTGACGGACACCCTCGACTATCTGGATACCCGTACGGTCCTGTACTGCTCGTGCGGAGAGAACAGGGACTGGAGGGAGCCGGAGGCGTGAGATGTTGCCTACGGGGCCAGAGAAGGATAGGGGAGGAGATCGTCTCCGGACCCTGTAATAGAAATCGGTGGGCCGCGTTCTCCAGGCGAGCACCTACTCGTCGGAGGACGAACCCACGATGCACGACACCCGCGGATCCGCGATCGAGGCCATCGATCTGACGCGCTCGCTCCCCCTCGGCGGCGAGCGCGTTCCCATTCTCAACGGCGTTTCCTTCACCATCGAGCCCGGAGAGTGGATCGCGCTCACCGGGCCCTCGGGCTCGGGCAAGTCGACGCTGCTCGGCATCCTCGGCGGTCTCGACTCTCCGACCTCCGGACGTATCCTGATCGGCGGGACCGACGTCACGCACCTCGGCGAACGGGCCATGGCGCGGCTGCGCAACCAGACGATCGGCGTGGTGTTCCAGTCGTTCAACCTGATCCCGACGCTGACGGCGCAGGAGAACGTCGAGGCGCCGCTCTACGTGCGATCGTCGCCCGTGCGGCCTCGCGACGCGGCGCGGGAGGCCCTCGGGCTGGTGGGGCTGTCGGATCGCCTGGGGCACCGGCCGAATCAGCTCTCGGGGGGCCAGCAACAGCGCGTCGCCATCGCCCGCGCGCTGGTCACGCGGCCGGCCCTGCTGGTCGCCGACGAGCCGACCGGCAACCTCGACAGCGCCAACGGCGCACAGGTGCTCGAGCTGATCGAAAAATTGCGCCGCGAGCGCCAGCTCACCGTCGTCATCGCCACGCACGACCCGGCCGTCGCCGCGCGCGCCGACCGCACGCTTCACATGGTCGACGGCCTGCTGACGGAGCCGGGCTGATGGACGCCGGCTTCGCGTTTCGATATGCCTCACGAAATCTGCTGCGGGGCGGCCAGCGGACGCTGCTGGCGACGGCCTGCGTGGCGTTCGGCGTGATGTCGCTGGTGGCCTTGCAGCTCCTCTCGTCGATGATCGCGGCTTCGATCGCGCTCGATCCGCGCGCCTCCCTGGGCGGCGACGCGTCGTTGTCCCGCGATGGCCGCGATGGCCGCGC
>DATBAW010000035.1:0-4434 GCA_036271335.1 Thermoanaerobaculia bacterium
CCGGCTCCAGTGCACGCCCGACCTGCTGCCGGGCGACGTCACCGGGTCGAGCGTGTTCAATCAGAAGACGGGCGACTTCGAGTTCCACCCCGGTCCGGTCTTCACCCAGGTCCTGCTGGCCGACGAGATCAACCGCGCCACCCCGCGCGCCCAGGCCTCGCTCCTCGAATGCATGGCCGAGCGGCAGGTGAGCGTCGACAACCGCACCTATCTCCTCAAGCGCCCCTTCTTCGTCATCGCCACCCAGAACCCGATCGAGCACGAGGGCACCTTCCCGCTCCCCGAGGCGCAGCTCGACCGTTTCCTGATGCGCCTCGCCATCGGCTACCCCAGCGTGGCGGCCGAGGAGCAGATGCTGGTGCGCGCCGCCGGCGATCCGCTCGAAAAGGTGGTGCCGGTGCTGAGCCTGGAGGAATTGGCGCAGCTCCAGGACCAGATCCGCGAGGTGCACGTCCATCCCGAGGTGCGGCGCTACATCGTGCAGGTCATCACCGCCACCCGCACCGCCCGCGAGCTGGTGCTGGGCGCCGGTCCCCGCGCCACTCAGGGGCTCTACCGCGCCTGTCAGGCGCGCGCCGCCCTCGCCGGCCGGAGCTTCGTCATCCCCGACGACGTCAAGCGGCTCTACCCCGCGATGCTGTATCACCGGGTGATCCTCGGCACCGAGGGGCGGCTCTCCAGGCGGAGCGTGCAGCAGGTGGTGGACCAGGCGGTCGGTCTGGTGCCGGCGCCCCTCGTCGACGCCGCCACCGGCCGGCCCGTGGCCTGATGGGTGCCGCCGTCGCGGCGGCCCCGTCCGCCGAGGTTCGGAGCCAGCGCCGCCGCCAGGCTCTCCTCTGGACCCTGGGGGTGGGCCTGCTCGCCCTCCTCGTCTCCCTGTTCTCGGCCGGCTTCTTTCTCTACGCGGCCGTGGTGACCGGCGC
The DNA here is from genome assembly GCA_036271335.1 of Thermoanaerobaculia bacterium. Taxonomy (GTDB): domain Bacteria; phylum Acidobacteriota; class Thermoanaerobaculia; order Multivoradales; family UBA5704; genus DATARR01. The sequence goes on from DATBAW010000035.1 coordinate 924, forward strand.
CGTCCTGGGTTTGGCGGCGCTACTGCCGGCCGCCAGCCTGGCGGGTCTGGAGGTGCGGCGCGGCCTCGCGGCGACCGAGATCGAGCTCGGGGGGGCGGTCGAGTCGCGGCTGGTGCTCCACAACCGCAAGAGCTTCCCGGCTCCCTGGCTGTTCTGGCGGGAGGCGGTCGATCCCGGCCTCGACGTCGAGGGGGTGAGCTGCGGCTTTCAGACGCTGGCGAGCGAGCAGACGGTCCGCATGGCCTGCACGCTCCACAGCACCCGCCGGGGATTGTTCCGGGTCGGGCCGGTCGTGGTCGAGGCGAGCGATCCCTTTGGGCTTGTGAAGCGATTCAAGGTGGACCCGGCGGTGGCCTTCGTCACGGTGCTGCCGCGAACGGTGGCGCTTGGAGAGGGGTGGCCCCTCGGCCACCGGCCGGTCCACGAGACGCCTCGCCGCCGGAGCTCCTTCGAGGATCCCTCCCGCTTCCTGGGCGTCCGCGACTACCGGCCGGGAGACGGTCTGCGGCGCATCCACTGGCGCGCCACCGCCCGCACCGGCGTCCTGCAGGTCAAGCTCTTCGAGCCGACGGTGCTCGCGGGGGTGCTCCTCGCCGTGGAAATGGGGAAGCACGCCTACCCTCGGGCCGCCGCGGAGAGCAACGACGATCCCGGCGTCGAGCTCGCCGTGACCGCGGCGGCCTCGATCGCCGAGCTGGTCCTCGCCGGCGGCCAATCCGTGGGCTTGATCTCGAACGGCGGCGACGCGGCCGAGCGCTTTCCGGCCGATTGGACGGGCGGCAGCTTCCGGCGCTACGAGGACGCCCTGGAGGACGCCGGCGCCCGCAAGCTGATCTCCGCCTACCGGCCGCTGGAGGTGGAGCCCGGCCGCGGCGCCTGGCAGCGCGACCGCCTGCGCGCGGCCCTGGCGCGGCTGACCCTCGCTCCGGGCCTTACGCTGCCGGAGCTGCTCATCTCCGAGGCGCCCCGGCTGCCGCGCTCGCTGGTGGTGATGGTGATCACGCCCGACCTCGGGCCCGCTCTGGGCGGCGCCCTCGGCGGCCTCAAGCGCTCGGGGTTCGACGTCGGCGTGGTGTGGATCCAGACGGGCGGCCCCGGGACGGTCGCCACCAGCCTGCTCGAAGGGGTTCCGGTCTACCCGGTGCGGGAGGAAGCAGACCTCGAACGGATGGGAGCGCAGAGCCTGTGAGCTTCGAAGCTGGAAGCGGCCAGCCGCTCGACGACGATCTGCTCACCCTCCTCACCCACCACGTCGTGGTGCCGGCGGCGGTGATCGCCATGGTCGCCTCGCTCCTCTCCTATCTGGTCGACGTCCGGTCCGCCTTCCTGGGGGGTGGGCCGCAGCTCGGATGGATCGGCTTCTGCTTCGCCGTCGCCACCGTGCTGATCGAGCGTTACGGCCACACCCAGGGCGACCGCGAGATCCAGGGGTGCTACACCGGGGCGCTGGGCGTGGCCACGGTCGCCGTGCTGCTGATGGAGCCCTGGGAGACCCGCGCGGTGGGCCTTGGCGAGAAGAGCGCCAACCTTCTGATTATCGCCGCCGTCTGGTGGCTCGCCACGCGAGTGACCCGAGGCCTGAGCCCCGAGGAGGGGAGGCCCGCCGGGCAGGAGCTCCGCCTCTATGGTCTGGAGCGCCTCCGCATCCAGGCCTGGCAGCGCCAGAAGAGGGAGGAGAGCGGCGCGTCCCCTCCGGCCGAGAAGCCCGCGCCGGTGATCCCCGCCAATCCGGCGGTATCGATCGCGCGCCTGGCCGCAGCCGCCCTGGTCGCCTTCGCGCTCGGCGAGCCGGTCCTGCTCGGGGCGGCGCCACAGACGGGCATTCGGGCGCTCGCGGCGGTGGTCGTCTTCCTCTTCGCCACCGGCATCGTGCTCGCCGCCGGCTCCGCTCTCGACGCCCTGCGCCGCGCCGAATGGGCGGGCGGCACGGTCTCTCCAGGCCTGGTCCCGGGCCGGGTGGCGCTGGCGGCGGCGCTGCTCGCCGTGGTGCTGGCCGCGGCCCTGGCCGTGCCCGGTCTCCACTTCCAGGGATCGGGACGGCTCCGGCCACCGGGGGCCCATGGCCAGGGTGCTGAGAACGACCGCGGCGCTCAAGAGGGGGATCAGGGAGAAGGCGCGAGGCGCTCGCCTTCCGACGGAAAGGGCCGGAGAGGCTCGGAATCGAATTCTCGGGAGGGCAGGGACGCCGGAGATCGTCCGGTCGAACTCACCGGGCCCGCCGCCGACCTCGTCCGGATGCTGACCTCGGCCGGCAAATGGCTGCTCATCCCGCTGGTCATGGTCCTCGCCCTCGCCGGCCTGTGGGCGCTCTCGCGGCTCCTGCCACGGCTCGCCGCCTGGGGAGGGAAGATCGCCGAGCGCTGGCGGCGGTTGCTCGACCGGTTGCGTTCGCTCCTCGGCGGTTTCCACCCGGCGCGGCGGACTGGGTGGGCTGGGGGCGATCCGCTGGCCAACCTGGAGAAGCTGGCGCTCCTGCCTCCCCGCGAGGCGGTGCTCGCGGCCTACCACCGGTTCCTGGCCCTGCTGGAGAGCCGGGGTCACGCCCGGCCGGCGAAGTCCACCCCTTACGAGATCCTCAACGCCCTGCCGTTCGACTTTCGAGGCGTCGCGGATTCGGCGCGGACCCTGACCGACCTCTACGTCGCGGCGGCCTATTCCGCCGAGACGGTCGAGCCCGACGCGGGCGAACGCACGATCATCCTGCTGAAGGGGATGCGGCGAGCGTTGGATACTCCTGCGAAATAGCTCGGCAGAAGGTCCGTGTCGCGGCCGGACGCCCAGGCCCAATGCGACCCGGCCGGAGGCTGAAGGGCTATGCGCCTGTGCCAATTGCGACACAAAACTCGTTAGATGCGCCAGACCTTACCCCGCTTGCGTAGCGCAAGCCAGCGATTGGCGCGATGCATTCGGCGTTGGCGTGTCTCATCAGACGAGTTGCGATACGGTAACCTCTGATTGCTACGCAGCAAACGCCGATTGCGACGCGCATCAGTCCTGATGCGTGTCGCAGATCGCGGAGCGCATGTCGCAAGGGGAGAGGACGCCAAGGCAATCCGCGACGGCCGTGGCGCAGTCCGGCATCGTGGCTCGGTAGCTCGAGGTCGCGGAGCCGACTGCGGAACGGGCCCATCGCTAAGCGTCGGCCGGGGCGCTTCAGGTCGTTTCGGTGCGCGCCGACCGCAGCAGGGCGAGGCGCGGCGGGAACGACGTTGAGGCTTAGTGGCTCGAAGATTCAGGGCTGCGTTGGAGCCGGCGGCGGGTTCTCGGCCTCGCGCCGGGGGGAAACTTCGATCCCGGACGTGGAGATCACCCGGCTGCCACTGGGGACGTCCCGCGTCACGATCGCGTGGACGCCGATGAAGACGTCGTTCCCCACCGTGATCTCCCCGATCAGCGTGGCTCCCGCGCCGATGAACACGTTGTCGCCGATCACCGGCATCCGCTCGATCTTCCCGGGGCTGGGGGAGCCGATGGTGACGCCGTGCAGAAGGATCGCGTCGCGGCCGATCCG
>DATBAW010000036.1:0-2213 GCA_036271335.1 Thermoanaerobaculia bacterium
CGCGCCGTCAGGTCCTTGGTCACCGAGGCGACCAGGCTGACGTTCCCCTCGCTGCGCGTGCCGATCACCACCACGCCGGAGCCGATCTTGGAGCGCAGGGCGTCCGCCATGTCGCGCAGCTCGTTGGCCGGCGCCGGCGGCACCTCGCGGATCAGCACGCGGATGCCCTCCACCAGCAGCTCCTCGTCGCCGGACGGCGCCACCGCGCCGGAGACCAGCTGCATGCGCAGCTTCCGCATCTCCGTCTCCAGCTCGTTCTGCCGCTGGCGGAACTGGTCGGCCTTCTGGAGCTGCTGGTCGTAGTCGCCCGTGCGGATCCCGAGCCGGGTGACCAGCTCGCCGTAGGTCGTCCGCTGGCGGCGGACCTCGTCGAGCGAGTAGGTGCCGGTCACCGCCTCGATGCGCCGCACGCCCGAGGCCACGCCGCGCTCGGAGTCGATCAGGAAGAGCCCGATCTCCCCCGTGTTGCGCACGTGGCAGCCGCCGCAGAGCTCGAGGCTGAAGCCGGGGACGTTCACCGTGCGCACCCGCTCGCCGTACTTCTCGCCGAACAGCGCCATGGCGCCGGCCGCGATCGCCTCCTGGTAGCTGCGCCAGACGAACTCGGTCTGCACCGACCGCCGGATCCACTCGTTGACCAGATCCTCGGTCTGCTCCCACTCCTGGCGGAACATGCCGCGGTGATAGGTGAAATCGAAGCGCAGGCGGTCCGGCGCCACGAGGGACCCGGCCTGACGCACGCTCTTGCCGAGCACCAGGCGCAGGGCGGCCTGCAGCAGGTGCGTCGCCGTGTGGTTGCGCTGGATGGAGAGCCGCCGGTCGTGGTCCACCTTGAGCTGGATCTTGGTGTGGCGCGCCAGGCCTCCCTCCTCCACCTCGACGAAGTGGAAGAAGATGCCGCTCTGATCCTTCTGGGTGTCGACCACGCGGGCGCGGCCGCCGTCCCAGAGCAGCTCGCCGGTGTCCCCCACCTCGCCGCCCGACTCGGCGTAGAACACGGTCTGGTCGAGGATGACGACCCCCACCTGCCCCTTCTGCAGGGTGGAGACGCGCACCGGCGACCCCTCGCGCCAGGTCGCCAGGCGCACCACCTCGGCCGGCAGGTCGATCATCTCGGTCCGCTCGTACCCCTCGAACTGGGTGGCGGTGAGGTCGGCGTGGCCGCGCAGCACCTCGCGCAGGGCGGAGAGGCGGTTCTGCGCCTCTGCCGTGGCTTTCCGCGACTGCTCCTTCTGGGCCTTGAGAGCTTCCTGGAAGCCGGCTTCGTCGACCTGGAAGCGCTCCTCCTCGGCGATCTCCTGGATCAGCTCCCACGGCAGGCCGTAGGTGTCGTAAAGGCGGAAGGCCATCGGTCCCGGCAGCGTCGTGGCGCCCTGCGGCCGGAGCCGCTCGATCTCCTCCTGCACCTGGCGGGCGCCGTTGGCGACCGTCGACAGGAACTTCTCCTCCTCGGCCTTGACGGTGGCCATCGAGGCCTGCCGCGTCGCCCCCAGCTCCAGGTAAGCGCCGCCCATCACCTCGCCGAGCACCGGCACCAGCTTGTGCAGGAACGGCTCCTCGAAGCCGAGGCGCATGCCGTGGCGGACGGCGCGGCGGAGGATGCGGCGCAGCACGTAGCCGCGCCCCTCGTTGCCCGGGATCACGCCGTCGGCGAGCAGGAAGGAGACCGCCCGCAGGTGATCGGCGATCACCCGCATCGAGACGTCCTTCTCGGCGTCCGCGCCATACTTCATCCGCGCCAGGTCGGCGGCGGCGGCGAGGATCGGCTGGAAGAGGTCGGTGTCGTAGTTCGAATAAACCCCTTCGAGCACGGAGGCGATCCGCTCGAGGCCCATGCCGGTGTCGATCGACGGCTTGGGGAGCGGCGTCAGCACCTTCGCGGCGTCGCGGTCGTACTGCATGAAGACCAGGTTCCAGATCTCCATGTAGCGGCCGGAGTCCGAGCCCTCGTCCCAGCCGACCTCCGGACGTTCCGGATGGAGGTCGACGAAGATCTCGCTGCACGGGCCGCAGGGGCCGGTGTCGCCCATCGCCCAGAAGTTGTCCTTCTCACCGCAGCGGTGGACGCGCTCCGGGGGGAGGCTCGACAGCTTCACCCAGAGATCGAACGCCTCGTCGTCCTGCTCGTAGACGGTGGCGAAGAGGCGGCTCGCCGGGAGGCCCCAGACGCGGGTGACCAGGTCCCAGCCGAAGCGGATGGCGTCTTCCTTGAA
>DATBAW010000037.1:0-3086 GCA_036271335.1 Thermoanaerobaculia bacterium
CTCGCCCGCTACGAGCGCGGCGAGCTCGACGAGGAGACCGGCGCCGCGATGATCCTCGAAGCCCTCGACAAGGCCGACTGCATGATGCCGGTCCACGCCTGGGGAGACGCCAAGGATCTCCACCTCGACTTCCTCCCCGAGAAGCTGGCGCGCACGATCCTGTGGGGCCTCACCGAGGCGCCCCAGCGCATCCGCGAGCGCCACTTCTTCTTCAACCCCGCCGTGCTCGGCATGCCGATGCCCGCGGCCGAGGCTGAAGACGAGGCCGAGGCCGCCTGAGCCAGGCTGGCAAGGGCGAGGCGGGAGCCCTCCCGCCTCGCCATCGCACCTTATCGCTATACTCGGGCTCGAATATGAGCCCCACCGACGACTCCCCTACCGCAGACTCCCCCATCCGTCTGACCCAGCTCGCCAAGCGCGCCGGATGCGCGGCCAAGCAGCCGCCGGGGTACCTGCTGCCGCTGCTCCGCACGCTCCCTGCCATCCTCGATCCCAACGTGCTGGTCGGCTCGAACACCGCCGACGACGCCGCGGTCTACAAGCTGAGCGAGGACCTGGCGCTCGTGCTGACGACCGACTTCTTCACGCCGATCGTCGACCGGCCGTACGACTTCGGCGCGGTGGCCGCGGCCAATGCCCTGAGCGACGTCTACGCCATGGGCGGCCGGCCGCTCGCCGCTCTCAGCATCGTCGGCTTTCCGGACACCAGGCTACCGGTCGAGGTGCTCGCCGAGATCCTGCGCGGCGCGACCGACAAGGCCGCGGAGGCCGGCATCGCGATCGTCGGCGGCCACACCATCAAGTCCGAGGAGCCCATCTTCGGCCTCGCCGTGACCGGCACCGTCCATCCGGCGAAAATGCTGACCAACGCCGGCGCGCGGCCCGGCGATCTTTTGATCCTCACCAAGCCGATCGGCCTCGGAGTGATCACCACCGCGGCGAAAAACGGCGAGGACCGCCTGGGCGCGATCGCCGAGGCGCTCACCGTCATGGCGACGCTCAACCGCGCCGCGGCCGACGTCCTCACCACCTTCGAGGTCCACGCCCTCACCGACGTCACCGGCTTCGGCCTCCTCGGACACCTGCGCAACGTCACCGCGGCCAGCGGCGTCACGGCGCGGATCTGGGCCGACGCCGTGCCCGTGCTGGCGGCGGCGCGGCAGTACGTCCACGACGGCATCGCGCCCGGTGGCACCCATGCCAACTGGCAGTTCTTGGCCGACTGGGTCACCTACGACCCGGCGCTGCCGAAAGAGGAGCAGCTCCTGCTCTGCGACGCGCAGACCTCCGGAGGCCTCCTGGCCGCCGTGCCGGAAAACCTCGCCGGCGAGATCATCGCCAGCCTGCGGGCGGCCGGCGTGACCGCGGCGGCCATCGTGGGACGGATCGAGGGAACCGGCGAAGGACGGATTTCGGTCTCAGCCTCTCCGGATCGAGCCGATCTCATGGTTTGGTGGCCCAACCCAGGAAACCGAGAAGAAGCAGGCAGACCAGCCAAGTGAGCAGACCCGCCCTGCCGAGCCGGGGCGACAGATGAAACAGAATCGGCAGGATGCCGAGAACGCCGATCAAAGCGGCGAAGGATGAAAAGACCATCTTGACGCGCGGATCGGCGCTGAAGGCTCGATGCGCGTACGTCTCCGAAGCATAGGCAAGCAGGACGAACGCGACGAAGATCTCCAGGACGGCCCGCGCGATATGGCCTGCTCTGCGATATCGCTTCGAGGATGAGGCCACGGCGAAAGGCGGCATCAGGCGTCGAGTCGCCTCTTGCCGAAAATCTCATGGGTTCCCTCCTGGGCGAACGCCTCACCGAGCTTAACGCCGCCTGCCGATACCGTGTACGGGAAACATACGATGACGGAATTACCTTCCTCATGGTCGATATTCACCGCGACCGCGTCCGATTTCGCAGTGGCTGCGGGCAACTGGAACGTCACGGCATAGGCGATGGCCGTGACCCGGTATTCGCCGGTCAGAGCTCCGGCGTGGAAGCCTTCCTTGAGCAAGGCGATCACCTCGGCGGCGGGACTGTCCTCAATTCCCAGGTATCCACCCGCCATGGCGATCTCACCCGAACGATCCATGGTGGCGCCAAAGGGAAAGAACTCTCCCTGTTTTGCGATCAGGCTTTCCGCCGCCGAAAGCACGACGTCCAGGATCTCATCTGACTCGGATTGGAACCGGCTCATGGCGGCGGACAGCCTAGCGCGGCACAGCAGGAGCGTCAATATCAGCGAAGACCTGTCGCCCCTGCCGGGGCTCTGGGATTGGGTATGCCACGTTTCCCGGACCTCACGGTCCGGGCTAATGTCTGACGCCCCTGCGGGGCTGAAAGGGCTGCCCAAATACCCTCTAAGACTTACTGTAGTCGTCGCGGCCCCACCTGGAGCCATTTGCGGTTAATTTGGGCGATGGTGATCTCGATAAGCTCTGCTGTTGCCTCGCCTCGTCTGAACGACTCCTCAAGGAAGATAACTGAGCCGAGGTACTCGCGATAGATCTCAAACGAGATGAAGATCTCCCGTGCTACGATGACTTCTTTTAGCGCTTCGTCGGGTCGGTCTAGACTCCTGAGAACCATCGCTAGTTCCAAGGTAACGAGCGCCGCATAGAAGTTCATACCGGCATTCGTTAAGCCGTCTTTGACTTCGCGGAAAGCCATCTCAGCGCTGACCAATTTGCCCAGTCCGTAGCTTATTCGGCCTTCAACCCCGCGAAGTCGTATCGCGTTAATGCGTTCCTTGTAGATGAGATTTCCACGATTGTCGAAAAGGAGTCTTTGTGCCTTGGTGTAGAGCTTGAGGTCTATTAAGAAGAGGAGATGGTTGTGCAGTGCGAGCATAAAAAGAGCGTGATCCTTTGACTGATCAATCAGGTCTATGCCGCGTTGATTAATCTTGATCGCCTCCTCTGCGTGGCCGCTGTAAAATGTATATAGAGCCCCAGTAGTGTCCGGTTGATTTTGTGACCACCCGCCGCAAAGTCGGCATTGACTGGTGCTTCCGGCGCCATAGGGGTGTCCACGATTTGAATTCCGAGGCTTTTAGTCGAATTGCAGCAAAATTTGGAATACGCAGCGCAAG
>DATBAW010000038.1:0-12130 GCA_036271335.1 Thermoanaerobaculia bacterium
GACATGGTGACCGGAACGAAGAAGGTCTACCCGAACGCCGCCGGCCATCTCGGCGGCGTCGCGGACACCCGGGCGTTCCGGGCGCGCACGGTTCCCAGCCACTGATCAGGAGACCCTCACATGAGAACCTCGCTCGCCGCCGCGTCAGCCGCCCTTTCCATGGCCCTGCTCCTCGCCATGGCGGCCGTTGCGGCTCCAGTGCCGGCCGGCCCGAACTTCCAGGTCAACCAGGTCACGGCTCGCTCCCAGAACCAACCGGACGTCGCTCAGGACGACGCGGGCGACTTCGCGATCGTCTGGAGCGATGGCCCCCCGCCCCTTTCCCTGCCGAGCACGGTCAAGATCCGCCTCTTCGCCGCCTCGGGAGCCGCCACCACCGGCGAGATCGTCGTCGCCTCTGCTTCGCTGCCGAGCTCTCCTCCCCGCATCGCCATGACGCCGGCGGGGGAGATCGCCGTCGCCTGGGAGGATCATCAGGTCATCTACCTGCGGCGGTTCGACCGCACGGGACAGGCGAAGGGGGACGCGCTCGTCGTCGCTCCGGCGCCGAACCTCTCGCGCCACTCTCCGGACGTGGCCCTGGATGCCGCGGGCGACGCTTTCGTCGTCTGGGCGGTCACCCAGGACACCGGCGACCGCATCCTTCTGCAGCGTCTCGACGCGAACGATCAGCCGCTCGCCGCCGCGGAGCAGGTCAACATGCCCGCCCCCTTCCTCCGCGACATCCCGCGGCTGGCCCTGGGCCCGGCCGACAGCCTGCTGGTGAGCTGGAACGATCATCGCCAGGGCGGCGACAACATCGCCGTCTGGGCGCGCCGGTACGACGGTCCGAGCCAGACCTGGAACGCGGAGGTTTCGATCAATCCGGTCCCCATCGGAGTGTTCAAGGGGAATGCTCCCATCCTCTACGCCGACGGCGAAGGGGCGGTGGTCTTCAACGATTTCCTCGCGATGCGGATCCTGGTCCGCCGCCTCGACGCCACGGGCAACCCCGTCGGCGACCCGATCAAGCTCGGCGACCTGGGCTCGGCGATCCTCTTCAGCCCCGCCGCCGCCGCCGGCCCGGACGGCACCTCCCTTGTGGCCTGGCAGCAGAACGATCCCCCCCTGATCCGCGCCGGCTTCTTCGATCGTTCCTGGAACCCGCTGGGCGACAATTTCCTGGTGAGCAGCCCGGCCGACGACAGCGAGTGGCAGCCGGCCGTGACCGCCGGGAGGACCGGCAATTTCGTCACCGCGTGGGCGAGCGCCGGCGCGCTGATCGAGAGCCCCCTCCCGGAGCTTCCCGAGGGAGCCGTCGACGGCCGCGACGGCAGCTTCTACGGCGTCTTCGCCCAGCGCTTCCAGCCTCCTCCCTGCGTCCCCAGCGCCACCGCCCTCTGCCTCGGCGGCGGACGGTTCCAGGTGCAGGTGAGCTGGCAGGAACCCGCGGGCGCCACCGGCGCCGGCCAGACCGTGCCGCTCTCCGCCGACACCGGCGCCTTCTGGTTCTTCGACCCCAGCAATCTCGAGCTGATGATCAAGGTGCTCGACGCCCGCGCCGTCAACGGCTACTTCTGGGTCTACTTCGGATCGCTCTCGAACGTGGAGTTCACCGTCACCGTCACCGACATGACGACCGGCGCCGTGAAGACGTACCACAATCCTCAGGGCGTGTTCGGCAGCGTGGCGGACGACCGCGCCTTCCAGGAGGCGCCCCCCGCGACCCCGCCGGCCGCCCCCGCAGCGCCCGCGCCGACCCCGCCTCCCGCGGCGGGACGGTGCACGCCCACGGCGACGACCCTCTGCACGCTGAACCGTTTCGCCGTGTCGGTGGATTTCGCCGATCCCGTGACGGGCGTGCCCACGCCGGCGCAGGTCGTCCCGCTCACCGGCGACACGGGCGCCTTCTGGTTCACCGACGCGGCCAACCTGGAGCTGATGGTGAAGGTGCTCGACGGACGCGCCGTCAATCACTACTTCTGGGTGTTCTACGGCGCGCTCTCGGACCAGGAGTACACGCTGACCGTGACCGACACCGTGACGGGGACGAAGAGGACGTACCACAACGCCGCGCACAACCTGGCCAGCGTCGCGGACACGCGGGCGTTCCGGGCGCGGAAGGTCAACTGAGGAGGAGCTGAGCCCCTATCCCTCCGGCTCCTCCAGAGTCTGCACGATCTGCGTCACCTCGACCTCGGCCTTGCGGATCTTGCCGCGGCAGAGGTCGAGGAGCACGGCGGCGCGGCGCAGCTCCTCGGCCAGACGGTCGATGTCGATCTCCTCGCCTTCGATCCGCTCGAGGATGCCTTCCAGCTCCTCCATCGCCTCGCGGAAGCTCAAGGGGGCCTCGGTCACGGTTTCAGTCATCAGTCCTCCACTCGGCTCTTGAAATCCCCGCCGGCGACGCGGGTGGTGACGAGATCGCCAGCGCGGACCTGGGTCTGCTGGCGGACCAGGCGCCCGGCGGCGTCGCGGGTCAGGCTGAAGCCGCGCTCCAGCGTGCGCTCCGGGGCGAGCTGCTGGCAGAGGCGCTCCACCCCCTGCAAGGTCGCGGCGGCCTCGCGCAGACGGCCGCGGCCGGCGCCGGCGATCCTTTCACCGGTCGTGACGCGCTGGCGCTCGGCGGCGGCGAGGCGGCGGGGAGCCAGCTCGGCGAGACGGCCGCGCAGGATCTCCCCCCGCCGCCCGGCGTCGCGCAGAGCGCCGCGGCCGAGGCGGGCGAGGGTGCGGGCGTGCTCGTCGATCCGGCCGCCGGCGGCGGCGAGGCGCATCCGCGCCAGGCTCACCCCTCGTTCCGCGCGGCCGAGCGCCTCCCGACCGGCGCGCAGCGGCTCCAGGGCCTCGCGGGAGAGCGCCCGGCGCAGGTCGGCCACCGCCTGGTCGGCGCGGGCCATCCGCTCGATCAGGAACTCGGCGACCTTGGTCGGCGTCTTGAAAGCGCTGTGCGCCGTCAGGTCGGCGATGGCGCGGTCGATCTCGTGGCCGAGGCCGGTGAGGACCGGGAAGGGCGCGCGGGCGATCGCCTCGGCGATGGCACGGCTGTCGAACGCCGCCAGGTCGGTGCGCGAGCCGCCGCCGCGGATCAGCACGGCGGCGTCGATCCTTAAGCTCTGCAGCGCCCGCAGCGCCGAGACCACCTCGCGCTCGGCCTCCTTCCCCTGCATGGCGGCGTGGAAGAAGGTCACGCGGAAGCCGTAGCCGCTCTCGATCAGGCCGGAGAGGAAGTCGTGGTAGGCGGCGCTGCCGTGCGAGGTGATCAGCGCGATCGCCAGCGGCAGCTCGGCGAGCGGCAGGGCGCGATTGGCCTCGAGGAGGCCGGCGGCGGTGAGGGCCGCCAGCGTCTCCCGCCGGCGCCGTTCGAGCAGGCCGAGGGTGAAGGCGGGGTCGACCTCGCGCACGCAGAGCTGCAGCCGGCCGCTCGGGGCGTAGAAGTCGAGGCCGCCGCGGCAACGGATCTGGACGCCGTCGACCAGCTTCTGCTGCGAAGCGGCGAGCAGCCGCTGGACCTTGAGGAAGTCCCCCTTCCAGATCACCGCGTCGAGCTTGCCCACGATCTCGTCGCGCTCGCCCTTCTCGACGAGCTCGAAATAGACGTGGCCGCGGGCGCTCGGCCGCACCCGCTGCGCCTCGCCGGCCACCCACACCGCGGAGAAGGCCTCGCCGAGGAACTCCTTCACCTCCCCGCAGAGCTGGGCGACGCCGTAGGTGGGCTCGAAGAGGGGCAGGACGGTCAGGCGCGGGCTCCAGCTCTCAAGGATCGATGCATCGCATCCTCAGTGGTACGACTTCAGCTCTTTGACCGAGCTCAGCGGGATCGACTCCGCCCACTCGATCGCCTTCTTCTCGCCGGCCGTCAGCTTGGTCAGGAACTCTACCGCCTCGTCGCGCTCGCGGAACAGCCGCCAGATGAAGGTGTGGCCGGCGGGGGCGGTGAAGTAGGTGTAGGGCTTCGAGCCGTTGGAGAGGTCGAAGCCGAGGTTGCTCTCGCCGTTGACGCCGACACAGGCGACGGCGATGGCGCGGTAGGCGAGGGCGAGGGCCCGGACGGCGTCCTCGAAGTCGCCGAGCTCCTCGCGCGACAGCGACGAGTGGTAGACGGCGATCTTGGCGCCGTCCTCCTCGGCCAGCAGGTTGTAGGGGATGTCGTGGCGGTCCATCGCGTCCTTGGTCTCGCTGGTGGTGACGAAGACGTCCTCCGTCCCGGCGACCTTGTAGGTGATGGCGTAGACCTCCTTCTCCAGCGTCGCGAACGCCTCCGAGAGCATGCTCTCGTCCTCGATCGTGAAGTAGTAGAGGCGGTTCATCATGCGTCGTGCCATGCGGCAAAATCCTCCAGATCCATCTCCCACGCAGGAGCCTTCGAACGGGCCGGAGCGGGGAGTCGTGGCTTTACGGGTTGGAAAGGGCGGCGGGCAGAGATCTGTTTCGCCCCCGAGCGTCCTATTGTATCAAACCGCTACAGGCCGCCCGCATTCCTAAACGCCTCCGGCATTCGATCCCTTAGCGCCTTCGGCGTAATCCTGGACCGGAAACGCCCGCCGGCGCTCGGGGAGGACGAAGCCGAGCAGCAGGCCGGCCGCGCAGCCGCCCAGGTGGGCGGAGTTGTCGATCCCCGGCGTCGAGAAGCCGAAGAAGACGTTGATCACCGCCCAGAAGACCAGCTGCATCAGGATCGACTTCCCCTGCGGCGTCAGCGCGCCGCGGCGGCGCAGGAGGAAGGCGATCATCGCCCCGAGCAGACCGAAGATCGCGCCCGACGCGCCGACGCTGGGCACCTGCGAGAACCAGGCGCTGACCAGCGAGCCGGCGATGCCGGTGGCGAAGTAGACCAGCAGCATCTTCGGCGAGCCCACCAGGATCTCGAACAGGGCCCCGATCTGGTAGAGCGCCCAGGCGTTGAGCGCGAGATGGAGGAGCCCGCCATGCAGGAACATGCTGGTGACCAGCCGCCAGTACTCCCCCGCGCGGACCGCCGGCCCATAGTTCGCGCCCAGCGAGGTGAGCGCGTCGCCATAGACGAGCTGCAGGGCGTAGCCGATCCCGATGGCGATCAGCAGGGCGATGGTGACGGGGGCGCGGCGGAGCATCGCGAGATCGTATCGCGAAACGGCCGTATCCCCCTACGGGTAATACCCCCGCGCCGACCGCGCCTTCAGCCCCGACTTCTTCACCTTGATCTCGACCGGCCGGAAGGTGGCCTCGCTCCCCGCCTCCGAGGAGTTGTAGGCGAGCAGGTAGCGGCTGCGCAGCTCGCTCTCGATCTGCTTGTAGATCCCCGGCAGGTCCTTGGCGTTGTTGGTGAAGAACGCCTGGCCGCCGCTCGAGTTGGCGAGCTGGCCGAGCTTCGACTTGATCGAGGTGTCGAGGAACGTCAGGTTGAGGCCGATGGCGTAGACCGCGACGCCGCTCCGGCTGGCGTACTCCATGGCGTCCTTGAAGGTGATGTAGCTCGCGTTGTCGTCGCCGTCGGAGAGCAGCACCAGGGCGCGTTGCCCCTTGACGCCGCGGAAGTAGTAGAGGCTGTGGACCAGCGCGTCGTGCAGCGCCGTCTCGCCGACCGCCTGGAGGCCGGTGATCGCCGCCTTCACCGCTCCGATGTCGTCGGTGGGGGCGATCTCGAGCTCGGGAGTGCCGGAGAAGCTGACCGCGAAGGCCTTGTCCCCCGGCTTCATGACCGTGTCGAGAAAACCCACCGCCGCCTTCTCCGAGGTGGCGAGCGAGGACTCCATCGAGCCCGAGGTGTCGATCAGCATGCAGACCGTCAGCGGCAGGTTCTGCACGCGGTCGAACTTCACCAGCTCCTGCTTCTTGCCCGACTCGTAGACCTCGAAGTCCTCCTGCTTCAGATCGTTGACCAGGTTGCCCGAGTGATCGGTCACCGCCGCGTAGAGCTCGACCAGGTCGACGTCCACCTCGGAGACGTACTGCGGCGCCCGCAGGTAGCGCAGAGCCTCGGACTTGGAGTCGTCGTCGAGCACCGCCACCACCGTCAGGTAGACGAGGTCGCCGGCGGGCACCGCCAGCTTGTCGATCTGCCAAGGGGGTTTGGTCAGCGAGGCCACCAGCTGATCGTTGACGCGGAACTCCATCGCCTTGATCCGCCGGCCGTCCGGCACCACCACCTCCGCCTTGGCCGTGGTCTCGGTCCCCTGCACGCGGGTGCCCTTGGCCGGCGAGACGACGCGGACGTTGAAGGCGCCCTTCGGCTGATTGACGATCACCTCGTCGGCGGCGACCAGCTTGCCGTCGGCGTCGTACCCTTCGGCCCGCACGGTCTGCTCGCTGGGGAAGTGGGCCAGCCGCACCTCGGCGGTGAACGGCGCGCGCGTCGTCGTGAGCTGCATCTTACCGTCGACCAGGAAGGCCACCTTCTCGATCCGCTTGCCGGTGACGATGGCGTCGGCGCGCCAGAGGCCGATCAGGACGTCGTCCGTCGGCGGCAGCAGCAGCAGGCGGTCGGCGCCGGAGGCGGTCTTCAGCGGCACCAGCTCGCCGGCCTTGGTGGGGAGAGCGGCGATCTCGGGCTCGGGGACCGGATCGAGCGGCACCCGGAAGCCGCGCGTGACGTAGGCCACGGCGCCGCCGGTGTCGTCCTTGATCTTCAGCCGGATCACGAAGCTCGTCCTGGCGCGCAGGCCGCGGTCGATCGCCAGCACCATCGGCTCGCCGGCGGCGGGCACCGGCTGCTGGAAGCGCATGCGGAAGGCGTCGAACGGCTTGCCCGCCTCCTCGACCACGCCTTCGACGGTGAGCTTGTCCGCCGGGGTCTTGTCCGCGGTGGGCTTGACGCCGGCGTCCGGCGGCAGCTTCACCAGCAGGCGGGTGAGGATGCGCTGGCCGTCGCGCTCGGGGAAATGCATCTCGGCCGAGGCGACCTTCAGCTCCGTCACCGCCGCCGGCGCCTCGCCCGCCGCCGCGGCGCGCGCCCAGTCGGCGAGCTCCTTGGGGGGTTCGAGATAGCTGGAGTAGTCGTGCGGATGGACGTCCTTCTTCCGCCGCGCGAAGGCGCCGGTCAGGCCCGGGATGCCGGTCGCGTCGTCGATCAGCTTCGCCTGCTTGCAGACCTGGAGGTCGAAGCGCTGGGCGCCGATCTGGCTGTGCAGCTCCT
The DNA here is from genome assembly GCA_036271335.1 of Thermoanaerobaculia bacterium. GTDB lineage: Bacteria > Acidobacteriota > Thermoanaerobaculia > Multivoradales > UBA5704 > DATARR01. The sequence continues at coordinate 7,091 of DATBAW010000038.1, forward strand.
CCCACTGCTGGAGCCAGTACTCCATCTCCGGCGTATAGAGCGAGTGCTTGGAATCGACCGGCAGCCAGAGCCGGTAGGGCTCGCCGGGGACCTGGGCGAAGACGACCAGATGATCCTCCAGCGGCTTGCCGTCCGGCCCGTTGCCGCGGCGGTAGTTCCAGATCTCGATCGGCTTGAAGGCGGTGCCGCAGTCGATCTGGGTGCGATCCCAGGGCTTGCCGTCGAGGAACAGGAGCTGCCACCGCACGTCCTGCGTCGAGAGGTATTCGTCGTTCGCCAGCCGCCGCCGGCGGTCGATCGCCTCGCGCAGCTCGTTGGCCGGCGTCGTCGGAATCGGGTCCTTGGCGAGGAAGTCCTGGATCCAGCGCGCCCGCGTCTCCGGGCTGTCGGAGCGCAGCGTGGTGCGCTGATCCTGAGTCAGCAGCAGCCCGGGGCCGTCCTGGAAGAAGGCGCGCTCCGGCTCCGGCCAGAGCGAGGGATCGTCGGTCTGCCCGCCCTGCGCGCGCAGGGAGGCGAGAGGCAGCAGGAGGGCCAGGGAAAGAAGCAGCGAAATCCGATGTCTCACGCGGTGCCTCGATGCATGGCCGGTGCCATAGGTCATGCGTTGAATCTTCGGCTCCGGTTGGCAGAGCCGGTGAGAGAGATTACTATGGCTCGACCATGACGAAGACCTTGCGCAACGTCCCGATCCGCGAGTGGGAAGCCGGCGACAACGTCCAGGGGTTCGCGCTCCTCACCAAGAAGGAGACGCGGCAGGACCGCAACGGCAAGAGCTTCCTCGATATGGAGGTGACCGACGCCAGCGGCTCGATGATCGCCAAGATCTGGTCCGACAGCCCGGCGCTCAACAGCCGCTTCGAGACCCACCAGTTCATCGCCTTCCGCGGCTCGGTGAAGAACTACCGCGAGCAGCTCCAGCTCACCATCGACGAATGCCGCGAGGCCGGCGACGGCGACCGCCACTACGGCTTCGACGAATCGAAGCTGATCCCGTCCACTCGCGAGGACATCGACGATCTCTGGAGAAGACTGGAGCGGATCTACGCCGAGGACGTCGAGCGCCCGATCCTCCGCCGGCTGGCGGCCGAGACCCTGGCGATCCACGGCAAGGCGCTGCGCGAGCACCCGGCGGCCAAGGCGATGCACCACGCCTACCGCGGCGGCCTGCTCGAGCACACGGTCTCGATGGCGGAGCTGGGGGGGCTGGTCTGCGGCCACTACCGCGACCTCGACCGCGACCTGGTGCTGATCGGCGTCCTCTTTCACGACCTCGGCAAGCTCCGCGAGTTGGGCGCCATGCCCGCCAACGACTACACGCTCGAGGGGCGGCTGATCGGCCACGTGGTGATCGGGCGCGACCTGCTGATCGAGCGCTGCGCGGCGATCCCCGGCTTCCCCGCCGACCTTCGCGTGCTGCTCGAGCACATGGTCCTCTCGCACCAGGGGAAGAAGGAGTTCGCCTCGCCCGTCGAGCCGATGACCCCCGAGGCCGTCGCCCTCCACTTCATCGACGACCTCGACTCGAAGATCAACCAGCTCCGCAACTCGCGCGAGGCGGCCACCGGCATGCAGTTCCACCGCGGCCTCGGGCGCTACGTCTACTTCCCCCCCACCCCCTCCCCGGCGGACCTCGAGGCCGCCGAGGAAGAGGCGGAGATCGAGGCGATCACCGCCGAGCCCCACGCCCTGGAGGCGGCGGAGCTGGAGCTGCCGCCGGAGGAGCCGGAGGAGGAGGCGGAGCCGAGCCGGAGCGCGCCGGTGGAGATTCAGGCCGGGCTGTTTCAGGGGGATTGAACCGCACCACGAACTCCTTCCGCAGATACGAGGTGGTCGCCGCCAGCTCGTCCTGCAACCCGACGCCCAGCGCGTAGCTGCCGGCCGGCAGGTCGACGGTGATCTCGCGGACGTACTGGCGCGGCGCGCCCGGCGTGTCGGAGACCACGACCGTTCCCAGCGGCGTCTTGCGGACGGGGGTCAGCGTGCCCTCGCCGCCCACCACGAGATAGACGCGGACCTGCGCCTGCTTCTTCGTCGTCTCCTCGTCCTCGTTGTCCTGGAGGTAGAGCTTGGAGACCGGCACGCGGACCTGGACCCGCGTCTCGCCCGGCTTCTTGCCGGGGAGCACGTCCAGCCGGGCGCCCAGCGGATTGTCCTCCGGCCCGAAGCGCATCACCGCCAGCGTGCGCTCGGCGATCGTCTCGTCCACCGGCTTGTCGCGGTACCAGCGGCGGTAGCGCACCTGCGCCCCTTTGGGCTTCACCCGCACCTCGATCCGGTGCTCCTGCTCGTCCCCCTGCCGTTGCGGCTGGTAGCCGAGCGAGTAGTAGGTGGCCAGGTCCCGGGCCAGCGGCGCCAGCGCCACCAGCGGCTCGGTGGCGTTGAGCAGCGCCTGTCCGCCCGTCTCCTCCGCCAGCAGGCGGAGGCCGTTCTGGCGGCTCTGCACCGCGGCGTTCTGCGTCCGCGATCCCCGCGCGCCCCGCACGCCGTAGGCCTCGATCGGATAGATCGCGATCCCGTTGCGGCCGGCGTGCGCGGTCGTCTCGCGGAAACGCTTCGAGAGGTCGAGGCTCTGGTCCCGGAAGGGGGTGATCCGTTCGGTGATCGAGATGCCGGCGACGCCGCGAGGCCCGTCGGCAAAGGCGGCGAACAGGTCGTGCCCGGGGGCCAGCGCCAGGCCGTCGCTGACGTAGAGGATCGCCTTGCGGCCGGGCACCCCCGCGAGCCAGCTCACCACCGAGTCGAGCGCCGTGAGCGTCCTCTTGATCACCCCGCTCTCCTGCTCCCCCCACGCCAGGAGCCGGGTCTCGACGAGCGCCGGCTCGTAGACGTCCCCCTCCATCGACCCGATGATGTCCTCCAGCGCCTGACGGCGGCTCTGCTCGAACTTCCGGATGTCGCTGCTGAGCTGGGAGATGGCGGCGAGGTCGGAATCCACCTGGGCGAGGTCGGCGGTGAAGGCGCGGCGGATGTCGAGCTTCAGATCGTAGCGGACGAGCATCACCTCGTCGCCCGGCACCAGCTCGCGGTGCAGGAACTCGCTCACCTTGGTCAGGATCGTGTCGCGGGTCGCCGCCGAGAGATTGACGTCGTCCACGTACACCACCAGGCGGAGCCGCTGATCCAGCGGCCGCTCGGCTCCCTTCTGAGCCGCCGCGGCCGGCGCCGTGGCCGCCGCTTCCTTCAGGGCCTCGGCGCGGTTCTCGGCGTAGAAGTTGGTGATCTGCACCGGCTTGTTGTCCTCGAGGATCTCGAAATCCTCCTTCGCCAGGCCGGTCATCGGCTGCCCGTTCTTGTCGGTCACGAAGACGTCGAGATTGACGACGTTGACCTGGATCGACTCGGTGACCCTCGTGCTGGGAGCGGCCTGAGCGACGAGAGCGGCGGCGGACGACAGGCCGAGCATCAGCCCGGCGGCCCAGAGGGAACGGCGGTCAACGATTCTCATGAAGAACCTCCCCGGTGACGATGGAATCGATAGATTTCCAGTGAGATTCAGCAAGAGCCATACCCGCGGCGCCGACGGGCGGATCCCCGGCGAACGTCCCGCTCATGACCTCCCCGGAGGCCGGCGGAGTCTCCTCGGGAGGACGGTTGGCGTGCATCTCGCAGAGAAATCCTCCCGGAGGTCAGGGTTTTGATGTACCATCGCCTTGCCGCGATGCGGCGTAATTTCGCGCCGCACCGGGTCTGATCCCTACCGCGGCGCGGCATCCCATCCAAGGAGGCAGGCCATGTCGGAACGCGCCCGGGTCGTAGACGACGCTGAAGGTTGGACGACGGATCCACGCTGGGAGGGGGTGCGGCGACCGTACAGCGCCGCGGACGTGGAGCGCCTGCGCGGCTCCGTCCGGATCGAGCACACTCTCGCCCGCCTGGGCGCCGAGCGGCTCTGGGAGCTGATGCGCACGCGCGACTACGTCAAGGCGCTCGGCGCGCTCACCGGCAACCAGGCCATCCAGCAGGTGCAGGCGGGGCTCGAAGCGATCTATTGCAGCGGCTGGCAGGTGGCGGGCGACGCCAACGAGGCCGGCGAGGTCTATCCCGACCAGAGCCTCTACCCCGCCAACAGCGTGCCGCGGCTGGTGAAGCGCCTCAACAGCGCCCTCCAGCGGGCCGACCAGGTCCAGCATGCCGAGGGAGCCGAGGGTCCTCACTGGTTCGCCCCCATCGTCGCCGACGCCGAGGCGGGGTTCGGCGGCAACCTCAACGCCTTCGAGCTGATGAAGGGGATGATCGAGGCGGGCGCCGCCGGCGTCCACTTCGAGGACCAGCTCTCCTCGGCCAAGAAGTGCGGCCACATGGGAGGCAAGGTGCTGGTGCCGACCTCCGAGTTCGAGCAGAAGCTGATCGCCGCCCGGCTCGCCGCCGACGTCCTCGGCGTGCCGACGATCCTGATCGCCCGCACCGACGCCAACAGCGCCAAGCTGATCACCAGCGACGTCGACCCGCGCGACCGCGAGTTCATCGGCGCCGAGCCGCGGACCGCCGAAGGGTTCTTCCGTCTGAACGGCGGGATCGACGCCGCGATCGCCCGCGGCCTCGCCTTCGCCCCCTACGCCGACATGATCTGGTGCGAGACCTCGAAGCCCGACGTCGAGGAGGCGCGGCGGTTCGCCGAGGCGATCCACGCCGAGTTCCCGGGCAAGCTCCTGGCCTACAACTGCTCGCCCTCCTTCAACTGGAAGCAGAAGCTCGACGCCGCCGCCATCGCCGGCTTCCAGAGCGAGCTGGGCGCCCTGGGCTACAAGTTCCAGTTCGTGACCCTCGCCGGCTTCCACGCCCTCAACCTCAGCATGTTCGAGCTCGCCCGCGCCTACCAGGAGAGCGGCATGACCGCCTACTCGCGGCTCCAGGAGCGCGAGTTCGAGAACGAGCGGCTGGCGGGCTACCGCGCCGTCAAGCACCAGGCCTTCGTGGGCACCGGCTATTTCGACCAGGTGGCGCAGACCATCACCCAGGGGGCCAGCTCCACCACGGCCCTCTCCGGATCGACCGAGGAGGAGCAGTTTCCAGGGCAGAAGGCGAGCTGACGATCCCCCT
>DATBAW010000039.1:0-9558 GCA_036271335.1 Thermoanaerobaculia bacterium
TCGTCGGTGACCTGGCCGTCCGCGGCATCCAGATAGGCGACCTGCTGGAGGATGATGTCCTCCAGGGGCTCCGCGGCCCCCGCCAGCACGATCAGGCCGGCGAGCTGCGGATCGCGGGCGCCAATGCGGGGGATGAGCATGCCCCCCAGGCTGTGGCCGAGGACGAAGACACGCCTGGGGTCGATCCCCTCGGTGTGGTGCAACAGGTCCGCGGCGGCGACGGCGTCGTCCACCGTCTCCTGCTGGACGGTGAAGTCCTTCACCCCGGCGAGCCGGGAGGCGTACTGCCGGGTGCGCTTCTCGTAGCGGAGCACGGCGACGCCGCGCGAGGCGAGCCCCCAGGCGAGGTCGCGGAACGGCTTGTTCGTCTCCACCGTCTCGTCGCGGTCGTTCGGGCCCGACCCCTGGACGAGCACCAGCGCGGGGAAAGGTCCCGGCCCCACCGGCACCGTCAGCGTGCCGGGGAGCGCCCACTCGCCGGAGCCGACGGTCACCTCCTGCTCGCGGAACGCCTCCTTGTGGACGTAAACCGCCGGCAGGGTGGTGTCGGGCTCCGTGTCCACGGCCTTCTGGGGCGGGACGATGAAGAAGCCGGCGATCTTCCCCTTGTCGTCGACCACCACCTTGAAGTCGGCCTTGTTGCGCTCGAAGGCCACGGTCACGAAGGCGACTTCATAGGGCCCCTGCTTCTCCATCCGGACGCCGGTCCGCCGCCGGAAGGCGCCCATCTGGCCCTGGATGGCGGTCCAGATCCCGGCCAGCTTGTCCGGCGGCGCCGCCGCCCGCAGGGCTTCGGCGAAGTTGCCCGCCGCCGCCTGGAAGTCCCCCGCGGCGAGGCGGTCGATCATCTCGACCGCCGTCCCGGCGGTGTCCTGGGCCTGGGGCGAGGCGAGGAGCGACGGCTGGGCGGCGGCGAGCGACGACAGCAGGAGCAGGAGAAGCAGGAGGACGGGGGCTCGCTTCATGGCGGGAATCCTACCCCGGTCTGGAAGTAGATGCTGATCGGGTGGGGGACCGCCCCGCAGGGGCGGGCTTTGAACAGCCTGGGGTTTCAACCCCAGGCGGGGTGGCGGATTGAACTGGACCGCACCGCCATGCCGGGTTGAACCGAACCGCGCCGCCATGACGGGTTGAACCGGACCGCGCCCACCGCACCGGTTGAACCGGACCGCGCCCGACCCGCCGGATTGAAATCGGACCGCGCCGCCATCACCGGTTGAAACCGGACCGCACCGCCATGACGGTTGAACCGGACCGCACCCATCCCACCGGTTGAACCGGACCGCGCCGCCATGACGGGTTGAACCGGACCACACCCATCACCGGTTGAAACCGGACCGTGTCCACCGCCGAGTTGAAGCCGGACCGCACCCATCGCCGGTTGAAACCGGACCGTGCCCACCGCCGAGTTGAAGCGGGACCGCAACCATCGCACCGGTTGAACCGGACCGCGTCCGACCCGCCGGATTGAAATCGGACCCCCGCCTGGGGTTGAAACCCCAGGCTCTTCAAAGCCCGCCCTGACGGGGCGGTCCCCCGCCCGGTCGGCCCGGCTCCTCCAGCCACCGGGATGACATACTCCCCGCCACCATGAAACGGCACCGCCGGCACCGCTTCCGACGCTTCAAGGCGGTCCTCCACCCCGCGCTCGGCCGCAAGCTCCCCCCAGAGCTGCGGATCGGCAAGGTGGAGCGGCTCGCCGAGGCGCTGCCGGGAGGGATCGAGGACCCCGGGTTCGAGATCCTGCTGCGGCGGATCGACGGCGCGCCGTTCCTCGGCGGCAACGAGGTGGAGGTCTACTTCGAGGGGCGCTCCGCGTTCGGCGCCATGCGCGACGCGGTGCGCGCGGCCCAACGCGAGGTTCTGCTCGAATCCTACATCTTCAAGGACGACTCCACCGGCCGCCTCTTCCTCGCCGAGATCGAGGCCGCGGCCTGCCGCGGGATCAAGGTGCGGGTGCTGGCCGACGCCGTCGGCTCCTACGAGACCCGCGCCGAGTTCTGGCAGGAGATGGAGAGCCACGGCATCGAGGTCTTCCTCTTCCATCCCCTGTTCAAGAGCCTCTGGTACCAGCCGTTCCGCGACCATCGCAAGATCCTGGTCGTCGACCGCGAGGTCGCCTTCACCGGCGGCATGAACATCGGCGAGGAGTACGGTTCCTGGAAACGCCGGCCGCGGCCGGGGGAGACCTGGCGCGACACCCACGTGCGGATCGCCGGACCGGGCGCCTGGGAGATGGCGGTCGTCTTCTCCGAGGGGTGGGTCCACGCCGGCGGCGAGCCGTTCGAGATCGAGTCGCTCCCCAGCGAGGCGGCCGAGGCGCCGGGCGTGCGGGTGCTGGTCCTCGACTCGCGGCCGAAGCGCGGCCAGGCGGAGTCCGCCGCGGTGATGGCCGCGGTGGCGGCGGCGGCCAAGCGCACCCTCTGGATCACCAACGCCTACTTCGCCCCCGGCCACCGGGCGATCAAGGTGCTGGGCGAGGCGGCGGCGCAGGGGGTGGACGTCCGCCTTCTGCTGCCGGGCAAGTCGGACGTCCCGATCGCCCGCCGCGCCGGCCACGGCCACTTCGGCGACCTCCTGGAGCAGGGGGTGCGGATCTTCGAATACCAGCCGGCCATCCTCCACGCCAAGACCCTGGTGGCCGACGGCTTGGTCTCGATGGTCGGCTCGACCAACCTCGACTTCCGCTCCTTCCTCTTCAACGCCGAGTGCGACGTCCTGATGCTCGACGCCCCCACCGCGTCGATCCTGGAGAAGGCCTTCCGGACCGATCTCGAGACCGCCACCGAGATCCGCCGCGACGACTGGCGCCGCCGCCCCTGGACCGAGAAGCTCGGCGACCGCGTGGCGAGGTGGCTGTCGCCCTTGCTGTAGCCGGTCGATTGCCCGCCGTCCGTGTCCGTCTGTGAGGGTCCGTGTTCGTCCCTGTCCGTCCTTTGGCGATAGGATCACCTCCAGTCCCGCAAAACCCTCCCGGCCGATGCGCGTACAAGCAAGGGCGAGATGACTCCCAGCGTCCCCACCCGCCGCCACCTGCTGCTCGCAGCCGTCCTCGGGCTTCTCGCCCTGGCGGTGGGGGTCGCCCTCGCGGACGCCGTGCTGCCGGAGTGGCGGGCGGGGGAGCCGCTGCGCAAGGCGGTCTACCGCCAGCGCGTGCAGGAGGTGACGGCGCGGGCCGGGCTCGCCCTCGCGCCGGGCGAGCCGCCCCTCGTCCTGCTCACCCGCGATTCCACCCGCCTCGAGCCCTACCGGTCGCTGGGCGACAAGGCGGGCGGCTGGCTCGCGACCACCCGCACCGCCGTCTGCGTGGCGGCGTTCTCCGAGGTCCCCGCCTCGGACGCGATCGGCCGGGCCGGCCTGATGGTCACCCTCGCCCTCAACGGCCAGCCCGAAGCGTTCGACTGGTGGAGCCACGACATCAACGTGCTGTCGCCGTCCAGCATCTTCGGCGCCAGCCACCCCCGGATCGAGCCGCTCGCCGCCCAGCTCCTGCTCCCCGGCGAAGCCATCGGCGCCGGGCAATGGGAGACCATCCTCACCATGCCCCGGGTGGCCTACCCGCTCGCCGGCGGCGATCCGCGCCCGGAGTTCGTGTTCGGCATGGCCTCGCAGCAGAACGGGCTGCTCCAGCGCCGGCCGGGCGCCGCGACGCCGGCGCGCCTCTCGGAGGCCGACGACGCGCTGGCCTCGATGTTCACCGGCTTCTGGCTCACCGTCCCGTCCTTCCTCGCCCTCGTCATCTTCTTCGTGGTGCTCGCCGTGCGCTCCCGCCTGGGCATCGTCAACGCCGCCCTCCTCGCCCTGGCGACCCTGCTCTCCCTGCTCCCGGGCTTGCGGCTGGCCGGCCCCTGGACCTTCGGCCTCGCGGTGACGCTCCCCTGGGTCCTCCGGATCTTCCTCCTCTGGGCCTGCGCCGAATCGCTCCTCCGCTCGACCGCCGTCGACTTCACCACCAGCCTCGACGCCCTGCGCGCCGGCCGCCTCGGCCCGCGCGGCGGCCGGGCGCTGGTGGTCGGCTTCGCCGCCGGCGCCGGTCTGGCCGGCCTCCGCCTCGGCCTGCTGGCGCTGGCCCAGGTCCTCCCCGGCATGTGGCCGATGGAGTCCAGCGTCCAGCTCCCCCTCTTCGAGCCGTTCCACAGCCCGGTCGCCACCGGCATCCGCCTCGCCGGCGGCGTCGCCCTGGCGCTCGCCCTCGCCATGCGCCTGCTGCCGATCCGCTGGGCCCCCGCCGCCGCGGCCCTCGCCGTCGGGCTCTCCCTGCGCCCGGTGCCGATCGCTCCCAGCCTGACCGCGGGCCTGGTCGCCAACGCCCTCTTCGGCGCGCTGCTGGTCTGGATCTGCCGGCGCCACGGCCTCACCGCCCTGCTCACCGCCGCGCTCTTCTCCTTCCTTCTCCCCGCCGCCGTCTTCGCCTGCCGCTACGTGGACTGGATGCCCGGCAGCTTCGCCGTCTCCGCCGGCCTCGCCACCGCCGTGCCGCTGCTCGGGCTGCTCGGCCTGTCGCGCTCGGCCCGCGCGGAGGTGCAGCGGCTGGCGCCCCCCGTCTTCGTCCGCCGCCTGGAGGAGGAGCGGCGCTTCCGCCACGAGATGGACCTGCTGGCGAAGATGCAGCGCGGCCTCCTGCCGCGCACCCTCCCCAGCCTCCCGGGCTACGAGCTGGCGGCCCACTCGGCGATCGCCAACGAGGCCGGAGGCGACCTCTACGACGTGCTGAGCGACGACGACGGCTACGTCTGGCTCGCCGCCGGCGACGTCGCCGGTCACGGCTACTCCTGCGCCATCGCCCAGGCGATGACCAAGGCGGCGCTCGCCAGCCTCGTCGGCAAGGGGCGGACCCCCGCCGACGTGCTGCAGCGCGCCGACCGCGTGCTGCGCGCCGCCGGCTTCACCCGCAACTTCACTAGCCTCGCCCTGCTCCGGCTCACCCCCGCCACCGGCGCGGCGCTGCTCAGCAACGCCGGCCACCCCTTCCCCCTGCTCGTCGCCGGCGGCACCGTCACCGAGGTGGAGATCCCCTCCCTGCCGCTCGGCCTCGGCCCCGCCCGGCACTACGAGGACCGCCCCCTTCAGCTTCCTCCCGGCGCCGCCCTCGTCTTCTGCTCGGACGGCCTGTTCGAGGCCAGCGACGGCGGCGGCCGGGTCTATGGCTACGACCGGCTCCACGAGCTCCTCCGCGACGCCGGCTCCCAGCCGGCCGACAAGATCCTGGAGATGCTGCTCGCCGACTGGCGGCGCCACCTGCGCGCCACCCTGCCGCTGGACGACACCACCTTCGTGGTGCTGAAGCGGAGCCCGGAGGGGCACCGGTGACGGCCCCCGCGGGATCGCCGCGCGGGCGCCTGCTGATGACGCTCGGCGCCGGCCTGCTGGCGCTCGCCTTCGGCGTCGCCCTCGCCCTGGCCGTCCTGCCGGAGTGGCGCACCGGCGCCCTGCCCGCGCCGGGCCCCCTGCGCGCCCAGTTCCGCGCGCTGCTCCGGGAGGTGGGGCTGCGCCCGGTTCGCGGCCACCCCCATCTCGAGCTGACGGCGAACAGCTCGGCCCTGCGGCAGACCTACGACAACCTGGGCGAGCCGGCGGCCTCCTGGCTGATCGCCAACCGCTCCGGGATCCGCGTCGCGATCTCCCAGACCGCGCACTTGGCCGGCGACGCCGGCGACCAGGACTTCGAGGTCGAGCTCGCCCTCGACGGCCGCCCTCTCCACGCCGCCTGGACCGAGGCCGGCTCGCCGCTCTTCGGCCACACGGACGAGGCGAAGCTCACCCGGCTGGCCGCCGCCCTCGAGCATCTGCTGCTGGCCCCCGGGGAATCGCTGGCGAACGGGAGCGCCGGGCGCGTCGTCATCGGTCCCCTGTCCCGGCAGGCCCGGTACGTCGTCCCCAGCTCCCCGCGCCAGCAGGTCTCCGTCCTCATCGCGCCGCCGCGCAGCGTCGTCGCCGACCGGCTCCCCGCTCCGGCGGGCGGCATCGTCCGCGTGGACAACACCAAGAAGGTCGTCGCCTTCCTCGCCTTCGTCGTGCCGCCGGCGCTCGCCACCCTGGTGATCTTCCTGGCCCTCCTGCTCCGCGGGCGGATCGACCTGGTCAACGGCACGCTCCTCGGCCTGCTCGCCCTGGTCTCCCTGAACCCGAGCTGGATCGGCGGGTTCGCGCCGAGCTGGACCGCGATCTTCGACCTCCTCGGCAGCCCGCTCGCCAAGGCGTGCTGGATCTTCTTCGTCTGGTCCGCCGGCGAATCCCTGCTGCGCGCCGCCGATCCCGAATTCTCGACCAGCCTGGACACCCTGCGCCGCGGCCACCTCGGCCCGCGCGCCGGCCGCGGGCTCCTGCTCGGCTTCAGCCTCGGCTGCGGGCTCGCCGCCCTCTCCCTCACCGCCTACGCCCTCGCCGTCGCCCTGCCCGGCGCGGCGCCGGCGATCTCCAGTCTCGTCCTGCCGATCTTCGGCGACGGCACCAGCCCCCTGATGGACGGCATCTGGCTCGCCGCCGGCACCACCCTCGCCACCGCGCTCGCGGTGCGCCTGCTGCCCGGCCGCTGGGTGCTGCCCGCCGCGGCCCTGCTGATCGCCTACGCCCTCTCCCCCCTCCAGATCACCCCCCTCCCCGCGCAGTGGGTTCTGAACCTCCTCTACGCCGGCGCGCTGGTCTGGATCTGCCGGACATTCGGCCTGACCACCCTGCTCGCCGCCACCGTGGTCTCCTACCTGCTCCCCGCCGCCGTCTTTTCGGGGCTCCACTTCGCCTGGCTGCCGGCCTCCTCCCTGCTCACCGCCACGCTGGCGTCCGGCGTCCTGGTCGCGGGCTTCGTCGGCCTCTCCCGCCCCGAGGCGGTCGAGAGCGACAACCGGCCGCCGCCCCCCTTCATGCTCCGCCTGGTCGAGGAGCGCCGCCTGCACCACGAGGTGGATCTGCTGGCGCGCATGCAGCTCGGCCTCCTCCCCCGCGAGATGCCGCGCCTGGAGGGGTATCAGATCGCCGCCCGCTCGGTGCTCGCCAGCGACGCCGGCGGCGACCTCTACGATTTCCTGCGCGACAGCGCCGGCGGGCTCTGGATCGCCGCCGGCGACGTCGCCGGCCATGGCTACTCCTGCGCCGTGGCCCAGGCGATGGTGAAGGCCGGCCTGCTCAGCCTCGTCGAGCCCGAAGAGTCCCCCGCCGCCGTGCTCCGCCAGCTCGACCGGGTGCTCCGCTCCACCAGCATCGACCACAGCTTCACCGCCCTCGCCCTGATCCGCCTCGATCCCGCAACCGGCGACGCCCTCCTCGCCAACGCCGGCAACCCCTACCCCCTGCTGGCCGAGTTCGGCCGCGTCACCGAGGTCGAGCTCCCCGGCCTCCCCCTCGGCCGCGGCCCCATCCACCCCTACGCCGACCGCCCCTTCAACGTCCGCCCCGGAGCCGCTCTCGTCCTCTGCTCCGACGGCCTCTTCGAAGCCCTCGACCGCAACGGCGACGCCTACGGCTTCGAACGCGCCCGAGAGGTCCTGCGCGCCATGGGCCACCGCCCCGCCCTGGAGATCGTCGACGCCCTCCTCAACGACTGCCGCCGCCACCTCGGAGGCGAAAAGGCCCCGGACGACGTGACGGTGGTAGTGGTGAAGCGGGGGTAGGGGCCGCCGCTCCTGCGGGAAGCCCCTCACTCCCCAACCCCTCTCTCCCAGCCCTCCCCCCGCCCCTGCCGGGGAGAGAGGGCTAAAACGACGTGCCGCCGTGTCGGTCTCCGCCCTTCTTCGCGCCATAGCGATCTCCATCCTTTTCTTTCTTCGACCAACTTCTCCCTCTTCTCCCCGGAAGGGCGGGGGGAGGGCTGGGAGAAGAGGGCCGGGGTGATGAGGGCCACCGCCCCAACCAAGGCCACTTCCCCTCTCCACTCCGTGGAGAGGGATCGAGGGTGAGGATTCGAAGGGGTACAGACCGGGTACTGGTCTTGCCCGGAATGAGTGGACAGTTTTGGTTAGGCGGCCCTGAGCTGCTCCTCGAAGTTTGAGGGAGTTTGGTAGTTCAGGGCCGAGTGCCGCCGTTGGCGATTGTAGAAGACTTCGATGTAGTCGAAGACATCCTCCCGGACTTGAGCATGGGTTTGCCACTGAGACCGGTGAGCGAGCTCGCGCTTGAGGGTGGAAAAGAAGCTCTCCATCGGAGCATTGTCCCAGCAGTTTCCCCGTCGGCTCATACTGCACTCTATGCCGTGCTTGGCCAGCTCCGATCGGTAGGCGGCGCTGGCATACTGGCAGCCGCGATCGGAGTGGTGAAGCTTCGCGGCGTCCCGATGCCCCAAAGCCATCTGTAGAGCCGTCAAGGGCAGCTTCGTCCCCAGATCTCCTCCGAGCGACCAGCCGACGACCCGGCGTGAGCCCAGGTCGAGAATCGCTGCCAGATAGAGCCAGCCTTCCTGGGTTCCCAAGTAGGTCAAGTCGGCGACCCAGACTTGGTCTAGCTGGGCCGTCGAGAAGCCACGATCCAGGGTATTGGGCGCAACGGCCAGAGACGGATCCGTCCTCGTTGTCGTCACCCGGAACGCTCGTCGGCGAGGAAGCCCTTGGAGACCCTCCTCGCGCATCAACCGCGCCACCCGGTGGCGGCTGGCTGTCCCCCCTTCCGACTTCAGTTGCTGGGTCACCCGCGGGCTCCCATACGTCCCACGCGCCCGCTGATGCGCCGCCCGAATCGAGACTTTCAGACGAGCATCCTCTTGCTGTCGCTTCGACGGGGACCGGCGAAGCCACGCGTAATACCCACTGCGAGAGACCTCGAGAGCCTCACACATCATCCGGACTGGACAAGCTTTCGCCTTCTCCGCCTTGATCAGCTCGAATGCTACGAGCTCTCCTTGGCGAAGAAGGCAGCGGCTTTTTTTAGGAAATCTCGCTCCTGCTGCAACCGCTGGTTCTCTCGTCGAAGGCGATGAAGCTCCGCGCGCTCCTCAGCGGACAGCTCTCCTAACTCCGCAGGCCGAGCCTGCTTTTCCGCCTCTGAGATCCAACGACGCAACGCTGTCTCTGTCAGGTCCAGGTCCTGAGCCGCTTGGTACACCGTCTTGCCCGTACGCTTCACGTGCTCGACTGAAGCCGCCTTCTGCTCGTCTGTGAATGCCCGCCGCTTTCTCCGACTCATGGATACCCCCGGGCGTATTCTCGCCCTAAGTTGGTGGTGTCCACTAAATCCGGGCAAGGCCACATGGGTGCCCGTGTAGGGAGGGGGATCGCCCTGTAAGGGCGGGCTTTGACGAGCCTGGGGTTTCAACCCCAGGCGGGTACCCAGGCGGGCAGGCCACGGCGGGGCACCCAGGCATGGTACGCCACGGCGAGGTACGCCACGGCGCGAGAATAAACCGCAGCGCCAGGAAACGCCGCGGCTCCGTTCGCGCGCCTGGGGTTGAAACCCCAGGCTGATCAAAAGCCGCCCTTACAGGGCGAAAAAAAGACGAGCCCAACCCCCTCAGCTCTTCGTCCGCCCCTCTTCCTTGCGGTGCTTGTTCACCGTGCGCGCGGCGATCTCCTTGGCGCGATCGGTGGACTTGCCCTCTTTCTTCTCGCTCGCCTGCACGTGCTTGTACTGCTT
>DATBAW010000040.1:0-9611 GCA_036271335.1 Thermoanaerobaculia bacterium
TTTGCCCTCATGAAGGCTGCTATCGCCCGGGTGAGGGCAATCACCCCCTGAATGGAGGGAAGCGTTCCCCTTACGGGGGCGAACGCTGCCTTGGCGAAGCGGAAGGCGCGCCCAGCGGGCGTCTCCAGCGCGACCGCCGTCCTGCGGTAGACTCCGCCCCCGATGCTCAAGGGGCGCTACGACCACGCCGCTCGCCTCGGCCTCTCCTTCCTGATCGCGGCCACCCTGCTCGCCGGCGCGGCGGCGCCGGAGTCGCCGCGCGCCTTCCAGGCGCTGGTGTTCGCCGCGATGCTGGCGGCGCTCTGGGGAGCGGGAGCGCGGATCGCGCGGCGGCTGGTTCCCGATTTCGGCCCGGCCTCTCACGGCGTGGCCGCGTTCGGCTTCGCCGTGGGGATCGCGGTGGTGCCGGCGACCTGGCTCGGCCAGCTCGGCTGGCTGCGGCCGGCGCCCTTCCTGGCCTGGACGGCGCTGGTCTTCCTGCTCTCGCGGCTGCTCCCCGTGGCCGGACGGGTGGGCGAAGAAAAAGAAGAAGCGCTCTCTCCCACCGCCTCCGCCACGCGATCCGCCCGCATCGACCTGATCCTGCTGATCGCGGCCGGGCTGGCGGTGGCCTTCGTCGGCCTCTACGACATGAACCGGCTGCGCTGGTCGCCGGCGGGGATGCACGGCTTCGACGACACCTCCTACCACCTGTCCACCGTCGCCACCTGGATCCGCTCCGGAGACCTGCGGATGATCCGCTTCTCGATGGGCGATCCCAGCACGCCCTTCTACCCGGTGCTCGGCGAGATGTCGTCGTGGGTGCTGATCGCGCCCTTCCGCGACAGCGACGTGGCGGCACGCTGGACGGAGCTCCCCTTCGCCCTCTTCTCCTTCCTGGCGGTGGCCGCGATCGCCCGCCGGCTCGGCCTGTCGCGCCGGAGCGCCGCCTTCGCGGCGATCGCCTATGCCGGGATTCACCACATTTTCCCGATCCTGGCGGTGGCGGCCGGCAACGACGCCAGCACGGCCTTCTTCACCCTCGCCGGGATCGACGCCGCGCTGGCCCTCGCCCGCCGGCCGCGCCTGGGCACGGCCGTGACCGCCGGCGCCGCGCTCGGCCTGCTGCTGGCCACCAAGTACATCGGCGTGCTGTTCGCGCCCGTGATCCTGGCGATGCTGGCGCTGGCGGCCTGGATCGAGCGGCGGCGGCGCGCGCCCGCCGCGCGATTACTGATGCAGATACCGGCGCGCCGGCTCGCCCTGGTGGCCGCGCTGCTGGCCGCCACGATGGCCGTCGCCGGCGGCTACACCTACCTGCGCAACGCCGTCACCACCGGCAACCCGATCTTCCCGGCGCCGGTCGCGATCGGCGGCTTCGAGATCCTCCCCGGCTGGTGGGGGGTCTCCACCGCCGACCGCGCCCACGAGCCCGCCTACGCGATCGACGTCTGGCAGTTCCTCACGCGGCGGTCGAAGCTCTTCGGCGCCTACTTCCCGTTCACCCTCCTGCCGGCCGCCCTGCTGGCGCCGCTGCTCGCCCTCTGGCGGCGGCGGTGGCTGACGGCGATGACGTTCCTGCTCGCCATCGCGTTCTTTCTCCAGTTCCTCTACCTGATGCAGGACCATCGCGACATCCGCTACTTCCTGCCGGCCGTCGCGCTGGCCGCCGTGGCCTTCGCGTGGCTGCTCGAAGCCGGCGGCCCGCGGGTGGCGCTGCCGCTGCGCGCCCTCCTGCTCGCCTGGATCCTCCTCCAGGGCGCGCGGCGGATCGGCGAGCCCTACGCCGGCCAGATCGCGATCGCGGCGGCGATGCTGGGCGCGGCCTGGCTGGCGGAGATCGCCTGGCGGCGGCAGGGCTTGGAGAGTCGCCCCTGGATGGCCCCGGCGGCGGCGGCTCTGGTAGCGGCCTGCGCCGTGCCGCTGGGCTGGGCGGTCGACCACTATCAGGCCGTGAAGCTCGAGCGCCAGCCGGCCGTCCTTGCCCTCGAACGGCTGGCCGGGCCGAACGGCGCCCACGTGGCCTACGCGGGCTACAACCAGCCCTACCTCTTCTTCGGCAGCCGCTTCCAGAACGATCTCGAGATCGTGCCGCGCAACCGCTCCGTCGACGCCCAGACCTACCGCTGGGGGGCGCGGCTGGCCAACCCCTACGTCGAAGGGTCGTACTCGCGCTGGAAGGGAATTCTCGACGATAAGGAGATCGCGTGGGTGGTGACCGTGCGCTCGCCCTGGGAGGACCCGGAGCACCGCTGGGTGTCGAAGCGGACGGAGGACTTCGCGCTCGCCTATCAGGACCCGAGCGTCGAGATCTGGCGGGTGCTGGAGACGCCGCCGCCGGGAGCGCCTCCGAACCGGTAGATCCTTGATCCGGGCGTTGATGGCCTGCGACCTTGCCGCCCGGGATTGAAATCCCGGGCTACCCACGGTCGCCCCTGCCCGGGGCTTAAGTCCCGGATGGGACGGTCGTCAGTAGCCCGGGATTTCAATCCCGGGCGGCGAGGGCCCCGGACGTTCCTGCGCCAGTACAATCCCTCTCCGATGCCGCCCTCCTCGCGCCCTCCGAACATCGCCGTCGACCTTCGCGCCCTGGTCCCCGCCGCGACCGGCATCGGCGTCTACACCCGCTCGCTGCTGCTCGCCTTGGCGGCCCGCGGCGGCGCGCGCTACGTGGGCATGGCCCACCGGCCGTTGCAGGAGGCGGAGGGACTGGAGGCCGCCGGGATCGCCGTCGAGCGGCAGGAGGCGCCGCTGGGGGTGCTCTGGCAGCAGCTCGCGCTGCCGCGCCGGTTGAAACGGGGGGACATCGACCTCTTCTGGTCGCCGCTGATCACGCTGCCGCTCCGCTGCCCGGTGCCGGCGGTGGCCACGGTGCACGATCTGACGGTGCTGCTCTACCCGGAGACCCACACGCTGAAGGTCCGCCTGAGCCTGCTCCCTTTCCTGCGCTCCTCTTTCGAGGCGGCGCGGCGGCTGGTGACCATTTCCGAGGCCACGGCGCGCGACCTCGCCTTCCACTTCCCGCAGTGCAAGGAGGCGATCCGCGTGGTCTATCCCGGCATCGATCCCGAGTTCAGGCCGGGGACGCCGGACGAGATCGCGGCGACGCGCCGGGAGCTCGGATGCCCGCAGGGGTACGTGCTCTACGCCGGCACCCTGGAGCCGCGCAAGAACGTCGGCGCGCTGCTCGACGCCTGGACCGGGCTGCGCGGCGAGGACCCGGACCTGTTGCCGCTCGTGCTCGCCGGCGGCTACGGCTGGGGGAGCGAGCGGCTGGCGCGGCGGATCCAGTCGCTGGCGCCCGAGGTGATCGCCGTCGGCCGCGTCGACCGCGCGCGGCTGGTGCGGATCTTCCAGGCCGCCCGCGTCTTCGTCTACCCCTCGCTCTACGAGGGGTTCGGCTTCCCGGCCGCCGAGGCGATGGCCTGCGGCGTGCCGGTGATCGCCTCGGACACCTCCAGCCTGCCGGAGGTGCTGGGCGACGCCGGCCTGCGGGTCGATCCGCGCGACGCCCCCGCGATCGGCGCCCGCATCCGCGCCCTCCTCGACCAGCCCGGCAAGGCGGCCGAGATCGGCGCTCGCGGCATCGCCCAGGCCGGCCGCTTCCGCTGGGATCGCGCCGCGGCGGAGATGGAGGCGGTGTTTGTGGAGGCGCTGGCGGACGACCGGGCGTAGAGGGCGCGGGGCGTGTGGCGCCCCACGCCGTTCCCACGCGCCGCCGCGCACGGCGAACCCTATGATTTAATTACAGTTCCGGTATTATTCCGTCCTTCGGAGACCCGTTTGGCCTATACGATCGGAATCGACGCGCGCAAGATCCAGGACTTCGGGATCGGCACCTACGTGCGGAACCTGGTCCGCTCGCTCGCCGTCATCGACTCCGAGAACCAGTACGTGCTGCTCGCCAAGCCCTCCGACCTCGAGGGGCTGCGCGACCTGCCGGCGAACTTCCAGGTGGCGCTCGAGAGCTCGCCGGTCTACTCCGTGCGCGAACTCGTCGCCCTCTCCTGGCACCTCTACCGGCGCAAGCTCGACCTCTACCACTCCACCCACTACGTGCTGCCGGCCTTCGTGGGCTCGAAGGTGGTGGTGACGATCCACGACATCATCCACCTCCTCTATCCCGAGTTCCTGCCCAGCCGCTTCGCCTTCCTCTACGCGCAGCGGATGATCCGCCGCAGCCTCCACCGCGGCGACCGCATCATCGCCGTGTCGCAGAACACCAGGTCCGACCTGATGCAGCACTTCGACGTCGACGGCCGCAAGATCGAGGTGGTCTACAACGGCGTCGAGGACGTCTTCCGCAAACGCCTGGCGCCCGAGGAGATGGCGCGCTGGCAGCGCGACCTCGGCATCGCGCCGCCCTACCTGCTGTTCGTCGGCAACCCCGCCAAGCCGCACAAGAACCTCGACACCGTGGTCCAGGCCTACGCGCGGGCGCGGCGGATGGCGCAGTTCGACGCGCCGCTGATCTGCGTCGGCAGCCGCGAGGGATCGGAGTTCAAGATCCGCCAGCGCGCCGAGTATCTGGGGATCGGCGACAAGGTGCGCCTGCTCGGCCACGTCGCCCACGAGGCGCTGCCGGCGATCTACCAGGGCGCCACGCTGTTCCTCTACCCCACTCTCTACGAGGGGTTCGGGCTGCCGGTGATCGAGGCGATGGCCTCCGGGGTGGCGGTGATCACCTCGAACACCTCGGCGCTCAAGGAGATCGCCGAGGGGTACGCGCTGCTGGTCGATCCCCTCGACCTCGACGGCATGGCCAAGGCGATCGCCCATCTGATGGGGAGCCCGGAGCGCCGCGCCGCCTTCGCCGAGCGCGGCGAGGGGCGCGCCGAGCAGTTCCGCTGGGACCAGACGGCGCGGCAGACGCTCGACATCTACCGCCAGGTCATCGAAGGGAAGGCGGGCTGATGATCGCGCCGACGCCGCCCCTCCCCTTCCCGGTCCCCACGCTGCCGCCGCGGGTGGCGCTGATCCACGACTGGCTGACCGGCATGCGCGGCGGCGAGAAGGTGATCGAGATGCTCGGCGGCCTCTTCCCCGAGGCGCCGCTGTTCACCCTCTTCCACTTCCCCGGCAGCGTCAGCCGCGAGATCGAGTCGCACTCCATCCGCACCAGCTTCCTCCAGCGCGCGCCGGGGATCCGCAACCACTACCGGAGCTACCTGCCGCTCTTCCCCGCCGCCATCGAGGAGTTCGACCTCTCGGGGTTCGACCTCGTCGTCAGCTCCAGCCACTGCGTGGCCAAGGGGGTGATCGCGCCGCCGGACGCCTTCCACCTCTGCTACTGCCACACGCCGATGCGCTACGCCTGGGACCAGGAGCACGCCTACTTCCCCAACCGCCGCGGCGTCAAGGCGCGGCTGCGCTCGATGACCCTCTCCGCCCTGCGCTCCTGGGACGTTTCGTCGGCGGCGCGCGTAAACCACTTCGTAGCCAATTCGCGGTTCGTGGCGCGGCGCATCCAGACCTACTACGGCCGGCCGGCCGAGGTCGTCCATCCGCCGGTGGAGGTGGAGCTGTTCACGCCGGGGCCGGAGCCGAAGGACAACGGGCCGGGCGTGCGGCCGGGCGACTACTGCCTGGTGGTCTCGGCGCTCGCGCCCTACAAGAAGGTCGAGGTGGCGATGGCGGCCTGCGAGAAGCTGGGGATGGAGCTCCGGATCGTCGGCACGGGACCCGAGCGCGGGCGGCTGGAGGAGATGGCCGGCTCCCACGTCCGCTTCCTCGGCCATGTCGATCCGGAGACCTTGCGCGATCTCTATCGCGGCGCCCGCTTCTTCCTGCAACCGGGAGTCGAGGACTTCGGCATCGCCTCCGTCGAGGCCCTCGCCTGCGGCACGCCGGTGATCGCCGCGGCCCGCGGCGGCATCCTCGACGTGGTCGACGACGGCCGCCACGGCGTGCTCTACCCCGATTGGGAGGGCCCCCTGACGCTCTGCGACGCGATTGACAAAGCCCGCCGGATCGGATTCAATGGCTTGGACCTGCGCGATCGAGCGGAGTCTTTTTCAGGCGCGCGGTTTACCGAACGCATCCGATCTCTTCTTTCTCGACGGTTTCCGAGGTGAGGGGCTCTCTCCTTTGATTCAAGAACGCCACCGGAAGACGGCTGGACTCTATTTCTTCACCGATCTCGCGGCGACGCTGGCAGCGTTCCTCGCCGCCTGGCTGCTGCGTTTCGAATTCGCGGTCATCCCGGTCACCAAGAACGTGCCCGACTTCGGGCCCTACCTTCACCTGGTGCCGTTCGTGCTCCTGGTGTGGCCGGTCGTGTTCTACTTCCACGGCCTCTACCAGAGCCGGCGGGGGCGCAGCCGCGTCGACGAGGTGCTCACCATCGTCCTCGCCGTGTTCCTCGCCACCGTGCTGCTGTCGGTGGTGATCGCCTGGTACCGCCCCCCCGCGGCGCCCGGCAGCGCCGAGTACTTCACTTACAGCCGCGCCTTCCTGGGTCTCTTCGCGCTGATGGACCTGGTGTTCGTCGCCGTCACCCGCATGGTGGCGCGCACGGTGCTGCGCCGCGTGCGCAGCTCGGGCCACAACCTGCAGCGCATCCTGGTCGTCGGCGCCGGCCTGCTGGGCCGCGAGATCACCACCAAGATCCTCGCCCACCGCGAGATGGGCTTCGAGGTCGTCGGCTTCCTCGACGACGATCCTGGCAAGACGGGCTCGATGATCTGCGGCGTGCCCGTGCTCGGCACCACCCGCCAGGCCGAGGAGGTGCTGGCGGCGCGGCGCATCGATCAGGTCTTCCTCACGCTGCCGCTCGAAGCGCACAAGAAGATCCTCGCGCTCCTCGACCTGATGGCCCGCGAGTGCGTCGAGATCAAGCTGGTGCCCGACATCCTCCAGTACGCCACGATCAAGGCGGCGCTCGAGGACGTCGACGGCACGCCGGTGATCAATCTCTCGCAGATGCCGCTCCAGGGTTGGAGCAGCATGATGAAGCGCGGCATGGATCTGGCGATCGCGCTCGCGGCGCTGATCGTTCTGCTGCCGACCTTCCCCTTCCTCGCGCTCGCCATCTGGATGGAGGATCACGGTCCGATCTTCTACCGCCAGGAGCGCATGGGCCTCGACGGCCGCTCGTTCATGATCCTCAAGTTCCGCTCGATGCGCGTCAACGCCGAAGCCACCAGCGGTCCGGTGTGGGCGATCAAGGACGATCCGCGCCGCACGCGCGTCGGCCAGTTCCTGCGCGCGTGGTCGCTCGACGAGCTGCCGCAGATCTGGAACGTGATCACCGGCGACATGTCGATCATCGGCCCGCGCCCCGAGCGGCCGACGTTCGTGCGCGAGTTCAAGCACAAGATCCCCCGCTACATGCTGCGCCATCGCGTGAAGTCCGGCATCACCGGCTGGGCTCAGGTGCATGGCTGGCGCGGCAACACGTCGATCAAAAAACGCATCCAGTACGACCTCTACTACATCCAGAACTGGTCGCTGTCGCTCGACTTCAAGATCCTCTGGATGACGCTGCGCTACGCGCTGCGGCTCAACGCCTACTGAAAACGCCTCGAAATTTTGTAGGGCGGCCCTATGTGGCCGCCCTGTCCTTGCTGCCAGGGCGGCCACATAGGGCCGCCCCTACACCTCTCATCAAACCCATATTCCACGGGCGTTTGCGTGCGGCGTTCTTCTTCTCGCATCGACGTCACACGCGGCCGAGGCCGGCGCCACGGGCGTTTGCTCGCACATCCTTGCAGGCGGCACTAGCGCTTGCGGCGTAAAATCTCTTGACGCCCAAGATCTTGTGGGCGTAACCTAAAAGCCATCACCCACAGCCCCACCTTGCGGGCGACCATCAAAAGGAGACGGGATTATGGCTACGAGCGACAGCAAACCGGCGAAGAAAACCGCCGCCAAGAAGACCGCCACGAAGGCCGCGGCCCCGGCCAAGAAGGCCGCCGCGAAAACGGCTGCGAAGACTGCTGCGAAGCCCGCCGCGAAGAAGCCGGCCGCCAAGAAGACCGCCGCGAAATCTTCTGGCGCCGCGAAGAAGGCTCCGGCCAAGACCGCCACCGCCGCCAAGAAGGCTCCGGCCAAGAAGGCGACGGCCGCGAAAAAAGTGACCGCCGCGAAGCCGGCGGCGAAGAAGACGGTTGCGAAGAAGACCGTCGCCAAGAAGACGGTGGCCAAAAAGACCGTCGCCAAGAAGACGGCCCCGAAAAAGTCTTCTTAGCGCGGGAACGATTCCGGCAGGCTCGAAGCGAGATGTTCAGGAGGCGACGGTCTGGTTCTTTCCGGGGCTCTTGTTGGTCGACCTCTGCAGTCGTCAGCTCCAGCGTCGCCTAGCACGGCGTAACCGCCTCCGCCCCGTGGCGTGAGCGTCGTGCCGGCCTTCATGGTTCTCTTCAGATCGTTTGCAGCAGACGCGCCGCCGCGCGATCCACCATCCACAGACGGTTCCCTTCCACGATCTGCGCTGGATAGACGTCGGGCTCGCGCGCGCCTTCGAGCACCGCGTGCAGCGCCTCGGCCTTCTCCTCGCCGCTCACCAGGAACAGCGTGCGCCGCGCGTGATTCAACACCGGCGGCGTGAACGTGACGCGGAACGTGTTCTGCGCCTCGACCCACGGCGCCACCACCAGCCGCTCGCGCTCGTGGATCGCCGCGCCGCCCGGAAACAGCGACGCCGTATGGCCTTCCTTGCCGAGGCCGAGCTGGATCAGATCGAACACCGGCCAGGCTCCGGATGCGAGAGCGAAGAACGAGCGCAGCGTCGACTCGTACTCCTGCGCGGCGCGTTGCGCGTCGGGTTCCTCCGCCATCACGCGATGGATGTTGCCCGCCGGCACCGGCACGGCGTCGAGCATCGCCTCGCGCGCCATGCGGAAATTGCTGTCCGCATCGTCCGGCGGCACGTGGCGCTCGTCGCCCCAGAAACAATGGATCGCGTTCCACGGCATGCGCTCGCGGCAGGGATCGCTCGCCAGCAGATGATAGACGTCGCGCGGCGTCGAGCCGCCGGCGAGCGCCCACGCGAAACGGCCGCGCGCGTCGACCGCTTCGCGCGCGGCGCGCATGATCTCGTCGGCCGTCGCGGCGATCAGCGCAGCCGTGTCGTCGAACACCCGGACCTCGTTCGGTAGTTCGGTCATTCGCGCCATTTCCGTCCATCCTTCTGAATCAGCTCGTCGGCGTCCTTCGGTCCCCAGGAGCCGGCGGCGTAGTTGGGAAAACTGCGCGGCGTCAGCGCTTTCCACACGTCGAGGATCGGCGTCACCACGCGCCATCCCGCCTCCACCATGTCGCTGCGATGGAAGAGCGTCGAGTCGCCGAGCATGCAGTCGTAGAGCAGCGTCTCATAACCGGTCTGCGCCTGGCGGCCGAAATAATCCTCGTATTCAAAGGCCATCCGCACCGTGCCGAGCCGCATCGCGGGCCCCGGCACCTTGCCCTCGAAACGGAGGGTGATCCCTTCGTCCGGCTGGATCTTGATCACCAGCAGGTTCGGCTTCAGGCTCTCGACCTGCGTGCCGCGAAAGAGCATCAGCGGCGCCGGCTTGAACTGGATCGCGATCTCGGAAGCCCGCTTCGGCAGCCGCTTTCCGGTGCGCAGATAGAACGGCACGTCGGCCCAGCGCCAGTTGTCGACGAACAGCGCGAGCGCCGCGTAGGTCTCG
>DATBAW010000041.1:0-4821 GCA_036271335.1 Thermoanaerobaculia bacterium
TCCGCCGACGTCGGCACGGCGGTCAACGTGCAGAGCATGGTCTTCGGCAACCGCGGCAACGACTGCGCCACCGGCGTCGCCTTCACCCGCAACCCGGCGACCGGCGAGCGGCGGGTCTACGGCGAATACCTCACCAACGCCCAGGGCGAGGACGTCGTGGCGGGCATCCGCACGCCGCAGCCGATCGTCGCCGAGGACGGCCAGGGAGGGCTCGGAACCGACTTCCCCGAGGCGCACCGCCAGCTCGAAGCGGTCTGCGCGAAGCTGGAGCGCCACTACCGCGACATGCAGGACGTCGAGTTCACCATCCAGCACGGCGAGCTCTTCCTGCTGCAGACGCGCGCCGGCAAGCGGACCGGTCCGGCCGCCGTGCGCATCGCCATCGAGATGGTGGAGGAGGAGGGGCTGATCGACCGCCGCGAGGCGATCGAGCGCGTCCAGCCCTCCCAGCTGGCGCAGCTCCTGGCGCCCGACTTCGACGCCGACGCCAAGAAGAAGGCGGTGGCGGGGAGCGCGCTCCTCGCCCACGGCCTCCCCGCCGGCCCGGGCGCCGCCGCCGGCAAGATCGCGCTCACGGCGGAACGGGCGGCCGAGATGGCGCCCGCCGGACCGGTGCTGCTGGTGCGGGCCGAGACCTCGCCGGAGGACATCGTCGGCATGCACGTCGCGGCCGGCATCCTGACCTCGCGCGGGGGGATGACCTCGCATGCCGCCGTGGTCGCCCGCGGCCTCGGCAAGCCGTGCATCGTCGGCGCTGGAGACCTGGACGTGGATCAGGAGGCCGGCGAGGTGCGGGTGGGGGAGCGCACCTTCCGCGAGGGGGACGAGCTGTCGATCGACGGCACCACCGGCGAGGTGATCGCCGGCGCCCTGCCCACCCGGCCGTCCGAGGTGCTGCGCGTGCTGCTCGAAGGCGCCGAGGCCTCGCCCACCTCCCGCGGCTTCCTCAAGCTCCTGGAGTGGGCCGACGGCGAGCGCCGGCTGGTCATCCGCGCCAACGCCGACACCCCGCGCGACGCGAAGGTGGCCGGCGCCCTCGGCGCCCAGGGGATCGGCCTCTGCCGCACCGAGCACATGTTCTTCGCCGACGAGCGCATCCCCTGGGTGCGGCAGATGATCCTGGCCGACGACACCGGGACCCGCGCCACCGCCCTCGCGCGGCTCCTCCCCATGCAGCAGCAGGACTTCGAGGGGATCTTCGCCGCCCTCGCCGGGCTGCCGATCACCATCCGTCTCCTCGATCCGCCGCTCCACGAGTTTCTGCCGCACGACGACAAGGCGCTGCGCGGCCTGGCCAAGCAGATGGGGATCGACGCCGCGGCCGTGAAGGCGCGGGTCGAAGCGCTCGCCGAGGCCAATCCCATGCTCGGCCTGCGTGGCTGCCGCCTGGGGATCACTTTCCCCGAGATCTACGACATGCAGATCGAGGCGATCGTCCGCGCTGCCTGTGTACGGGCCAAAGCGGGCGAGGCGGTGCGGCCGGAGATCATGGTCCCGCTCGTCGGCACCGAGGCCGAGATGGTGCGCCTGCGGGAGAGGATCTCCGGGCTTGCCGAGCGCATCCTGAAGGAGGAGGGGGTGGAGCTGGAGATCCTGATCGGCACCATGATCGAGGTGCCGCGGGCCGCCCTGATGGCCGACAAGATCGCCAGGCACGCCGATTTCTTCTCCTTCGGCACCAACGACCTGACCCAGATGACCTACGGCTACTCGCGCGACGACGCCGGCCGCTTCCTGCCGGAGTACGTGAAGCTCGGCATCCTCGACAACGATCCCTTCCAGTGCATCGATGAGCGCGGGGTCGGGCAGCTCGTCCGCATGGCCTGCGAGCGGGGGCGGGAGACGCGGCCGGACCTCCACCTCGGCATCTGCGGCGAGCACGGCGGCGACCCGCAGTCGATCGACTTCTTCGAGCGGGCCGGCCTCGACTACGTCTCCTGCTCTCCCTATCGCGTGCCGATCGCACGTCTGGCGGCGGCGCGAGCCAGCCTGCAACACAGGGCGCGGGAGACAGAGGGAAAAGCCGCCGCGGGCTCGCGAATTGCAGAACCTCACGGCCAGGAGGTACCTGCGAATGGATGACTCGGAACGGACCTACGGATACAGCGACGACATCTACCACGGCTCGCACGACCGGAAGGACGAGAAGAGCTACGAATACGGACCGGAGAACGCCGAGGAGGTCGAGGGCGAGGCGCTGAGCCCCGAGGAGTCGGCGATGCACATCGAAGGCGCCCGCGCCGGAGAGGTCGAGGCCTCCGGCGAGGCCGGGACCTACGACTACAGCCGCGGCGATCTCGGCTCGACGGAGTCGTTCACCTGGGCGGACGAGGGCAGCAAGGGGAAGGACCAGGGGAAGACCCAGGGGAAGAGGGAGCCGAGCCTCAGCGAGCAGCGTCTGGAGCCCGCCAAGCGCGAGCCCTGAGGCGAGCTTTGAGGATGGTCCCGCGGCGGCACCCCGCCCGGGCATAAATGCCCGGGCTACGCCGAAACCAAAAAGCCGGCTGAAGCCGGCTCCAAAGCAAGCATGCTGACTTCGGAGCCGGCTTGGGCTGGCTTTTCGTTTGTTTGTAGCCCGGGCATTTATGCCCGGGCGCCGACGGACGCGACTTCGCACTGCCTGTACAATCCCGTCCATGTCCCGCATCCATCTCCTCCCCGACACCCTGGTCAACCAGATCGCCGCCGGCGAGGTGGTGGAGCGCCCGGCGTCGGTGGTCAAGGAGCTGGTGGAGAACGCGCTGGACGCCGGGGCCACGCTGATCGAGATCCAGCTGGAGGGCGGCGGCAAGTCGCGGATCGCGATCGGGGACGACGGCCTGGGGATGGGGCGGGACGACGCCCTGCTCGCTTTCGACCGCCACGCCACCAGTAAGATCGCCAGCTTCGACGACCTGGAGCGCGTCGCCACCCTGGGATTCCGGGGCGAGGCGCTGGCCACCGTCGCGGCCGTCGCCCGGGTCGAGATGACCACCGCCGAGCTGCCGGGGGAGGGCCACCGGGTGTTGATCGAGGGGGGACGGGTGCGGGTGGCCGAGCCGTTCGCCCGTCCGCGCGGCACCACGATCGACGTCCGCTCGCTCTTCTTCAACGTCCCCGCCCGCAGGAAGTTCCTCAAGGCCCCGCAGACCGAGCTGCGCCGCTGCGTCGAGGTGGTGCAGGGATACGCGCTGGCGCGGCCGGACGTGCGCTTTCAGGTCAGCCACGAAGGGCGGGAGCTGCTCGACGCCCTCCCCGCTCCGGGGACGCCGGCCGGCTCCCGCGAGCGGATCGGCCAGATCTTCGGCGCCGAGCTCGCCCGCGAGCTCGCCGAGATCCCGCCCGGTCCGGAAGGCGAGACGGCAATCCGGGGCTTCGTGGGAACGCCCGCGACGGCGCGCGGCCGGCGCCACTTCCTCTATGTGAACCGCCGCCTGATCCGCGACCGCGCCGTGCTCGCCACTTTCTACCGCGCCGTGCGCGACGAGTGGAAGGGGGAGGACTTCCCGGCGCTCTTCCTCTTCCTCGACATCCCGCCGGAGGAGGTGGACGTCAACGTCCATCCGCAGAAGGCGGAGGTCCGCTTCCGCGACCACGGCCTGCTCGACCGCGTCTACGACGCCCTCCGCCGCACCTTGGAGCGCGCCCGCGGCGAGGAGGCCGCGCCGCTGCGGACGCCCGCGTCCGAGCCCTACGTCCCCTTCGCCTGGCAAGGGCTGGGAGATCCGCGGCCTCCCGTCGCCTGGGAGCGGACCCGGAGCGACCTGCCGGCTGAAGTGACGGGAGGGCCGGCGTCCCCCGCGTTTGTGGAGCTGCCCGTGCTGCCGACCCGGCTGGCCACGCCTTCCTACGCGCCGCTGACGAGGTCGATCGTCCCGCTTTCCGGGCGGAGCGGCGAGGCGCGCCCGTTCCGGCTGCTGGGGCAGTACAAGGGGACGCTGATCCTGTTCGAAGGGCCGGACGGGCTCTATCTGATCGACCAGCACGTAGCCCACGAGCGCATCCTCTACGAGCGGCTGCGCCGCGCGATGGCCGCCGGGCGGCCGCCGGTACAACACCTGCTGTCGCCGGTGCTCCTCGACCTCTCCCCGGCCGAGCGGATCCGCCTGAGCGAGCTGGCGCCGGGCCTGGAGGAGCACGGCTTCGCGCTGACCTCGCTCTCGGGCAAGACCCTGGCCCTCACCTCGACCCCCGCCGTCCTCAGCGCCGGGGACGCCGAGGTCCTCCTGCGCAGCCTGGCCGCCGATTCCGGCGACAGCCAAACGGGAGCGGCGGATCTCACCCGCCAGATCCTCGAGAACCTCGCCGCCAGCATGGCCTGCAAAGCGGCGGTGAAGATGCACCATCCGCTCTCCGCCCCCGAGATGGAAACCCTGGTCGCCGAGCTCTTCACCGCCGAGCAGCCCTACGCCTGCCCCCACGGCCGGCCGATCGTGCTGCAGATGACCGATTCGGACCTGGAGCGGCGGTTCGGGCGACGGTAGCTGTCCCGGAGAAGCCGTCGTGGCGGGGACGCCTGCCGAGCGTTTCCGCTGCTAGTATCCTGGAACCATGGCTTTCGGCCGCCGCGACCTGACTCCTCTCGAGAAGCGCCTGGGTTACCGCTTCAAGCGCGCGGACCTTCTGGAGCTTTCGCTTACCCACCGCTCATGGGCCAACGAGCAGGGGATTCCGGAGCACTATGAGCGCCTGGAGTTCCTGGGCGACTCCGTCCTCGGCCTGGTCACGGCCGAGTGGCTCTACGCCAATCACCCCGAGCTTCCCGAGGGAGAGCTGTCGAAGCACAAGGCGCAGCTGGTCAGCCGCGACAGCCTGGCCCGTTACGCGCTGGAGCTGGAGCTG
>DATBAW010000042.1:0-46350 GCA_036271335.1 Thermoanaerobaculia bacterium
CTTGCCCGTACGCTTCACGTGCTCGACTGAAGCCGCCTTCTGCTCGTCTGTGAATGCCCGCCGCTTTCTCCGACTCATGGATACCCCCGGGCGTATTCTCGCCCTAAGTTGGTGGTGTCCACTAAATCCGGGCAAGGCCAACCTATGTCCCCGGTCTAGAGTGTTACCTATGTCCCCGGCCGTACAAGGGCAGGACGCCCCAGAGGGCACCGGCCCCTTGAGCCTTCGTCCAAAGGTCGTGTTCCCCGAGCCGCCTGAAACTCCTGTGAGCCCGACGCGTAGGCGGAGTACACTTGTCGCCGCACGAGGACACCATGGAAACCGACGACCGCGTGAAGTTCGAGGCCTCCCTGAACCCGCCCGACGAGGATGGGCCGGCTCGCCTGTACGTCTGGGTGCGGCGGTTCCATGGCGACGAGGAGCTGACCGGCCGCTACGAGGTGTTCGAGGACCTGCCGCGGCTCGACGAGTTCATCGCCCGGGCCGCCCTGGCCGGCGAGGACGTCGCCGGTCTGGGGGACGCCCGCGACCGTTTCGCCGCGCTCCTCGGCTGACCGGCTCGCTCTGGAGCGCCGGGCGGGTACAATCGGCGCCTCATGGTTGTCCCTTCATGATTACCGAGGGAACCCGCGAGCGCTTCGCCGCTCTGACGGAGATGGTCCGGCGCGAGGCCAAGGGGCGCTGGCTCGTGCTCACGCACGACAACCCCGATCCGGACGCCCTCGCCTCGGCGCAGCTCCTGGCGCGGGTGCTCCGGCAGGCCTTCCGCCAGGCCGTGACGGTGGCCTACGGCGGCATCATCGGCCGGGCCGAAAACCGCGAGATGGTCCGCAGCCTCCATCTCCCGTTCAGCCACATCCGTCACCTCAGCTTCAAGAAGTATCGCCACTTCGCCCTCGTCGACACCCAGCCCCGGAGCGGCAACAACCAGCTGCCGTCGCGGCTGATCCCGGACATCGTGATCGACCACCACCCGCTGCGCGAGAACACGCAGGGAGGCCCCTTCTTCGACGTGCGGCCGAAGTACGGGGCGACCGCCACCATCCTGGCCGAGTACATGCTCGCGGCGGGGGTCAAGTCGACGCACGCGCTGGCGACCGCCCTGGTCTACGCGATCCGTTCCGAGACCCTCGACTTCGCCCGCGAGCACGCCGGGCCGGACAAGACGATCCACGATCTCGTCTTCCCGGAGGCCAACCACCGCCTGCTGGCGCGCATCCAGAGCCCGCGGCTGCCGCTCACCTACTTCGGCAACCTCCACGACGCCCTGGAGAACCTGGAGTCGGCCGGCTCGCTGGTGCTCAGCCATCTCGGGCCGATCGAACAGCCGGACATCGTGCCCGAGATCGCCGATCTGCTGCTGCGCATCGAGGGCAAGACCTGGTCGCTGGTGACCGGCTACTACGGCGACCGCCTCTACCTCTCGATCCGCACCACCAACCCGCGCGCCGACGCCGGCAGCCTGATGCGCCGGATCATCGGCCGCCGCGGCAAGGGGGGTGGTCACGGCATGATCGCCGGCGGCTGGATCGACGCCAGCAAGCTGCCGGTCCAGGCCGAGCGCCGGGAGCTGCAGAAAAAGCTCGGCTTGCGGCTGATGCGGGAGCTGAAGAAGAACCCGGAGAAGCTCGGGCGGCTGGAGCTGCGGCAGGGTCCCGCTTCCTAGCCCTCGCGCGGCCTCGCCAGCTCAGGTTTTTTGCTCGAGTCCGACCGGTCGCAACGATTCGATGGCGCGGCAGGCGCGCCGGAAGCAGGGCTCGGCGATGTAGATCATCGCCACCGGTCGACCGGGACCGCCGAGGGGGGGCTCGCTCTGGATGTACCAGGGGATCCCCTCCTCCTCGAGCCGGTGGGCGAGCGTCTCAAAAGCATCGGCGTCCGTCACCTCGGCCAGGGGAATGAACTCCACCGGCCGGCCGGCTACCCCTTCCGGACACTGCGACGAGCCCCCCTCGTGATCAAGACCACATTCAGGACACATCATGGAACCCTCCTCTCCGCCCCGGCGGCCGTCGAGCCCCCGGAGCACCCGCGCATGTGTTTTTGCTTCTCTCAAAGAGTGCGGGGAGGGTGCCGAAGGAGAGACAGTCTCGTGAAATTCTGTTGAATCTTGTTGAAAGGGATGTCCGGCCGTGGCCTTCACTCCCACTCGATGGTCGCCGGCGGCTTGCTCGTGACGTCGTAGACGACGCGGTTGACCCCCTTGACCTCGTTGACGATCCGGTTCGCCACCCGGCCGAGGAGCTCGTAGGGGAG
Source organism: Thermoanaerobaculia bacterium (assembly GCA_036271335.1). GTDB lineage: Bacteria > Acidobacteriota > Thermoanaerobaculia > Multivoradales > UBA5704 > DATARR01. The sequence goes on from DATBAW010000042.1 coordinate 2,257, forward strand.
GTGGCTCCAGTCGGCGGTCATGAAGTCGTGGGTGTCGACCGAGCGCAGGGCGATCACGCTCTCGTAGGTGCGATAGTCCCCCATCACGCCCACGCTCTTGACCGGCAGGAGCACGGCGAAAGCCTGCTTCACCTTCTCGTACCAGCCGCTCTCCCGCAGCTCGTGGAGGAAGATGGCGTCCGCCTCCTGGAGGAGGGCCACCCGCTCGGCCGTGACCTCGCCCAGGATGCGCACGGCGAGCCCCGGCCCGGGGAAGGGGTGGCGGGTGAGGAGGGGCTCGGGGAGGCCGAGCTCGCGGCCGAGCTGGCGGACCTCGTCCTTGAACAGGTTACGGAGCGGCTCGATCAGCTCGAAGCCCAGCTCGGCCGGCAGGCCGCCGACGTTGTGATGGGTCTTGATCACCGCCGACGGCCCCTTCACCGACACCGACTCGATGACGTCCGGATAGAGCGTCCCCTGGGCCAGGAAACCGACCTCCCGGAGCTTCTTCGCCTCGTCCTTGAAGACGTCGATGAACAGCCGGCCGATGGTCTTCCGCTTGGTCTCGGGGTCCTCGACGCCGGCGAGCGCGGAGAGGAAGCGCTGGCGGGCGTCGATCGCCAGGATCGGGATGCCCAGGCCGTCGTGCAGGCTGTGGACGACCTGCGTCGCCTCGTCCTTGCGGAGGACGCCGTTGTCGACGAAGATCGCGGTCGAGCGGTCGCCCACGGCGCGCTGGAGGAGCGCGGCGACGACGGAGGAGTCGACGCCGCCGGAGAGCGCGCAGATCACCCGCCCCTCCCCCACTTTTTCACGGATCGTCGCCACCGCCTCCTCGGCATAGGAGGCCATCCGCCAGTCGCCGCGGGCGCCGCAGATGCCGAACAGGAAGTTGCGCAGCAGCTCGGCGCCGGAGACGGTGTGCGAGACCTCCGGGTGGAACTGGATGCCGTAGAGCCCCCGCGCTTCGTCCTCGAACGCCACCACCGGCGCGTTCCCGGTGGTGGCCGTCAGCCGGAAGCCCGCCGGCAGGCCCTGGATCCGGTCGCCGTGGCTCATCCAGACCGTCTCTTCGGCGCCCAGCCCGGCGAACAGCTTCCCCGGCGCGACGACGGAGATCTCGGCGCGGCCGTACTCGCGATGGCTGGAGCTCTCGACGCCGCCGCCGAGCTCGTGCGCCATCACCTGCATGCCGTAGCAGATCCCCAGCACCGGCACCCCGAGCTCGAACAGCGCCGTCGAGGCGCTCGGCGCGCCGTCCTCATACACGCTCTGCGGACCGCCGGAGAGGATGACGCCGAGCGGCCGCCGGCGGCGGATCTCCTCGACGTCCAGGTTGAAGGGGTGGACCTCGCAATACACCCGGTTCTCGCGCACCCGGCGCGCGATGAGCTGGGTGAACTGGCTGCCGAAGTCGAGGATCAGAAGGGTCTGGTGGGGCGATTCGTTCACAGCTCAATCTCCGATTTCAGCTCCCGCGTCATCAGTTCCTCGAGGGCGCGGCGTGGATCTTTCCTATGATGGAGGACGGCCACCATCTGCTGGGTGATCGGCATCTCGACACCCGCCTGCGCCGCCAGGCGGGCGACGGCGACCGAGTTGCGGACCCCTTCGGCGACCCGGTGGGTCTCCTCCTTGATCTCCTCCAGGCTGCGGCCGGCCGCGAGGTCGAGGCCGATCTTGCGGTTGCGCGACAGGCCGCCGGTGCAGGTGAGCACCAGATCGCCGAGGCCGGCGAGGCCGGCGAAGGTCTGCGGCTGGCCGCCGAAGGCGACCCCCAGGCGGGTGATCTCGTGCAGGCCGCGAGTGATCAGGGCCGCCAGGGTGTTCTGGCCGAGGCCGAGCCCGGAGAGGGTGCCGGCGGCGATCGCGATGACGTTCTTGGTGGTCGCGCCGAGCTCCACCCCGACGACGTCGGCCGAGGAGTAGAGCCGGAAGAGCGGGGTCGCCAGGCACTCCCGGACCTCGGTGGCGAACTGGGGTTCGGCGGAGGCGACGACCGCGGCGCTGGGCACGTTGCGGGCGAGCTCGGCGGCGAAGGTGGGGCCGGAGACGACCGCGAAACGGATGGCGCGGCCGGCGGCCTCCCCCTCTTCGGCGGCGACCTGGCTCATCCGCGCCAGGGTCTCCGGCTCGATCCCCTTGGTGGCGGAGATCAGCGGCAGCGGCCGGCCATCCGACGCCAGCTGGAAGAACTGGCGGAGCACCTCGCGGAAGCCGTGGGAGGGCGCGGCGACGACGACGAACTCGCTGTCGGCCAGGGCGGCCACCTCGGCCGTCGGCATCAGGCGGGAGGGGAGCTCGACGCCGGGCAGATAGTCGGCGTTCATCCGCTCGGCGGCCATCCGCTCGACCAGCTCCGGATTGCGCGCCCAGAGCCGCACCTCGTGCCCTCCCGCGCCGGCGAAATGGACGGCGAGGGCGGTGCCGAAAGAGCCGGCGCCGAGGATCCCGATCCGTCGTGGAACGCAGCCCGTGGTCATTTCATCCCCCCGTCATCTCCCCGGCAGGCTTGTCCCCGGCAGGCTTGCGGCGCCGCTCCCCGAGACGTGGCTCGGTGCCGCGCCAGAGACGCTGCAGGTTTCTCCGATGCTTGAACACGATGAGCAGCGCGATCCCCGCCGCCGGCAGGACCAGCCAGGGGCCGCCGTACGCCGTCCAGCCCAGCCTGGGACCGAGAGCGACCAGGAAGGGGAAGAGGGCCGCGGTGACGATCGACGCCAGCGACACGTAGCGCTTCCAGAGGACCACGGCGGCGAAGGCGAGAAGGCCGAGGGCCATGGCGACCGGCGCCAGCGTCCCCAGGGCGCCGGCCGCGGTCGCCACCCCCTTGCCGCCGCGGAAGCCGAAAAAGATGGGAAAGACGTGGCCGAGCACCACCGCCACCGCCGCGCCCCCGACCACCGAGAGGGGCGCCTCGAGCGCCCGGGGGACGGCGACCGCGGTCACCCCCTTGATCACGTCGAGCACCAGGACGGCCGCGCCGGCCTTCTTGCCGGCGGCGCGCATCGCATTGGTGGCGCCGGCGTTGCCGCTCCCCACCGTGCGCACGTCCAGGCCGTGCAGGACCCTGACCAGCACGACGCTGAACGAGACCGAGCCGAGCAGGTAGGCACCGGCGACGAGGCCCAGGGCGGTGACGGAGCTCATTCGTCCCCCGCCATGGGGAAGGCGGTGACCTCGCGGTAGCGGGCCCCCTTGGGCGACAGCTTGCTCTCGAAGAGGATGCCGCGGTCGGCCACGAACGGGGGGCCGATCGGTCCGGTGAAGGCCGGCTTGAACTTGTCGATCGCGTCCCGCCGCCAGGGGTCGGGGCAGCGCGCCAGCGTCACGTGGGGCTGGAACTCCCGCTCTTCGGGCGTGAAGCCGAGGGTCGCGACCGCCACCCGGGTGATCTCGTCCTGGAGGGCGGCCAGCGCCGGCGGGGCGTTGACGCCAACCCAGGCGACGCGGGCGGGGCGCCCCGGCGGGAACGTGCCGCCGCTCGCCAGCCGGAGATCGAGGGGCGCACAGCGGGCGAAGGGCTCGCGGAGCCCGGCGGCAAGGGCGGGGACCTCGGACTCCGGCGTCTCGCCGAGGAAGAGGAGGGTCAGATGGACGTTGGCGAGGTCGACCCAGCGGGCCCGCGGCAGCCGGTCGCGGACGGCGTCGACGCGGCGGCGCAGGTCGCGCCGCGGCGGCTCGGGGACGTCGAGAGCGACGAACAGCCTCATCCGCGGGGGTTTCCTTCAGCGCCCGAAGCCACCGCCAGCAGGCGCCGCCGCAGCATCTCGAGGGTCATCTGGGCCGAAAACCGGCGGATCCGGTCGCGGTCGCCGGGGAGACGGACGTGGCGGTGCTCCACCTCGCCGTCGTCCGGACCCGCCACGGCGAGGTGGACCGTGCCCACCGGCTTGGCCTCGCTGCCGCCGCCGGGGCCGGCGACGCCGGTGATCCCCACTCCCCAATCGCTCCCCAGGGCCTGCCGGACGCCGGCGGCCATCGCCCGGGCCACTGGTTCGGAGACCGCGCCGTGCTCGGCGAGCAGCGCTTCCGGCACGCCCACTAGCCGCGTCTTCAGCTCGTTGCTGTAGGTGACCGCGGCGCCCAGAAAGTAGTCGCTGCTCCCCGGCACGGCGGTGATCCGCTGCGAGAACAGGCCGCCGGTGCACGATTCGGCGGCCGTCAGCGTGGTCCCGGCGGCGCGCAGCAGGTCGCCGACGACGCTCTCCAGGGTGTCCTCCTCGCGGGTGGTGTAGACCGCGTCGCCGGCGAGCCCGGCGAGGCGCGCCACCATGGCCTGGAGGCGCGCCCGGCGCTCCCCCTCGGGGCCGGCCGCCGTGGCCTGGAGCCGGATCTCGCCGACGTTGGCCAGGATGGTGATCGCCTCGCGGCCGAACTCTTCGTAGGCCGGCGCGATCCGCTCCTCCACCACCGACTCGGGGAGACCGGCGATCTTGAGCACCGCGGTCTCGCGGGCGACGCCGCCCGAGCGCTCCTCCAGCCAGGGCTCGAGGGCGGAGGCCATCAGCCCATCCAGCTCGGTAGGGACGCCCGGGAACAGGAAGAGGGTGCAGCCGCCGCTCTCGACGCGAAGGCCAGGCGCCGTGCCGCGATCGTTGGCCAGGATCTCTGCCCCCTCCACCACCCAGGCCTGCCGGCGGTTCACCTCGGGCATGCGCCAGCCGAGGGACTGGAAGCGGCGCTCCAGGGCGGCGAGGACAGTTTCGTCGAGATGGAGCTGGCGGCCGAGGGCGGCGGCGACCGCCTCGCGGGTAATGTCGTCGGCCGTGGGGCCGAGGCCGCCGGTGACCAGGATGAGGTCGACCCGTTCCAGAAGGATGCGGAGCTCGGCGGCGACCTCGGCTTCGGAGTCACCGATCACCGCCTTGCGGCGCAGCTCGGCGCCGTACCGCTCCAGCAGAGCGGTCAGGCGCAGCGAGTTGGTGTCGAGCCGGTCGGTGCCCAGCAGCTCCGAGCCGACGGCGAGGATGGCGGCCTTCATGGCCCGGGATGATATCCCAGGGCCTCCTGAGTCGGATCAGCCGCCGGGTCCTCGTTTGAACCTGCTCGCCTCCTTCGTGTGCGCTCCTTCGTCGCTGCCAGTCGGCTGCGCGGTTCAAGCGAGGACGCGCTATACGGGATCAGCCGGGAGAGCCGACGGGCAGGCCACCCATGCCGGGCATGCCGAGCGGCGTCCCCCCCGCCGTCGGACGCGCGGGATCGAGCGCGGCCACCTTCTGCTGCGCGTCGGAGCGGAAGGGGGACTGCGGGAACTCGTCGACGATCCGCTGGTACGACTGGATCGCGTCCTGCGGCCGGTGGAGCTGTTCCTGGGTCGTCGCGAGCTCGTGCAGGATCAGGTCCTGCGGCAGCGGCGTATCCCCCTTCTCCAGCATCCCTTGCAGCTCCTTGACCACCTGCTCGCCCTTGCCCTGCTTGCGGTCGAGGGCCAGGAGATTGACCCGCGCCTCGGCCCCCAGCATGGTCCCCTTGTGGCTGTCGACGAAGTCGTTCCAGAGCTTGCGCGCGTCGTCGAGGCGCCCCTCGTCGGCGGCGATCTCGCCGAGGTAAAGGCCGGCGACGTCACCGGCGTCGGTCGAGCCGTAGCTGTTGTGCACCTTGTCGAGCAGCTCCTTGGCGCGCGCGCGGCGCGCGGTGTCGGTCGGGAAGCTCGGCTGGTCGGGATCGGCCGGCTTGGCGCCGGTCGTCACGATCGGCGCCTGATAGACCTTCAGCGCCGCGGCGAGGGCGTCGCCGGCCTTCTCCTCCTGGCCGCTGCGGTAGAGATGGACGGCAACCACCAGCACGACGAGCAGGATGACTCCGCCCACGGCATAGGCGATGGCGCGGACGTGGCTGCCGGCGTATTCGACGCTGCGGCCGACGGCGGCGGTGAAATCGTCACGCTTGATGTCTTTGCGAGTCAGACGTTGATTCATGAAAGTAACTCTCCCAACCTGATCAGGATACGACGGTGACGGCGTAACGAGCACGGTAGGCTACCACAGTCATGGAATCTGAGGCTCCGCGAATGGCCTCACAGCGCCCGCCGGCCGCGCCCCCCCGGCCTCGCCCGGAGAATCCCCGCCGGCCGTCCGGAGCGCACCCTCGATACAGCTCCGCAGCGCCGCCGCGGCCTCCTCCACCTGCGGCGGGAAGTGCAGCGAGAGATGGTTTCCCGGCACTTCGTGGACCTCCACTCCGCCGAGCGCGAGCCCGGACCACGACTCCGCCGAGCTCTCGCTGGCGGCGGCATGGAGGAAGGTGACGCGCAGGTCGCTGGCGGCCGGCACGTAGGCGCGGATCGCCCGCTGGTTCGCCGACACGACCTCGACCAGCCAGCGCAGCTCGGGGACGCCGAACGAGGCGGCGAAGGCGCCGTTCTCCCGGCCCCGTTGCAGGATCAGCTCCAGCCGCTCCTCCGGCGCGAGCGTGCGGAGCCGTTCCAGAGGCATGGTCGGATCGCCCCCCGTCACATAGTTGAAGATCGCCAGCTCACCCTTCGCCTCGCCGTCGTATTCCGCCTCGACGCTGGGACCAGGAGCCGAGACGTCGAGAAGGGCGACCAGCGCGACCTCGCGGCCGAGGGCGCGGAGCCTGCTGGCAACCTCGTAAGCGATCAGGCCGCCGAACGAGCTGCCGGCGAGCAGGTAAGGGCCCTGCGGCCGGAAGGCGAGCAGGGATTCGACGTAGAGGCTGGCCATGTCCTCGACCCGCGAGAGCGGCTCCAGGCCATCGCCGAAGCCGCGGGCCTGGAAGCCATAGACCGGCTGCTCGGCACCCAGGCTGCTGACCAGGTGGCGATAGAGCAGGAGCTCGCCGGAGAGCGGGTGGACCAGGAAGAGCGGCGGCTTCGAGCCGCGGGGTTGCAGCTCCACCAGCGATGGCGGCAGCGTGATCTCCCGCTGGCGCAGCGGCCCCAGGAAGGCGGCGAGGCTCTCGACCGTCGCGTAGCGGAACAGGTCGATCACCGACAGCTCGCGCTCGAACCGCTCGCGCAGGCGGCGATGGAGCTGGGCCAGCAGGAGGGAGTGGCCGCCGAGCTCGAAGAAGCTCTCCTGCACGCCGACCCGATCCAGCCGCAACGCCTCGCCCCAGAGGGCGGCGATCACCCGCTCCTCCTCCGTGCGCGGCGGCACGGAGGCATGACTCCAGCCGGCGCGCGAGCCCTCGGGCACCGGCAAAGCCTTGCGGTCCACCTTGCCGTTGGGCGTCAGGGGGAGTTCGGCGAGCACCACCCAGGCGGCGGGCATCATGTACTCGGGGAGCCGCTCGCGCAGGAAGCGCCGTGGTCCGGCGGGGTCGAAGCTCGCCAACGGGTCCGCGCTGGCGGTGTCCCGCGGGACGACGTAGGCGACCAGCCGCTTATCGCCCGGCACGTCCTCGCGGGCCAGGATCACCGCCCGGCGGACGTCCGGGCAGCGGGCCAGCGCCTCCTCGATCTCCCCCAGCTCGATGCGGAAGCCGCGGATCTTGACCTGGAAGTCGGCGCGCCCGAGGAACTCGAGAACCCCGTCGGCCCGCCGCCGGACCAGGTCGCCCGTGCGGTACATGCGGGCCCCGGTCTCGGAGGCGAACGGATCGGGCAGGTAGCGCTCCGCCGTCAGGCCCGGCTGGCCGAAGTAGCCGCGGGTGACGCCGGTGCCGCCGATGTAGCACTCGCCCGGTGCCCCCGCCGGTAGCAGTTGAAAAGCGCGGTCGAGAACGTAGACCTGGGTGTTGGCGAAGGCGTCGCCGAGCGGCACGGGTCCGGCCGCGCGCTCGACGCGGGTGGCGGTCGACCAGACGGTCGTCTCGGTCGGACCATAGAACGTCCAGAGGTCGACCCCGAGGTCGAGAAGCCGGTCGGCCACCTCGCGAAGCACGGCCTCGGCGCCGATGAAGCCGCGCAGCCCGGGCGTTCCCCTCCAGCCGGCTTCCAGCAGCAGCCGCCAGGTGGTCGGCGTCGCCTGCAGGATCGTCGCTCCCGACGACGCCAGCAGGTGGGCCAGGGCCTCGCCGTCCGCCACCGCCTCGGCGGGCGCGATGACGAGGCGGGCGCCGGTGATCAGCGGCAGCAGCACCTCCGGCACCGCCATGTCGAACGACAGGGTGGTGATGGCGAGCCAGACGTCTTCCGGCGCCATCCCCGGACGGGAGGCCATCGATTCCAGGAAGTTCACCAGCGCCTGGTGCGGCACCTGGACCCCCTTGGGCCGTCCCGTCGAGCCGGAGGTGTAGATGATGTAGGCCAGCCGGTCCGCAGGCAGCGGCAACGGGTCCGGATCGGTCGCCGGGGCGGCGGCGATCGCCGTCGCGTCCGGGGCATCCTCGTCGAGGAGGACGGCCCGGGCCGTCGCGGGGAGCAGGCCTTCCAGCAGGTCCGCCACGGCCGCCTCGGTCAGCACCACCCCGGCGCGGGTATCGTCGAGGACGTAGGCCAGCCGCTCGCGCGGATGCTTGGGATCGAGCGGCACGTACGTGCCGCCCGACTTCATCACCGCCAGCACCGCGATCAGCAGACGGGGGGAGCGGTCGAGGCAGAAGCCGACCCGGTCCTCGACGCCGACGCCGAGCGACCGCAGATGGTGGGCCAGCCGGTTGGCCCGTTCGTTGAGCTCCCGGTAGGTCAGCTCCCGGCCCTGGAAGACGGCGGCCACCGCCTCCGGCGTGCGCTCGGCCCAGGCTTCGAAAAGCTGGTGCGCGCCGGAGCCGGCGGAGAAGGGGATCGCCGTGGCGTTCCCATCGGCGATCTGGAGCAGCTCGCCGTCGCTGAGCAGCGGCAGCTCGGAGAACGGCCTTTCAGGTGCCTCCACCGCCGCCGCCAGGAGCGTGCGGAGGTGGCCCACCAGCCGGGCCACGGTGGCGCGGTCGAAGAGGTCGCGGTTGAACTCCAGAGACCCCGCGATGCCGCTGCCCGCTCCCTCCCGCAGCCAGAGCGCGAGGTCGAACTTGGCGACCGTGCCCTCCACCCCCGCGAAGGGGGACAGGCTCAGGCCCGGCACGTCGAGCGCGCTCTCCCGCACGTTGAGGAGGGCGAGGAGGACCTGGAAGAGGGGCGTCCGGCTGAGGTCGCGCTGCGGGTTGACCTCCTCCACCACCCGTTCGAACGGCAGCTCCTGATGCGCGTAGGCGGCGAGCGTGATCTCGCGGACCCTGGCGAGGAGCTCGCGGAATGCCGGGGCCTCCGCCAGGTCGACCCGCAGCACCAGGGTGTTGGCGAAGAAGCCGATCAACCCCTCCGTCTCGGCGCGGGTACGGTTGGCGATCGGCGAGCCGACCGGGACGTCCGGCTGGCCGGAGTAGCGGCTCAACACGGCCGAGAAGGCGGCCAGCAGGGTCATGAAGGAGGTGACCCCCTCGGCCCTCGCCAGGGCGGTCAGACCGCGGAAGAGGTCGGCGGAGAGAGAGAAGGGCTCGCTGCCGCCGCGATGGGTCTGCACCGGCGGCCGCGGCCGGTCGGCGGGAAGCTCGAGCGTGGCCGCCCCCCTCAGCGTCCGCCGCCAGAAGTCGATCTGCTCCTCCAGAACCGCGCCGCGCAGCCAGCTCCGCTGCCAGAGGGCATAGTCGCCATACTGGATCGCCAGATCCGGCAGCGGCGAGGGAGCTCCCGCGAGAAGCGCCTGATAGATCAGCCCGAATTCGCGGATGAAGACGGTCATCGACCAGCCGTCGGAAACGATGTGGTGCATGGCGATCACCACCACGTGCTCGTCCGCCGCCAGCCGCAGCAGATGGCAGCGCACCAGCGGTCCCGCCGCGAGGTCGAAGGGTCGCCGGACCTCCTCGCCGACCAGGCCGATGGCCGCCTCGTCGCGCCGCGCGGCGGGGAGGGACGCGAGGTCGACGACCGGCGTCTCCCATGTCCCCGCCGCACCGATGATCTGGACCGGCCGGTCGCCGCGCCAGGCGAAGGTGGTACGCAGGGCCTCGTGCCGCCGCGCCACCTCGCGCAGGCTGGCGCGGAAGAGACCCGCGTCGAGCGGCCCCTGGAGGCGCAGGGCGAACGGGAGGTTGTAGAGCGGTGAATCGGGCTCCATGCGGTCGAGGAACCAGAGGCGCTCCTGGGCGAACGAGAGCGGCAGGTCTCCTTCTCTCGGCATCCTGACCAGAGGCGGCGCCTGCGGCCCCCCGGCGCTGGCCGCGGCCTCGACCTCCGGAGCGAGCTGGCCGATCGTCGGCTTCTCGAACAGGACGCGCAGCGGCAGCTCGACGCCGAAGATCTCCCGCACCCGGGAGACCACCTGGGTGGCGAGCAGAGAGTGTCCGCCGAGGTCGAAGAAGTTGTCGCGCAGCCCCACCCGCTCGACGGCGAGCAGCCCGGCCCACACCTCCGCGAGCAGCTCCTCGACCGGCGTCCGCGCCGCCTCGAACCGCTCGGCCCCGCCCCCCCATTCGGGAACGGGCAGAGCTCTGCGGTCGAGCTTGCCGTTCTCGTTGAGCGGCAGGTCCGTCATCCGCACCAGGGCCGCGGGCACCATGTAGTCGGGCAGCCGGTCGCGGAGGAAGGCCCGCAGCTCGTCGGCCGGAAGATCCTCCGCCGCCGCGCGGGGAACGAAGTAGGCGACGAGACGCCGGTCGCCGGGTTGGTCCTCGCGGACCAGGACGGCGGCGGCGGCCACCGCCGGATGGGCACGCAGGGTCGCCTCGATCTCGCCGAGCTCGATGCGGAAGCCGCGGATCTTGACCTGGAGATCGATCCGGCCCAGGTATTCGAGGCCGCCGTCCGGCAGCTTCCGGGCGAGGTCGCCGGAACGGTAGAGCCGCCCACCGGGCGTCCCGAAAGGATCGGGAACGAAGCGCTCGGCGGTCAGATCCGGCCGGCCCAGGTAGCCGCGGGCGAGGCCCGGCCCCATCACCAGCATCTCGCCGGCGACGCCCAGCGGTGACGGATTCCCCCAGCGGTCCAGCAGGTGGACCCGGAGGTCGGGGATCGGCTCGCCGATCGGGCTGCGCCCCGCTCCCGCGAGGTCGGCCGCCGCCAGCGGACGGTATGTCACGTGGACCGTCGTCTCGGTGATGCCATACATGTTGACCAGCTGTGGACGTTCGTCGCCATGCCGGCCGAACCAGGACGCCAGGTGCGAAGGATCGAGGGCCTCACCGCCGAAGATCACCAGCCGGAGGTCGAGCGGCTCCGTCGCGGGAGCCTCGGCGTCGGCCTGCGCCAGCTGGCGGAATGCCGATGGCGTCTGGTTGAGGACGGTCACCCCCTCCCGCGCCAGCAGCTGCCGGAAGTCGCGGGGCGAGCGGCTGATCCAGTAGGGGACCACCACCAGGCGGCCGCCGTAGAGCAGCGCGCCGAAGATCTCCCAGACAGAAAAGTCGAAGGCGAAGGAGTGGAAGAGCGTCCAGACGTCGCGCTCGTCGAAGTGGAACCAGGGCTCGGTCGCGGTGAACAGCCGGACGGCCGCGCCATGGGGAATGAGCGAGCCCTTGGGCCGGCCCGTCGAGCCGGAGGTGTAGATCACGTAGGCCAGATTGTCGGGGGTCGCACCGGCCCGGGGGTTCCCCGGGTCCTCCCCTCCCGCGAGCACGCCTTCGAGCAGGACCGTGCGGAGAGCCTCCCTTGCGGGCAGGCCACCGGCGAGCCCCTCCGTGGTCAACAGGACGCCGACGCCCGAATCCCGCACCATGAACGCCAGGCGCTCGGCCGGGTATTCGGGATCGAGCGGCAGGTAGGCACCCCCCGCCTTCAGCACGGCCAGGAGGCCCATCATCATCGCGAGCGAACGCTCGGCGTGCACTCCGACCACCACCTCGGGTCCGACGCCGGCGTCGATCAGCCGCCAGGCGAGCCGGTTGGCGGCCGCGTTCAGCTCCCGATAGGTCAGGGTGCCGGCCTCAGAGCTGACGGCGATCCGCTCGGGAAACTTCGCCGCCTGGGATTCGATCCGCTCGTGCAGGCAGGGCCTAGTCGGATGAGCGACCCAGGCGGCATTCTCGTCGCGAAGTTGCCGCTCCTCGGCCGGCGTCAGCAACGGGAGGTCGGAGATCGGCCGGCCCGGCTCGGCCGTGATGCCGGCGATCAAGGTCTGGAAGTGGCCCAGCATCCGCGCGATCGTGGCCGCCTCAAACAGGTCGGCGTTGTAACCCAGCACGCCGGCGAGCCCCTGTGGGGTCTCGTTCACCGCCAGATTGAGGTCGAACTTGGCCGTGCTCCCCTCTTCGAGGCTCACCGGCGCCAGCGTCAGGCCCGGCATCTCCAGGGACTCGGCCGGCGTGTTCTGGAGGACGAGCATGACCTGAAACAGGGGCGAGTAGGAGAGGTTCCGCTCGGGCGCCAGCTCCTCGACGATCTTTTCGAACGGCAGGTCCTGGTGGGCGAAGGCCTCGAGCGTGGTCTCGCGCGTCCGCGCCAGGAGCCCACGGAAGTCCGGGTTCCCGGCGAGGCTCGTCCGCAGGGCGAGGCTGTTCAGGAAGAGGCCGATCAGCCCCTCGGTCTCCAGCCGGTCGCGGCCGGCGACCGGCGTGCCGACGATGAGGTCGTCGCTCGCGGTATGGCGCTGCAGCAGGATCTGGAAGGTGGAGAGCAACCCCATGAAGAGGGTTCCCTTCGCGCCGCGGCAGAGCGTCTTGAATTCCGTCGAGAGAGCCGCCGGCAGCATCCATCGGTGCTGCCCGCCGCGAAGCCGCTGCACCGCCGGCCGCGGCCGGTCGATCGGCAGCTCCAGGAGAGGGGGCGCGCCGCCGAGCCGCCGCCGCCAATAGGCGAGCTGATCGGCGAGCACATCCCCCGCCAGCCAGCCACGCTGCCACTGCGCGTAGTCGGCGTACTGAATGGGCAGACGCGGCAGCGGCGAGGGCTCGCCGGTAACGAAAGCGCCGTACAGTGCCGTGATCTCGCGGATCAGCACGCCGATCGACCAGCCGTCCGAGATGATGTGGTGCATCGTCAGCAGGACGACGTGCTCCTCCTCTCCGGCCGCGGTCAGCGAGCGCAGCAACGTGGCTCGCAGCAGCGGGCCCGTGGCGAGGTCGAAGGGGCGCCGCGCCTCCTCCGTGGCGAGGCGCCGCACGGCGGCCTCGCGCTCCGCCGAGGGGAGGGATCGGAGATCGACGACCGGTACGTCGAGGCGCATCTCCGCCGCGATCCGCTGGAGGGGCCTGCCCCCCTGGCCCAAGAAAGTCGTCCGCAGCGCCTCGTGGCGATCGGCGATCTCCTGGAGGCCGCGGCGGAAAGCCGTCACATCCAGCGCTCCGCCCAGACGGACGGCGGCGGGCATGTTGTAGGCCGGCGAGCCGGGCTGGAGCTGGTCGATGAACCAGAGGCGCTCCTGCGCGAAGGAGAGGAGGATGTCTCCCTGCCGCGGCATCGGCCGGAGCGGCGGCGCCTCGAAACCTCCCGCACCGCCGACCCGCCCCTCGATCTCCGCCGCCAGGGCGGCCAGCGTCGACCGCTCGAAGACGCGGCGCAGCGGCAGCTCGACCCCGAAAGCCTCGCGGAGCCGCGAAACGAGCTGCGTGGCGAGGAGGGAATGGCCGCCCAGCGTGAAGAAGTCGTCCTGGGCGCCCACGCGATCGACGCCGAGGAGCGGCAACCAGAGGTCCGCCACCAGCTCCTCCATCGGCGTCCGGGGAGCCACGTACTCGATTTCCCCCTGCAGCCGGGAGGCGTCGGGCGAGGGGAGAGACCGGCGGTCGAGCTTGCCGCTGGGCGTCAGCGGCAGCGCCTCCAGGGTCAGGAAGAGCGAGGGGACCATGTGCTCCGGCAGTCGGCTTTCCAGGAAGGCTCGGAGCCGGGCCGGCGCCGGGGCCTCGGCGGCGGGCACGACGTAGGCGATGAGCCGCTGCGCCCCCGAAGGGTCCGGACGGGCCACGACCGCCGCCTGCGCCACGTCCTCGTGGGCGGCGAGCACGGCTTCGATCTCGCCGAGCTCGATGCGGAAGCCACGGACCTTCACCTGCTGATCGATCCGGCCGAGGAAGTCGATCTCGCCGTCCGGCCGGTAGCGGGCGAGGTCCCCGGTCCGGTAGAGACGCGCTCCGGCCTCGCCCCAGAGCGCCGCGAACGGATCGGGAACGAATTTCTCAGCGGTCATCCCGGGCCGGTCGACGTAGCCCCGGGCCAGACAGGCGCCGCCGAGATAGAGCTCGCCCGGCACTCCGACCGGCGCCGGATGGCCCTGGCGGTCGAGGATGTGGGCGCGCGTATTGGAGATCGGCACGCCGATCGGAGGCAACACCGGCCACTGCGGCGGCGGGCCGCTCAGGACGTGCCCGGTCGCCACGTGCGTCTCGGAGGGACCGTACTGGTTGTGGAGCCGGCAGTCCGGCAACCGCTCGAACCAGGCCGCGATCTGGGCGGTCACCTGGAGTTGCTCGCCGGCGGTGATGACTTCCCGCAGGCTGGCCGGCAAAGTCCGCCGCGATTCCGCCACCTCGGCAAGGTTACGAAGGGCGACAAAGGGAAGAAAGAGGCGCTCGATCCCCGCGGTGACCAGCAGGTCGAGCAGCGCCGTGGCGTCCCGCCGCTGTTCCTCGGTGATCAGGTGGAGCGTGCCGCCCGAGCGCCAGGTCGAGAAGATCTCCTGGAAGGAAACGTCGAAGCTGAGCGAGGCGAGCTGCACCGTCCGCACCGGCCCGCGCAAGGAGGAGATCCGCTCCTGCCAGTCGAGCAGATTGGAGAGTGCCCGGCGGATCATCGCGACTCCCTTGGGCCGCCCCGTCGAGCCCGAGGTGTAGATGACGTAGGCCAGATCGTCGCCGCCAGCCAGACGCGGCGGGTTGGCGTCGCTCTCGGCGGCGAGATCGCCGCGGTCGGCGTCAAGGTTCAGATTGGCGCCCGCGAAGCCGGGGAGCGTCGCCGCCAGCCGCTCCTGGGTGAGCAGCGCAGAAGCCCCGGAATCCGCCAGCATGAACGCCTGACGGTCGGCCGGATAGGCGGGATCGACCGGAGTGTAGGCGGCGCCGGCCTTGAGGGTCGCGAGGACGGCGACCACCATCTCGACCGAACGCTCGGCGCAGATGGCGACGATCCCTCCGGGCCTGACGCCCAGACGGGTGAGCCGGTGCGCCAGGCGGTTGGCCCAGGCATTGAGCTCGCGGTAGCTCAGCCGCTCGCCGCCGAAGTCGACGGCAACGGCGTCGGGCGTCCTCTCCACCTGCTCCTCGATCCGCTCGAGAAGACCGGAGCCGGCCGCCGCGGGTCCTTGCGTCCGGTTCCAGGCGACGAGCGCCTGCTCGCGCTCGCGAGCGGTGAGGAGAGGCAGGTCCGAAAGCGGCGATTCCGGACCGGCCGCGATGCCCGCGAACAGCGTCCCCAGATGCCCCAGCAGCCGGTCGATCGTCGCCGCCTCGAAGAGGTCCGCGCTGTAGTCCACCGCGGCGAGGAGACCCGCCGGCCCCTCGATGAAGGAGAAGGTGAGATCGAACTTCGCCGTGGCGACGTCCGTCTCCATCCGTTCGAGGCCGATCCCCGGCAGCACCGGCGCCGGGGGCGCGGCGTTCTGCACGACCACCATCACCTGGAAGAGCGGGCTGGTGGCGAGGTCGCGGCCGGTCACCAGCTCGTCCACCAGCATCTCGAACGGCAGATCCTGATGGGCGAAGTCCTCGAGCGTCGCCCTGCGCACCCGTCGCAGCAGCTCCGCGAAGGAGAGATCGCCGGTGAGGTCGATCCGCAGGGCCAGGGTGTTCAGGAAGAACCCGATCAGCCCCTCGACCTCCAGCCGGTCGCGGTTGGCGACCGGCGTGCCGAGAACGACGTCGTCCTGCGCGGAGTAGCGGCTGAGCAACGTCCCGATGGCGGCGAGCAGCGTCATGAACAGCGTCGCCCCGTTCTCCCTGGAGATCGCCTGGAAGCCATGCAGCAGCTCGGGCGCGAGCAGCTCGCCACGGCGCCCTCCCTGGAAGCTCTGGACCGCGGGCCGCGGCCGGTCGGTGGGGAGCTCCAGCACGGCGGGCGCTCCGGCCAGCCGCCGTCGCCAGTAGGCCAGCTCCGATTCGAGAACTTCCCCCACCAGCCACGATCGTTGCCAGGAAGCGTAGTCCGCGTACTGGACGGGCAACTCGGGCAGCGTCGCGTGGAGCCCTTGGGAGAGAGCGCCGTACTGCGCCGTCAGCTCGCCGAGGAAAATCCCCATCGACCAGAGATCCGCGATGACGTGGTGAAGGGTGAAGAGGGCGACATGCTCCTCATCCGCCAGGCTCAGCAGGACGAAGCGGAGCAGCGGCAGGCGCGACAGGTCGAAGGGGCGGCGCGCCTCATCCCTGGCGAGGCGGCGCACCTCGCCCTCCCGCCGCTCCGCCGTAAGCGCCCGCAGATCCACCTGTACGAGGCCGGGATCCGCCTCCGGGGCGATCACCTGGACGGCACGTCCGCCGGCGCTGGTAAAGGAGGTGCGGAGAACCTCGTGCCGGGAGAGGATCGCCGCTAGGGACCGCTGGAGGATCGATGGATCGAGCGCTCCCCGGAGACGGATGGTCAGGGGAATGTTGTAGGCGCTGCCGGTGGACTCGAACTGATCGAGGAACCAGAGGCGCTCCTGGGCGAAGGAGAGCGGGATTTCGCCCTGGCGTGGGACCCTCGTGATCGGCGGCGCGGCGAGACCACCACCGGCCGGCTCGGTCTGGCCGGCCCGCTGGATCTCCCCGGCGAGGCTCGCGATCGTCGGATTCTCGAACAGCAGGCGCAACGGCAGATCGAACCCGAGCAGATCGCGGACGCGGGCGACAATCCGGGTGGCCAGCAGCGAGTGGCCACCGATGGCGAAGAAGTCGTCCGTCCGGCTCACCCGCTCCTGGCCGAGCACCTGCGTCCAGATGTCCGCCAGAATCTCCTCGACCGGTCCGCGCGGCGCGGCGAAATTCCCGGTGCTCCGTCGCTGCCCAGGCTCCGGCAGGGCGCGGCGGTCCACCTTGCCGGTCGGCGAGAGCGGCAGGGCCGGCATCGTCACGAAGTCGGCGGGCATCATATAGGCCGGCAGAGTCTCGGCGAGAAACCGCCGCAGCTCGCTCTCGTCCGGCGCCGCCTGGGGATCGAGGACGACGTAGGCGGCCAGGCTCCGGCTGGCGCCCTCCTGGCGATCGATCACCGCCGCCTCGCGGACGGCCGGATGGCGCGCCAGGGCCGCCTCGATCTCCCCCAGCTCGACCCGGAAGCCACGGATCTTCACCTGGCTGTCGACGCGTCCCACGAACTCGACCGCGCCGTCCGGCCGGTAGCGCGCCAGGTCGCCCGTCCGATACAGACGCTCTCCCAGGTCTTCCGAGAATGGATCGGGGATGAACGTCCCGGCTGTCAGCGCCGGCTGGCCGTGATAGCCGCGGGCAAGACAAAGACCGCCGAGCAGGAGCTCGCCGGCGATCCCGGCCGGCACCGGCTGGAGCGCCCGGTCGACCAGGTAGACCCGCGCCTTCGCGGTGGGCCGGCCGATCGGCAGCGAGCGGGGCGTGCCCTCGCGCTCGCAGAGCCAGGAGGTGACCGAGATCGTCGCCTCGGTCGGCCCGTAGCGGTTGAGCAGGCTGGCGGCGGGGAGCCGTTCGTAGAACTGGCCCGGCAGCACCGCCGGCACCGTCTCGCCGCCGGTGATGACGGTCCTCAGGCTGTCGCAGCGGTCGAGCTCCTCCTGCTCGAAAAGAACGTAGAGGAGCGACGGCGGGAAGGAGGTGTAGGTGATCCGCTGCTCGCGGATGAGCCGAACCAGGTAGGCGGTGTCCTGCTGGCCGCCGGGCTTGGCGAGGACCACGCGGCCGCCGATCACCAGGGGCGCGAAGATCTCCAGCAGCGAGACGTCGAAGCTGATCGTCGTCTTCTGAAGGAAGGCATCGTCGGCTCGGACGTCGCCCGCGCGGGCATACTGCAGGCGGTTGCCCAGCGCGCGGTGGGAGACGACCACCCCCTTGGGCACTCCGGTCGAGCCCGAGGTGTAGATCAGATAGGCGGGGTTCCCGGAGAACATGGGCACGTCGAGGTTGCCGGCCGGCTCGTCACCGTCCTCCGGGGTGTCGAGGGGAACGATCCCGATGCCTTCGCGGACCGGCAGATCCGGCAGCAGCCGCTCTTGGGCCAGCAGCAGATCGACCCCGGCATTGGTCATCATGAAGGCCAGGCGCTCGGCCGGCAGCGACGGATCGAGCGGCAGGTAGGCGCCGCCGGCCTTGAGGATACCAAGCAGTCCCACCACCATCTCGAACGAGCGCTCGGCGCTGATCCCGACCACCGCTTCCGGACCGACGCCGAGACGGCGAAGGCGACGGGCCAGCCGGTTGGCCCGCGCATTGAGCTCCCGGTAGCTCAGGGACTCTCCTTCGAAGACGAGAGCGACCTTGTCCGGCGTCTTCCCCGCCTGCGCCTCGAAGAGCTGGTGGACGAAGCCTTCATCCGGATACTCGGCCGGTGGCCGGTTCCACTCCACCAGGATCTGCTCCCGCTCGCGATCGTCGAGCAGAGGCAGCTCGGCGATCCGGCGACCGGGATCGGCGGCGAGACCCTCGAGCAGCACCGTCAGATGTCCGGCCCAGCGCGCGATCGTCTCCCCCTCGAACAGGGCTGTGCTGTAGACCCACTGTCCGAAGATCTGGGGGCCGCTGTCGAACACGGTCAACGAAATGTCGAACTTCGAGGTCGAGAACTCCTCGGTCACCGGAGCGAGGGTGAGGCCCGGAAGCTCGAGACGCCCGGTGGGAGCGTTCTGGAAGGCGAGCAGAACCTGGAACAGCGGCGAATAGCTCAGGTTGCGCTCTGGAGCGACCTCCTGCACCAGCCGTTCGAACGGCACGTCCTGATGGCCATAGGCCTCCAGGGCGACCCGGCGGACCCGCTCCAGGAGCCCATGGCCATCGGGCTCGCCGGCGAGGGACGTCCGCAGCACCAGGGTGTTGACGAAGAACCCGATCAGTGGCTCCAGCTCCCTGCGGTTGCGGCCGGCGATCGGTGAGCCGACGGCGAAGTCCTCCTGGCCGGAAACCCGGGACAGAAGCGCCTGGAAACCCGCCAGCACGGTCATGAAAGAGGTGGCGCCCGCCTCCCGGCTGAGCGCGCGCAGACCGGCGGAAAGCTCCGGCGACAGCGTGAAGCCCCGCGTCGAGCCGAGGTAGCTCTGGACGCCGGGACGTGGCCGGTCGCTCGGCAGTTGCAGCACCGGCACCCCCGCGAGCTGCCGGCGCCAGTAGTCGAGCTGCCGGCCCAGGGCCGCGCCGGTGAGCCACTGCCGCTGCCAGCGGGCGAAATCCACGTACTGCACCGTCAGCGGCGGCAGGGGCGATGGGCGTCCCTCCACCGCGGCGCTGTAGAGGGCCGCGACCTCGCGAACCAGCACGCCGAGCGACCAGCCATCGCAGACGACGTGGTGGGCGGTGAAGGCGGCGATGTGGTCCGCCTGTCCAAGCCGGACCAACAGGGCTCGGAGCAGGGGGCCGCTGGAGAGATCGAACGGCTCGCCCGAGCTTGCCGTGACGGCCCTGATCGCCGCCCGCTCGCGCTCGATCGTGGGAAGCGCGGACAGATCGACCAGTGGCACCGTCAGGCGCAGCTCCGGAGCGACGATCTGTACCGGGCTCCCCTGGCGGGACGCGAACGTCGTGCGCAGCGCCGCGTGACGCCGAGCGATCTCGTCGAGGCTGCCGCCGAGCACCGCCACGTCGAGGTGGCCGGAGAGCTGGACCCCCATCGAGACGTTGTAGGTCCGTGTCCCGGGATCGAGCTGATCGAGGAACCAGAGGCGCTCCTGCGCGAAGGAGAGAGGCTGCGGCTCGCCTTCTCGCCAGTTTCCCCGCTCCAGCGGCGCCGTGGCGACGTCCACCCGCTCGCGCTCGACGTCGTAGCCGAGCTCGGCCGCCAGCCGCCAGGTCCCCTCGGAGAGGAAGTCGCGGGCATAGGCCTCCCGCCAGCGCTCCGCCACCGAATCGTCGACCCGGCCATGCTCGTGGAACTTGACGTCGCCCAACATCCGTGACTCGGCGTAAAGGCCGTCCGTCATGCGCTCCCGTGTCTTCGCGTAGGGCTCCGCCATCTCGGGGTGGTACGGCACCCGGAGGAAGGCGCAGATTTCGCGCAGCACCCTTTCGGGGTTTCGAAGGAGATCCTCGAAGTGGACGGTGAGCTGCCGTTCCGGCGAGACTTCGGCGAGGAATTCCAGGATGTTCGCGTGCGCGATTCCCCAGAGCGCCTCGGCCAGCTGCCGACGGCTGAACGGGTGCGCTTCGGGGAAAAAGATCTGGTCGATCCGCGCTTCCTCGAAGGAATGGATCATCCCGTAGGGGTGGCGGACCAGGTGAAGATACCGGGGGTCCTCGAAGGCGTTCTCGGCCCGCCGCAGCGTCGCCGGATCCCAGGCGTAGGTCGGTGTCTTGTCGACCAGCAGGCGCGGCGCGATCCACTCCTGCATTCGGCGATAAGCCTCCTGGGCCGTGGCGCCTTCGGCCGTGAGCTCGTCGACGATCGCGCGAGCTTCCTCCGGACCACAGCTCCGCACCTCCATCACCGCGCGCAGCAGGCCCTCCAGCCGGAAGGCGTCGCGGCCCGGGAAAGCATCCCGTCGCTCGTGGAGCGTGTTGAAGTTGAGCAGCTCCAGCTCCGGCGGCGCGAAGAGAGCCGGATGGCCCCCCAGCATCACGCGCAGCAGCGTCGAGCCCGACCTTGGCGGCGAGAGCACGAACAGCACCGGCGGATTCTGCGCCGCCGGCAAGGGCATGGGCGCCAGGCTTCGGATCTGCCGGCGGACCTGCTCGACGGCCTCGGCCGTCAGCAGGGCCTCGCCCCTGGCTCCCTCCGGCTCGCTGACCGGCTCCCCCCAGACCCGCGCCACGCTCGCCCCGTACTCACGCGCCAAGAACGACGCGAAGTCGGCGAGGACGGGCGCGTCGAACAGGGCCACGACGTGGACGATCTCGCCGAGGATTTCCTGGACGTTGTTGATGAAAATGGCGCCGGTGATCGAGTTGCCGCCGAGATCGAAGAAGCTGTCGCGCCGGCCGATCCGCTCGGCCGCCAGCCCGCCCAGAGCTTCGCTCCAAAGTCTTGCCAAGCCATGCTCCAGCGCCGTCCGCGGCGCCTCGTACACGGCGGCGGACGACGCCGACGATTCGTCGAATGCCGGCAGCGCCTTACGGTCCACCTTGCCGTTGGGATTGAGCGGCAACGACTCCAGGAGGAGGAAGGCCGTGGGAACCATGTATTCCGGAAGCGACGCGCCGAGACACGCGCGGAGGTCGTCCGCCGTCAGGGCGGCGCTGGCGGCGGGAACGACGTAGGCGAGCAGCCGCCAGTCTCCCACCGCGCCCGACGAGGTCGACCGGTCCGCCACGACCACCGCCTCGCGGACCCCCTCCTGGGCGGCCAGCGCCGATTCGATCTCCCCCAGCTCGATGCGGAAGCCGCGGATCTTCACCTGATGGTCGAGGCGTCCCAGGAATTCGATCGGGCCATCCGGCAGGAACCGGGCCAGATCGCCGGTGCGATAGGCCCGCGCCCCAGGCTGCCCGAAGACGTCGGGCACGAAACGCTCCGCCGTCAGGTCGGGACGACCGAGATATCCCCGACCCACCTGCACGCCACCGATGATGAGCTCCCCCGCCACCCCGATCGGCACCGCTCCTCCTTCGCGGTCGAGGATATGGAGGCTGGTGTTGGCCACCGGCCTGCCAATCGGCACCGAGCCTCGCTCATCCCCGCGCTCGCACGGCCACCAGCTCACGTCCACCGCCGCCTCGGTCGGACCGTAGAGGTTGTGCAACGGGACGTCGAGGACGGCGTGGAAACGCGCCACCAGATCGGCCGGCAGCGCCTCGCCGCTGCACAGCACCCGCCGCAGCGAGCCGCACTCGCCCACCCCTCGCGCGCCCAGGAACACCTGGAGCATCGAGGGGACGAAATGCAACGTCGTGATCCCCTGGCGGGCGATCTCCGCGACCAGGTAGGCCGGGTCCTGATGGCCCCCGGGTGATGCCATCACCAGCCGGGCTCCCGTCATCAGCGGCCAGAAGAACTCCCAGACCGAAACGTCGAAGCTGAACGGGGTTTTCTGGAGCACCCGATCGGACGCGTCGAGGCCGAAGGTCTCCTGCATCCAGAGCAGCCGGTTGACGATGCCCCGATGGGAGTTCATGGCGCCCTTCGGGCGGCCCGTCGAGCCGGAGGTGAAGATCGCGTAGGCGAGGCCGTCCGGATCGACCGCCACCGCCGGACCCCGATCCTCGCCCGCGCCGAGAATCAACGGCAGGACCTGCGCGCCGTGCTCCGGCAGATCCGCGGCCAGCTCCGGCTGGACGAGCAAGACGGGCGAGCCGGCGGTCGCCACCATGTAGGCCAGGCGATCCGCCGGATAGGAGGGATCGAGCGGGACGTAGGCGCCCCCCGCCTTGAGCACCGCCAGCAGGGCGACGACCATCTCCAGCGAGCGCTCGGCGCAGACGCCGACCGGCACCTCCGGACCGACCCCCGCCTCCCGCAGCCGGTGCGCCAGACGGTTGGCTTGACGGTCGAGCTCGCGGTAGGTCAGCGACAGCTCGCCGGAGATCACCGCCACGGTCTCGGGAGTGCGTTCGACCTGGGCCTCCACGAGACCATGGAGCAGGAGGTGCGGAGGATAGGCGACGTCCGTCGCCGACCACTCGCGGAGCTGGTGGACCTCTGCGACGCTCAGCAGCGGCAAGGTGCCGACCGGCCGCGCATCCTCGGCGAGCACCGCCGCGAACAATCGTTCGAGGTGTCCGCCCAACCGCTCGACGGTGGCGGGATCGAACAGATGGCGGTTGTAGCGCAGGACGATCCCCAGCTGGGGCCCCAGCTCCACCGCGTTGATCGTGAAGTCGACCTTCACCACGTCGCCGTCCGCCGCCACCGGCGTCAGGGTGATCCCCGGCAGCTCCAGCGCCTCCGCCGGCGCGTTCTGCAAGACCAGCAGGATCTGGAAAAACGGCGTATGGGTCAGGTTCCTCCCCGGTGCAAGCTCCTCGACGAGCTTCTCGAACGGCACGTCCTGGTGCCCGTAGGACGACAGAGTGGTCTCCCGGGCGCGGCCGAGGAGAGCCGCGAAGCCCGGGTTTCCCCCACCGTCGACGCGCAGCACCAGGGTATTGAGGAACAGCCCGATCAGCCCTTCGAGCTCCACCCGGCTCCGCCCCGCGATGGGCGAGCCGATCAGCAGGTCCTCCTGCGCTCCCTGACGCAGGAGCAGCGCGTCGAACGCCGCCAGGAGAACCATGAACAGCGTCGCCCCGTTGCGCCGGGCGAGACGCTTCAACCCTTGGGTCAGCTCGGCCGAAAGCACCAGGGAGAGCCCCTCGGCTTCCGCGCCCTGCAGGACGGTCCGCGGGTGGTCGAGGGGGAAGAGGGTGATGGGAGGAGCACCCGCCAGCCGGGCTCGCCAGAAGGCGAGCTGGCTCTCCAGCACCTCGCCCTGCAGCCACTCGCGCTGCCAGACGGCGAAGTCGGCGTATTGCAGGGGAAGCTCGGGGAGAGCCGTGGGCCGCCCGGTGGCGAATCCGCCATAGAGCGTCCCGATCTCCCGCACCATCACGCCCATCGACCAGCCGTCGGAGACGGTATGGTGGACGGTGATCAGCAGGAGGTGCTCCCCCGCCGCGAGGCGCAGCAGCGTGAAGCGGACGAGGGGGCCGGTCGCGAGATCGAAGGGACGGAGCGCCTCGGCCGTCACCAGCTCGCGCGCCGCGGCCCCGCGGACCGGTTCCGGCAGGGCGCTCAGGTCGATCGCCGGCAGCACCCCGATTCCGGGCAGGATCACCTGCACGGGACGGCCGTTGCGGATCGGCAGGATCGTCCGCAGCGACTCGTGGCGGCGTACCACTTCGGCGAACGCCCGCCGGAGTGCCGGCGCGTCGAGCCGCCCTTCGATGCGCACCCGCCCCGGGATGTTGTAGGCCGCCGAGTCGGGCCGCAGCCGGTCGATGAACCAGAAGCGCTCCTGGCCGAAGGAGAGCGGGATGTCCCCGTCCCGCGAGACCCGCCGCAACGGCGGCATCGCCACCCTGTCGCCGGCCTTGAGCGCCGATTCCGCGAGGCCCGCCTGCTCGACCAGCGTCGTGGCCTCGAACAGATCGCGCAGCGCCAGCTCGACGCCGAGCGTCTCGCGCAGGCGCGACAGCACCCGCGTCGCCAGCAGGGAATGGCCGCCGAGCTCGAAGAAGTTGTCCTCGCGCCCCACGCGCTCCACTCCCAGCACCTCCGACCAGATCGCCGCCACGACTTCTTCGAGCGGCGTACGCGGCGCCTGAAACCCTGTCGCGACCGGGCTTTCCATGGCGGCGGGGTCGGGCAGCGCCCGCCGGTCCACCTTACCGTGGTCGGTCAAGGGCAGGGCACCCAGCTCGACGAACGCGGCGGGGACCATGTAGTCCGGCAGACGCTCCTTGAGCATGGAGCGCAGCGAGGAGAGATCGATCTCCCTCTCACGCGGCACCAGATAGGCAACCAGGCGCGGATCGCCGGCGGTCGCCATCTGGGTCACCACCACGGCCTCGCGCACCTCCGGGTGGGCCAGGATCGCCGCCTCGATCTCCCCCAGCTCGATGCGGAAGCCGCGGATCTTCACCTGGTGATCGATGCGTCCCAGGTATTCGACCTCGCCGTCCGCCGAGCGGCGGGCAAGGTCGCCCGAGCGGTAGAGTCTCGCCCCCGGCAGGCTGCTGAAGGGGTCGGGCACGAAGCGCTCGGCGGTGAGGTCCGGCCGGCCGAGGTACCCTCTGGCGACTCCGGCTCCGCCCACGTACATCTCGCCGGGCACCCCCATCGGCACCAGGTTGCCCTGGCCGTCGCGGAGATGGACCGCGAGATCCGGGATCGGCTCGCCGATCGGGCTTCGCCCCGACTCCGCCAGGTCAGCCCGCCGTACCTCCCGGTAGGTCACGTGGACCGTCGTCTCGGTGATGCCGTACATGTTGACCAGCAGGGGCTTCTCGTCGCCGTGGCGGTCGAACCAGGGCGCCAGGCTCGACAGCTCGAGCGCCTCGCCGCCGAAGACCACCGTGCGCAGCGACAGCGCCGGCGGTGAAAGCGCTTCGCCATCGGCCTGCACGAGCTGGCGAAAGGCGGACGGCGTCTGGTTGAGCACCGTCACCCGCTCGCGCGCCAGAAGCTCGTGGAATCCTTCCGGCGACCGGCTGACCCAGTAGGGCACCACCACCAGGCGCCCGCCGTGCAGCAGCGCGCCCCAGATCTCCCAGACCGAGAAGTCGAAGGCGAAGGAATGGAACAGCGACCAGACGTCGTGCTCGTCGAAGTCAAACCAGCCTGCCGTCGCCGCGAACAGCCGCGCCACGTTGCGATGGGTGACGAGCGAGCCCTTCGGACGGCCGGTCGAGCCCGAGGTGTAGATGACGTAGGCCAGGCTCTCCGGCGTCGCGCCGCTCTCCAGGTCGTCCGTGGGCTCGGCGGCCAGCAGCGGCCGCGCCGAATCGAGGCAGACGATCGTTCCCACCGCGCCTTCCACCAGCTCGCGCAACGGCTCCGTCGTCACCAGCACGTCGAGGCCCGAGTCCCCCGCGATGAAGGAGAGACGGGCCGCGGGATAGCGCGGATCGAGGGGCACATAGGCGCCGCCGGCCTTCAGGATCCCGAGCACCCCCTCGATCATCTCGAACGAGCGGTCGACGCAGAGCCCCACCCGCGCCTCCGGCCCCACCCCCAGCCGCCGGAGATGGTGGGCCAGCCGGTTCGCCCGTCCGTTCAGCTCGCCGTAGGTCAGGCTCTCCCCTTCGAACGTCACCGCCGGTCGGTCGGGGTAGCGCGCTACCTGCTCCTCGAAGATCTCGTGCAGAGACCGCGGGCTCGCGAAGTCGTTTCCCGGCCGGTTCCAGACGCCGAGCAGTTGGCCGCGCTCCGTCGTCGTCAGGATCTCGATCTCCGCCAGCGCCCGATCCGGATGGGCCACGAACCACGCCAGCACGCTTTCCAGATGGCCGAGCAGGCGGTCGATCGTCGCGGCGTCGAAGCGATCCCGCTCGTAATCCGCCCGCAGCACCAGCTCCCGGTCGGGTCCCGCCACCAGGGTGAGCGGATAGTTCGTGCGCTGGAACACCCCCTCGCGGGAGGTCTCCATGAACCCTTCCATCACCAGGATGCTTTCGAAGAGCGGGGTCGGGCGCGCCACCGCGGACCAGCCCAGCACCTCGACGAGCGGGCTATGCTCGTAGCGGCGGAGCTCGATCTGATCGGCCTGGAATCCCTGCAGCCAGGCGAGGAGCGGCTGGTCCCCCAGACGGACGCGCACCGGCAGGGTGTTGATGAAGCACCCGAGCATCGCCTCGACCCCCGGCAGGGAGGGCGGACGGCCCGAGACGGTGAGGCCGAAGACCACGTCGTCCTCGCCGCTGTAGCGGGAGAGGACAACGGCCCAGGCTCCCTGGATGACCGTGCTCACCGTGAGGCGGTTCTGCCGCGCGAAGGCCTTCAGGACGTCGGTCGGCCCCTCCGGCATGGCGATCGTCCGCATGTCACGGCCGCCATCCTCGCGCTCGCCGCGGTTGGCGGGGCGGTCGATCCCCAACGGAGTGGGGCGGGTGAAACCACCGAGAAGACGCCGCCAGTAGGCCTCGAGCTGAGAGTAGTCCTGCTGGCGCAGCCAGACGACGTAGTCGCGGAAGGGACGGCGCTGCTGGGCCTGCAGGGGCTTGCCGGTGAGCGCCGCGACGTAGAGAGGCATCACCTCCTGGCTGAGCAGGCCCGCGGACCAGCCGTCGAGGATGACGTGGTGGTAGCTCCAGATCACCCGCCACAGGTCGTCGCGGAGCCGGATGGCGCAGAAGCGCATCAACGGCGCCTTCAGCAGCTCGAAGCCGCGGCGCCGCTCCGCCGCCGCGTGCGCTTCCAGCCGCGACCGATGCTCCGCCTCGGGGGTGCCCCGCCAGTCCAGGACCTCAAAGGGCATTTCCACCTGCCGGTGGACGATCTGGACGGGCTCTTCCAGCCCCTCCCAGGCGAACGACGTCCGCAGGATCGGATTGCGCCGGATCAGCTCCTGCCACATCCGCTCGAAGGCCGCGGGGTCGAAGTCCTCCCCGAAGACCATGTTGAACTGCTCGAAATACACCCCTTCTCCCGGCGAGTAGAGGGTATGGAACAGCATGCCCTGCTGCACGGGAGACAGGCGGTAGATGTTCTCGATGTTCTCTCTGTTCATCCGATCCCCGGTAGGGCGCCGCAAAACACGGTGATGAAAATGACCTGGACCGGGACACTCCAGGAGCTGTCCCGGCAGGATGCTACTCGTAGCGGAGGGACACCACGGGATCCACCTTCGCCGCCCGCCGCGCCGGAATGTAGCTGGCCACGAAGGCCAGCCCGCCGAGCAGGAGGGAGACGCCCGCGAACGTCCCGAGATCCGTAGCCTCGACACCGTACAGCAGGCTCAGCATGACCCTGGACAGGGCCCAGGATGCCGCGAGGCCGGCCACCAGACCGGCGCCGGTCAGGGTAAGCCCTTGCAGGACCACCAGCCGCACCACATCCCGCTTGGCGGCGCCCAGCGCCATGCGGATCCCCAGGTCACGCGTGCGCTGGGCAACCGAATACGCCATCACCCCGTAGACCCCGACGATGGTCAGCAGCAGCGCGGTCAGCGCGAAGGCGCTGAAAAGGGACATGTTGAACCGTGGCCGGCTCAGCGAAGACCGCAGCCGGTCGTCCATCGACTGCGGCTCGATGATCGGCAGCGCGCGGTCGATCGCCCAGATCGACTCACGGATCGGCGGCATCAGCTTCTCGGGAGCGACCTTGGTCCGCAGCGCCACGAACACCAGGCGCAGCGGATGCTGGAACAGGGGCACGTAGAGCTGGTCCCCCTCCGTCTCTCCGAGATCGTGCTGGCGGACCTGGCGCACGACGCCGACGACGGTCCGCCACTGGCTGAGCTCGGGCGTGCGCGCGTTGAGATGCAGGCGCCGGCCGAGCGGGCTCTCTCCGGGCCAGAGGCGCTTCGCGAGCACCTCGTCGACGACGACGACGCCCGGGGCCGTCTCCGCGTCCCCGGAGGTGAAGGCGCGCCCCTGGAGCACCGCAATGCCCATCGTGTTGAAGTAGTCGGGCGTCACCATCCGCCAGGCGGTGACCGGGTTGGGGTGCTCGGGATCGGTCGGCCGCCCCTCGACGACGATGTCGCCCGAAAGGTCGTTGACCCCGACCAGGGGGAGCTGGGAGGTCAGGCTCGCGCTCGCCACCCCGGGAAGCGCTTCCAACCGATCCAGCAGCCGGTGCTGGAACGTGGTCGCCTGGGAGTCCTGGGGATAGCGGGGGCGCGGCAGGCTGAGCTGCAGCGTGAACACGCCCTCCGACCGGAAGCCGGGGTCGACCTCCAGCAGGTGCCGGAAGCTGCGGATCGACAGGCCGGCGGCGATCAGGACGATCATCGCCACCGCGATCTCGAGGACGATGAGGGCGCTGCGCGTGCGCGCGCCGGCAGCCCCCGACGCCGAGGTCTTCCCCCCCTCCTGCAAAGGCTCACGGAGGTTCTTGCCGGAGGTCTGCAGAGCGGGGACCAGTCCGAAGACCGCGCCGGTCACCATCACGATGCCGAGGGTGAACAGCAGGACGTCGCCGTTCATCCGGACCTCCGCCAGGCGCGGGATATTGCCGGGGTTCACCGCCACCAGCGCATGAATGATCCAGAAGGCGAGGAGCAGGCCGAGCAGGGCGCCGAGGAAAGCGAGCAGCAGCCCCTCGGTGAGGAACTGGCGGATCAGCCCCGACCGGCTGGCGCCGAGAGCGGTGCGGATGGCCACTTCCTTCTGCCTCGAGGTGGCGCGGGCGAGCAGGAGGTTGGCGACGTTGGCGCAGGCGATCACCAGGACCAGGCCGACGGCTCCGAACAGGACGAGGAGCATGCGCCGTACGTTGCCGACGACGTCCTCCCGCACCGGCACGAGGTGCATTCCCCAGCCGCTGCCGGTGGGGTAGCTCTCCGGATAGCTCCGCTCGAAACGCTTGGCCAACAGGTCCAGCTCGGCCTGGGCCTTCTCCAGGCTGACCCCCGGCTTCAGCCGTCCGACGAGGCTCATCAGCCGGATGTGGCGGGGGGGCAGCTTGGCGGTGTCGAGACCCTGAGGGAACCAGAGGTCGGAATGGAAATTTCCGAACTGAAAGCCGTCCGGAAGCACACCGACGACCACGTAAGGGTCGCCGTCGAGCGTGACCTTGGTGCCGACGACTCCCGGGTCCGAACCGAAACGGTCCTTCCAGAGGTCGTGGCTCAGCAAGGTGACTTTGTTGTTGCCCGGGCGATCCTCCTCGGCGGTGAACAGACGCCCCGACGCGGCCTTGACGCCCAGCACCTGAAACAGACTGGCGGAGGCGCGCCCGGCGACGAGTTGCTGCGGCTCGTCCTTGCCGCTCAGACCGACGAGTTGGGGAGCCATCGCGCCGACGTCCGTGAAGACGTCGTTCTGGTTCCGGACGTCGAGGAATTCGCTGGCCGAAACGGGCGACTTCGGCGTGTCCTGAAGCAGGAAGTGATCCCAGATCATCACCACGCGATCCGGATCGGCGAACGGCAGTGGCTGCAGCAGCACCGCATAGACGACGCTGAAAATGGCGCTGCTGGCGCCGATTCCCAGAGCCAGGCAGAGCAGGGCAGCCGCCGTGAAGCCGGGGTTCTTCGTCAGGTTGCGGGAAGCGAAGCGGAGATCGCGCAGCAAGTTTTCCATGCGACTGGACTTACCCGTAGAGGCAAAGCCCGCCCCGGCCGACGCCGGGACGAGCGAAAGGCTTGGGGCCGGGGTCATCCCCCGGCCGGTGGAAGGTGATCAGTGGTGAGTGTCGTCGTAGGCGCGCAGGGCGCTGGTCTCGAGCCGGGTCATGTACTTCCGGTTGATCACGCCGGTCTGGTTCAGAGTCGCCAGCGACGAGTCGACGCACTGGCGATACAGGGCGCGGCGCGCGGCGCCGGAGGCCCGCGGACCAAGGCCGTCCGGGAAGTTGCTGAAGTCGCACGGGATCTCGGGCAACGTCAGCCGCTCCTTGGCGAGGACGTCGTAGACCCGGTTGTGCACGCCACCCGGCCAGGCCACCTCGACGGTACCCTTCTTCGCCTTGGCCAGGCCGAAGGTCTGGACCAGGCTGTCCTCCGAAGCGTAGCTGGAGCCACCCAGGACGGGGCGCCGGTTGGTCTTGCCGCCGTCCGGAGTGAAGCGGACGATGGAGCCGATGCCGTCACGATTGACCCGGCCGACGGGACCAGAGGTGCGCTTGGTCGCGTCACCGATCATCCCGACCGTGCCCATCAGCTTGAACTGCGCCCAGTTGTTGCCGTTGTCGGCGCTGTTGATCTCGACCACCAGGGAGCCGTCGACGAAATGCGGATCGCGGTAGACGAAGACGCCGCCGGCGGCCGGGACGAAGATCGCGTTGATCGCGGCGTAGGGATCGAACACGGTGCCGTGCGGACCGGAGACGTTGGGGATCCAGCCGAACAGCGGGGTGTTGGGGGTGTCGATCTCGGAGACCGTGACGATGTCGCCGAAACCGTCGTTGTTCAGGTCGCCGGTGGCGACGCCTTCGACGATCCGGTCGCGGTGGTCGCGCTCGATGGCGTTGATGTCCCACTCGAACTTCGCCGTACAGCTGCCGGTGTTCTGCAGCAGGGTGCCCGGGTTGTCGTGGGCGAAGGAGCGCAGGAGGTCGACGCCGCCGTAGTACGCGATGTCGTCGTCGCCGTCGTTGTCGTAGTCGAACGCCGAGGCGCCCCAACCGAAGGGCGTACCGACCATGTCGCCGACGCCGGGATTGACGAAGGTGCCGTCGGCCTGGCCGAGGAACCAGCGCGAGTTCTGGCCCGCGGCCAGGAAGTCACCGAGGTCGGTGACGAAGAAGTCCATGTTGCCGTCGCAGTTGAAGTCGGAGTAGGTGCTGCCCATGAAGCTGCCGGTCTCATTCGTCTTCGCGGGCACGCTCTCATCCGTGAAGTGGCCGGTACCATCCCCCTTCATGTAACGGATGATGCCGCGCT
This sequence comes from Thermoanaerobaculia bacterium, assembly GCA_036271335.1. Lineage (GTDB taxonomy): Bacteria > Acidobacteriota > Thermoanaerobaculia > Multivoradales > UBA5704 > DATARR01. The sequence continues at coordinate 33,096 of DATBAW010000042.1, forward strand.
GGGCCTGCGGCTTCGCGCCGGCGTCCTCGAGCCCCATGTAGTCGATGAAACCGTCCTGGTTGAGGTCGACCATCGCGACCGCCCACGTGAAGGTCGGGTTGCCCGGAGGGGCACCGAAGTCGGGCACGTTGAGCAGGCTCTCGAGGCCGGAGTCGGAGCTGGCGTCGGTGAACACGTTGTTGCCCGTGTTGATGAACAGGTAGTCCTGCTCGTCGTTGGGGTCATAGGCGGAGGTGAAGACCGACCGCCGGTGCGTCCACGGGTGATAGGTGTTGGCCACCGCGATGTCGAGCAGGCCGTCGTTGTTGACGTCGCCCATCGAGCAGGAGGCGGCATACCGATGGTCGCCACCCACTCCCGCGGTCGAGGTGATGTCGGTGAAGGTACCGTTGCCGTTGTTGTGCAACAGATGGTTCAGCTGGCCGCTGGAGACCACGTAGATGTCGTCGAAGCCATCGTTGTCGATGTCGCCGAAACAGACGCCGGTGCTGTCGTTGTTCTTGAGCGCCACGCCGGCCTCTTCGGCCACGTCGACGAACGTGAGCTGTCCCGTCTCCTTCAGCATGTTCTTGAACAGGCTGTTGGCGCGCCCCGGGCCGTTGGTGACGTAGATGTCGAGGTCACCGTCGTTGTCGTAGTCGATCAGCGCCACGCCCGGCGCGCCGTGCCATTTCTGCGCGGACTCCACCACGTGGTTGAAGAACTGCGTCATCGGAATCGGCGACAGGGCGAGCTCAGCGGCGCGCCACGCCTCGCGGGAGGGCGTCGACTTCCGGGCATAGTTGATCCCGACGCTCGACGTCATGTCCTTGAGGATTACGCCCCCGTCGGCAAGGGCCATGCCTGCGCTCGCCAGGAGCATCACGACCCCGGTACAAATCTTTACGGTTTTAGTCACGAAACAGACTCCTTTCCCATTTTACCTAAACCTCCAAAACTTACGACGACCACATTCCGGATTTCGGGCAAAGTCTTCTACTCCGTTAGGGTGCCCGATTCTCCGCAAAGCGAGACAAACTCGGGCTACGCCGCCAACGGACTAGGAGAAGAGCTTGTCAAGCTCGTCCTGGCTGATCTCGGCATCCGGAAAGTCAGAGGGAGTGTACACGGCCACGGCCCCGGAACGACAGGCCTCGATCAGCGCGCCGAGCGAAGCCTGGAACTCCGCCGCCAGCCGGCCGAGCGCACCGGCGGAGCCGGAGTCAGCGGCCGCCCAGTCGAACCGCGTGCCGTCGGCGTCGAGCTGGCCCGACAGCGTCATGGCGGCTCCGGCGGCCGGTTTAGCGGTCGTCTGCGCATCCCCGAGCCAGCTCAGGCTGAACGTCGGGCGTGGCAGGGCCGTCAGCCGCCGCTGGAGCTCGCCGTCGCCTCCGAGGTCGGCGAACAGGGCGGCCTCGACCCCCGGTCCCATGGCGCCACGGACCTGCTCCTTGGCGAAGCGCAGCTCCTCTTCCGGGTCACCGGCCGCGCCGAGATCCAGACGCACGGGGAGCGAGACGGTGAAGCAGCCGACGGCACGCGACAGGTCGAGCCCCAGGGGATCGGCGCGGCGGGCATCCACCTCGACCCGGACCAGCGCCGAGCCGTCGCCGGCGTGGCGGCCCAACGTCCCGGCCAGGACGGCCAGCAGGACCTCCTCGACGCTCACCCGCTGCAGAGCGGGGATCTCGTCGAGCAGGACGCGGGTGTCTTCCGGCCCGAGACGGACCGAGACGGCTCCCGCGTCCACCGCGCCGTGGCCTCCACCCGGTGACGATGGCCGCCCGACGGCGGCTTCCCGGGCCGCGAGCCACTCTCCCGCCGAAGCCCCCGGACGCTCGCCCACAGCCACGTCCTGGAGCTTCGCCACGAGCCAGCGGCGGAACGAGGAGGTGGCCGGCGGCAGGCTGATCTCGCCGCCCGCCGCAAGCTGCCGGCAGGTGGTCTTCACCTCCTCGCGCACCAGCTCCCAGGCCGCGGCGTCGGCGGCCAGGGGGTGAGCCACGAGGAGAGCGCGCTGGGGGCCCTCCCCACCATCCAGGACGGCGGCGGCGACCAGCAGACCGCGCTCCGGATCGCAGCTCGCGGCCAGCTCCCGCGCGAGAGGCGCGACGTCTCCGCTAGCGGTTAAATCGACCTCGCGGACAGCCAGCTCCGGGACGGTGGACAGGCTCTGTGTCCATCCGTCGGGCCCCGGGATGAAGCGGGTGCGCAGCGCCTCGTGCCGCTCCACGACAGCGGCGACGGCCCGGCGCAGGATCTCCCGCTCGGCTCCCACGGAAGTCTCCACCGGCAGCGGCCAGGCCACGTACCAGCAGGGCGCCGCTGCGCCAGACTCCAGCAGCTCACGCTGGAAGGCGGTCACCGGCAAAGGCTCCGAGGTGTCGGCCGCCGGCTGCGCGGAGTGACCCAGAAGCTTCGACAGCTCGGCGATCGTCTGGTGCTCGAAGAGCTGATCGGGCGCGAGCTGGAGCCCTGCGGCCGCCGCCCGGGCGATCAGCTGAATCCCCAGGATGGAGTCGCCGCCAAGGTCGAAGAAGTTGTCGTTGACGCCGATCCGCTCGATCCCCAGGGTCGTCTGCCAGACCTCGGCCAGGCGCGTCTCGATGCCGGCCGACGGCGCGACGTAGGGGGTGGGAATGTTCGGCCGCTCGTGAACGGCCGCCGGCGGCGCCGTGACCGCCGCCGAGATGAGGGATTCCCGGCTGGCGGCGCTCACCTGCGCGATCATGGCGTGGAGATCCTTCGCGGTGACCACGATCTGCGGCGCCTCGAGATCCCGGGACAGCGCCCGGCGCAACGCCTCCGCCCCCTCGTGCGGAAGGATGCCGTTGCGCTCGTCCTCCTCCTCCACCGTCATCGCGGGCGGATCCGGCTCGGCCACCGCCGGGACCAGCTCGGACGGCGCCTCCGGCGCCCGCCGGACGTTGACCGACTGGGCGTTGACCCGTTTCATCGTGAAGTGGTCGATCTCGACCAGCACCTCGCCGTTCTCGCCTAGAACGATCACGTCGACCACGATCGTCTCGCTGCGCTGGCCGGGCTCGCCCTGCCGGCGCAGGTAGCTGTAGAAGCGCCGCGGCAGGTGTGCGTGGACCCGCACCCGCTGGTAGGAGAGCGGGAGATAGGTGTCCTCCTCGACGAAGCCGATGATGCCGGTGGCGACGTCCAGCAAGGCCGGATGCAGGCCGAAGCTCACGGTGTCGTCGCCGAGCTCGGCGGGGAGCTCGATCTCGGCGAGCCCCTCGCTGCTCCCGAGATGGATGCGCCGCAGGCTCTGCCAGCGGGGTCCCCAATAGACGAGCGCTTCGCCCTCGCCCATCACCGTGGTGGTGATCTCGATCACCCGATCGGAACAGCGGGCGAGGATCTCGGCGATGTCGTAGCTCTCCCGGGCAGCCGGCGCGGTCAGCGCCGATACCCGTCCCCGGGCGTGCGGCTGCCAGCCCGGCTCACCCCCGGTGGCCGGCGGCTCCATGCGGCTCGCCACCCGGTAGTTGAAGCCGTCCCCATCCTTCTCCAGGAAGACCCGCATCGGGCGCTCCCCCGCGGTCAGCAGCAGGGGGGAAAGGAAGAAGACATCGCGCAGCTCGACCCCGCCGTCCGGCGGATATCCCTCGAAGAGCGCGGCGTGATGCAGGAAGGCGGCGCGTCCCAGCTCGAGATAGGCGGTGCCGGGGAGGGTGGGGACCGCCATGATCTTGTGCTCGCGCACCACCCAGTGGCGCTCGGCGCTGAGATCGGTCTCGTAGATCGTCTGCTCCGCGACCTCGAAGACGCAGCGGTCGAGCAGCGGATGGATGTCCTCCCGCTTCGCCGCCTGCCCCGGAGAGGTGGCGGCGCCGCGGGTGAGGCCCGCCGCCACCGCCATGCCGACCTCCTCCCAGGCGCCCCAGTTGATCGAGACCGCGCGCGGGCCGCCGGCGAGCGCCATGTCGGCCGCCAGCGCGTCGAGGAAGTTGTTGGCGGCGGAGTAGTCGATCTGGCCGAATCCTCCCGCCACCGCGATGGTCGACGAGCAGAAGACCACGAAGTCGAGCGGCACGCCGGCACAGGCCGCCAGCAGGGAGCGGGTCCCCTGCACCTTCGGCGCGAGGACCCGGGAGGCCGCTTCCGGCGTCCGCAGCTGGATCACGCCGCCGCCGGCGAGACCGGCGGCGTGGATCACGCCGTGGAGCTCGCCGAAGTGGGCGATCGCGGCTCCGACCGTGTCGCGCATCTGCCCGGCATCGGTGACGTCGGCGCCGACCACCAGAACCTCCGCGCCGAGCGCCTCGAGCTCGCCGATCTTGCGGATCCGCTGGCTGATGCGGTCGCCGTCGCCATGCACCGCCAGCCATTCGCTCCAGGTGGCGCGATCGGGGAGCGCCGAAACGCCGAGCAGCACCAGCCGCGCCCGGTACTCGCGGGCCAGGAACTCGGCGAAGGTGAGGCCGAGGCCGCCGAGACCGCCGGTGATCAGGTAGACGCCCCCCTCGCGCAGCCGCACCGCCTCCCGGGCCGAGTCCTCCAGGCGCACGGCCTCGTAGTCCTGCACCCAGCGGCTGCCCGCCCGGTAGGCGACGACCGGCCGCGCCGGCTCGGCGGTCGCCTCGGTGATCAGGCGCCCGACCACCGCGCCGTCGGCCGGCCAGGGGACGTCGACGCTGACGCAGCGCAGGCCGGGCAGCTCCTGCGACAGCGTCTTGAGCGGTCCCAGCAGCAGAGCCCGCTCGGGGAGCAGCCGCGCCTCGCCGGCGACCCGCTGCATGTGGCTGGAGGCGACGGTGAGATGGAGCCGCTGACTGACGCCGTTCCTGGCCAGCGTCTGGGCGAGGCAGAACAGACTCCAGAAGCTGCGCTCCGGAATCCGTGCCAGAACGTCGGGATCGTCGCTGGCCGGCCCGACGTTCCAAAGGTGGAGCACGCAGTCGGGCAGGCCGCCACCGGCGGCCAGGTCCTTGATCAGAGCGTCGTAGTCCTCCCGGCGCGCCGGAGCGATCTCGTAGCTCCCCTCGCCGGCCTTGCGGAAACCGTCGCCGGCCCGCACGGTCGTCACCCGCCGGCCCTCGGCGGCAAGGCGTGCGATCACTTGGTCGCCGAGCTCTCCCTCGTCGACGAAGACCAGCCAGCGGCCGGCGCGCTCCACCTCCGCCGCCGACGGCGTGGGCGGGACCGACGGCTTCCAATAAGGGAGGTAGAACCAGTCGGCGATGTCCGCCTTCTTGAGGCTCTCCTGGACGGAGGCCGCGGAGGCGTTCTGCCCCCGCTCGACCCAGTAGCGCCGGCGCTCGAAAGGGTACGTCGGCAGGGGGATGCGCCGGCGCCGTTCGTGCGCGTAGAAGCCGCTCCAATCCGGCTCGACGCCGTTGAGCCAGAGCTGGCCCAGGGTCTTGAGCAGGAGAGGCAGATCTTCCTTGCGCTCCTTCGGGTGGCGGAGCGAGGAGAGGACGACGTGGCGGGCGCCGCAGTCGGGATGCTGGCGGGCGAGGGTCGCCAGGGTCTGTCCCGGGCCCACCTCGAGCAGCACCCGTTGCGCGTCGCGGCAGAGCTCGCGGACGCCGTCGGCGAAGCGTACCGCCTGTCGCAGGTGCCGTGCCCAGTAGCCGGGATCGGTCGCCTCGGCGTCCGTGATCCAGGTGCCGGTGACGTTCGAGACGTAGGGGATCCGCGGCGGTCGCAGGGCGACGCCGGCGAGGCGGGCGACGAACGGCTCCAGGATCGGCTCCATCATCGCCGAATGAAAGGCGTGCGAGGTGTGGAGCGGCCGCGCGCCGATACCGGCGGCCGCGAGCTCGGCGGCCAGCGCCTCCACCGCCGCGTGCGGACCGGAGACCACGCAACGGTCGGGCGCGTTGACGGCGGCCAGCGAGAGCCCGGCGCCCAGCAGCGGGGCCAGCCTCTCCTCGGTCAGCGGCACCGCCAGCATCGCCCCCGCGGGGAGGCTCTGCATCAGGCGGCCGCGCTCCGCCACCAGGGCGAGCGCGTCGTCGAGCGTGAAGACGCCGGCCAGGCAGGCCGCCACGTATTCGCCGATGCTGTGCCCCATCATCGCCGACGGCCGGATCCCCCACTCCATCCACAGGCGGGCGAGCGCGTGCTCGACGACGAACAGAGCCGGCTGGGTATATCGGGTCTGCCCCAGCCGTTCCGCCGCGTCCGCGTCGTCGTCCGCCGCGAACAGCAGCTCCCGCAGGTCGAGCCCGAGGTGGGGCTGGAGGAGCTCGCAGCAGCGGTCGATCTCGACGCGGAAGGAGCTCTCGGCGGCGTAGAGACCGCGCGCCATGCCGGCGTACTGCGCGCCCTGGCCGGAGAACAGGAAGGCCGCCGTGCGCTCGCGGCCGGGCGAGTAGGCGGCGACGCTCCACTCCGCCTCGGCGCCGGCGAGCACCTGGGCGGCGTGCCCGGCATCGCGGCAGACCACGGCCCGCCGGTGCTCGTGCAGCTTGCGGCCGACCTGCAGGGTGAAGGCGGTGTCGGCGAGGCTGGCCTCCGGATGCGCCTCGAGGTGGGCGGCGAAGCTCGCCGCCAGGGTGGCGAGCGCGGTGTCGGTGCGCGCCGAGAGGAGCAGGAGCTGCCAGGGGCGCGAAGGCGCGGCCGCAGCCGGCTCCGGGGCCTCTTCGAGGATCATGTGGGCGTTGGTGCCCCCCATGCCGAAGGCGCTCACGCCGGCGCGGCGCGGCGAGCCGTTCGTCGTCCAGTCGCGCAGCTCGGTGTTGACGAAGAAGGGGCTGCCGGCGAAATCGATCTGCGGATTCGGCTCCTCGAACAGCAGCGACGGCGGGATCATCCGGTTCTCGAGGGCGAGCACCGTCTTGAGGAAGCTGGCCACGCCGGCCGCGGCGCCGAGATGCCCGATGTTGGTCTTGACCGAGCCCAGGGCACAGAACTGCCGCTCCTGGGTCTGTTCGCGGAAGGCTTTGGTCAGCGCCGTCACCTCGATCGGGTCGCCCACCGGCGTGCCGGTGCCATGGGCTTCGACATAGGTCAGGGTGTCGGCCTCGACCTCGGCGGCGGTCAGCGCCGCCCGGATGACCCGATACTGACCGTCGACGCCGGGCGCGGTGAAGCCCACCTTCTGCGCGCCGTCGTTGGACACCGCCGAGCCCTTGACCACCGCATGGATCGTGTCGCCGTCGGCCAGGGCGTCCGTCAGCCGCTTGAGCACGACGACGCCGAGACCGGTGCCGAAGATCGTCCCCTGGGCCTTGGCGTCGAAGGCGCGGATGCGGCCGTCCGGCGAGTTGATGTCACCCGGCCGGTAGGCATAGCCGATCTCGGGAACGCGGACGGCGACGCCGCCGGCGAGCGCCATGTCGCATTCGCCGGCGAGCAGCCCCTGGCAGGCCAGGTGAATGGCCACCAGAGCCGTCGAACATGCGGACTGGACGGCGACGCTGGGGCCCCCCAGGTTCAGCTTGTAGGAAACCCGGGTGGCCAGATAGTCCTTCTCGTTGGCGATCTGCGTCGTCAGGTCTCCGACCGCGCGCACCAGGGCCGAATCCGAGTAGACGTTCATCAGGTAGAAGTTCATCCGCGAGCCGGCATAGACGCCGACCCCGCCGGGATAGCGCTCGGGGTCGTACCCGGCGTCCTCCAGGGCCGTCCAGGAGCACTCGAGGAAGAGCCGGTGCTGGGGGTCCATCACCTCGGCTTCGCGCGGATTGACGCCGAAGAAGGAGGCGTCGAACTGATCGACGTTCGGGATGGTGCGGGCGACCCGGACATAGGTCGGCGACCGGCGCATGGCGGCCGGGACCTCCGCCAACTGCTCGTCGTCGAGCACGGTCAGCGACTCCACCCCGTCCCGCAGGTTGGCCCAGAACTCGCCCAGGTTCTCGGCGCCCGGAAAACGGCCGGCCATCCCGACGATGGCGATCTCCAGGCCGTTGCTCCCTGGCTTGCTCTCCGGGCTCGCGTCTGCGCTCATGTCCTTTTCCTGATGCCGGTCCATGCTCATGATCGTCCCTACCGCTTCTGCTGCAGGCGCCGCCGCAGCCGGTCCCGCCCCTGGCGCAGCTGCTCGGAGCGATCGTCGGACCGGTCGGTCGCGGCGGCGGTCGCCGAACCTTCCAGATGACTGGCCAGAGCGCGGACCGTGGGATGGTTGAAAATCTCGACCAGCGCGATTTCACGGCCGAAGCGCTCCTGCAGCTTCTCGTGCACCTGGGCCAGCAGCAGCGAATTGCCGCCGAGATCGAAGAAGTTGTCGTCGACGCCGACCCGCTCGATCCGCAGCACCTGCTGCAGGATCGCCGCGACGGTCAGCTCGGCTTCGGTTTGGGGCGCTTTGTAGTCCAAGTCGATCTCCCGGTCGGCTGAAAAGACGGAGCACGGCCGCCTGCCACCCCCCGATGGGGCGCAATCGGCGAAGAATCTGTCCAGGAGGGTTGCCGCCCAGACCCACTACTCCGAGCACCCTCTATAGTGTGTGTGGCCGAGCCAGACGGGACAAAACCAGGGAGACGAGCCGCCGGACGGCAAGCCCCTTAACGCTAAAAATGTAAACAACTTAGGCTGGAGGACCGCGCCGCCGGTCCCCGGACTGGAAGGCTAGAGGTCATCCTTCCGCACGGCGAACACGACGTGCTCCAGCCAGTGGAACTGCGAGCGTTTCTCGGGCCTCATCCCCAGCTTCCGGGCCACCCCCTGGGAAGGGGTGTTCTCGGGGCGGATCAGCGAGATGACGCGCTCCAGTCCCAGCGCATCGAAAGCCCAGGAGCGCACGGCCAGGGCGGCCTCGGTGGCCAGCCCGCGGCGCCAGAAGGGGCGATGGATCAGGTAGCCGATCTCGGGCTCCTCCACCCCGTCGACGAGTTGCAGGATCAGCCCCACCTGGCCGACGGGCTCGCCGGTGGCGCGGTCCTGGACCAGCCAGAGGCCGTGCCCGTTGCCGGCGTAGCGATGGAGCTGGCGCTCGATCCACAGCCTGGACTCGTCCCGCGAGTAGACCTGCGGATAGAAGCGCATCACCTCCGGGTGAGCGAGCATGCCGGCGACGAAATCGAGGTCGTCGAGCGACAGCTCACGGAGGGCGAGACGGGAGGTTTCGAGGACCGGTTTCACGGGCCTACATGTGCGATTCGCTGTTCTCTTCGAGGATCAGCCATTTCCCGGAGGCGGCGTCGGGACCGACCACCATCGACATCGGGCTGGAGTACTTCTTGAGCGCCAGGTAGCGGACGACGTTGATCCGCACCTTTCCCTTCTCCAGCGTGTAGGTGTCGCCCGTGTAGTTGGCGATGTCGCCTTTCCTGCGGGCTTCGGCCATGCCGTCCCGGATGACCTTCTTGTAGCGCAGGGCAGGGACGGTCAGCGGGACCACCTTGCCATCGGGCATGATCCGCTTGTTGGTGATCATTGCCTTGTCCGAATAGAGATCGGCCTGGGCCGGATCGAAGCTGTGCTCGAGCTCGACATAGCGCTGGAACAGCTCCTTGGCCTTGGCGATCGGATCGCCCACGGCCTGGACGGACGGGGCGGCCGTGGCCGTGGCGGGTGGCGCGGCGGACGCGATCCGGCAGAGGACGACGAGGGCGAAGGCAAAGGAGGCAAGGACGGCGAGGGTTCTCTTCATGGGGATCTCCTGAATCGACGGACGGCCGATTCTAGCGGAGATCCGGAGAGCCCGCGAGGCCCGGCTCCGGCAGGCTGGCGCGGACGCGGCCGGCACGCACGGCCGCGACGAGCGCCGCGTGGTCGCGCGCGGTCTGGTCGGCGTAGGCGAGGGCGAAAGAGCCCAGCGCCTGGTCGAAGCGATCGTTGTCGCCGAGGTAGCCGGCGATCTCCGCCGCGTCCCCGGAGCGCGCGTGGGCGCGAGCCAGCGCCCGGCCGCAGAAGCCCGCGTAGGTGGCGAGATCCGCCGCCGAGATCCCTTCGACGTTCACCGACACCTTGCCGTCGCGGAGCTGACGGCAATAGTAGTCGCGCCCCTTGGCGTCCCGCGACCAGCCGAGGAAGATGTCGCTCGCCGACTGCATCAGCCGCTGCCCCAAGACCACCCGCTCCCCCTGGTTGGCGTAGGCGCACCGGCCGGTGAACGGCTCCAGCACGGAGCGGCGCGCCTCCTTGATCTGCAGGAAGAGCGGATCGTCCTCGCCAGCCCGCAGGAGAGCCACGGCGCAGCGGGTGCCCACACTCCCGACCCCCACCACCTTCATCGCCACGTCCGCGAGCTCGAAACGGTCGAAGAGCAGGCGCCGCTCAGGGGTCAGGCTCTTGCGGAAGCGGCCGAGGAACGCCCGCGCATCGGCCTCGACGCCGGTGCGGCTGTGGGAGTGGTAGATCTTCGGCGGCTCGTCCGCGATTCGCGGCGCGCCGTCGCGCCCCGTGGTGAGCCGGGGGAAGATCTTCGCCGTGGCGTGCGCGCCCGCGGGCCGGGCGAACATCGGGTGGCCGACCGCGTCGCGCGTCGCCGCGGCGACCGCCTCGAGGTCCAGCCGGGCGTACCAGACGTCGAGCGTCTTCATCGCCGCGAGCTGGACCATCATCTCCCGGTAGGCGCTCACCGCGGCGCGAGCGGAGCCGGAGCAGTCGTGATCCGGATGGGCGAGGTGCCGCCCGGCCACCGCCACGCTCGCCGCCAGGCGCTTGACGTCCCACTCCCAAGGGGCGGCGAGGCTCTCGTCGAAATCCGTGACGTCGAAGACCAGCCGGCGCTCGGGCGTGCTGAAGCCGCCGAAGTTGAGCAGGTGGGCGTCGCCGCATGCCTGCACGTGGAGGCCGGTCACCGGCGCCGGCGCGAGGTCCGCCGCCATCACCACGGCCGCGCCGCGCAGGAACCCCAGCGGCGAGGTGCACATGCGTCCATAGCGGATCGGCAGGAGCTCCCGGAGCCGGCCGCGGTCGCCGGCGCGCAGGATCGCGACCGGATCCCGCTCGGCCGGCCGCCAGTCCGCGTGGGCGGAACGGGGCGAGTGCTTCCGCAGCGCCTTGCCGGCGCTCAAGCGCTCGGCGAGCGGCGGTCGAGCGACGGGGGATTCGGTCATGACAGTCCTTTCCCGTAGACGATCTTCCATTCACGGTCCCCCTCGTCCGGCGGCGGCTTGAAGGCGGGCTGGCGGCCGAGAGGCTCGAAGCCGAGACGCTCGAAGAAGCGACGGGCCGGATGATTCGTCTCGTAGACCACAGCCCGCACTCCCGAGAGGCGCCGGCGCCGGGCCTCGGCGAGGAAGCTCTCCACCAGACGAGCCCCCACGGCGCGGCCGCGGGACGAGGGGGTGAGGTTGACGTGCAGGTGTCCCGGGTATCCCTCCTCTTCCGGCGACGCCGCCAAGCGGCCCGCGGCGAGAAAACCGGGCAGATCGGCGAGCAGGCGCCAGAGAGCGCCCCGCCAGAGCAAGCCGCGGCCAAGAGAGCGCGCCACCGCCGCGGGGACCACCCGCCAGGCCTGGACGCGATGGAACCGCCGCTCGTCGAAGGCTCCCGCGAGATAGCCCACCACGCTCGTTCCCTCCATCCCGGCCCGCTCGGCCACCCAGACGCTCCCGGCCGCGAAGTCGGTGTAGGCGCGGACCATCAGGTCCAGGAATAGCCCTGGCTCGACCAGGCCCTCCCCACCGCCGCCATAAGCCGTGGACAGGCAGATCGCCCGCACCGCCGCACGGTCGCGCGGCTCGTAGGGGCGGATCTCTGTCGCGGGATCCTGCATCTCAAGAGAGTAGCAAGCTCAGGCGGACAAGAGTGCCGCCAGATCCTCCGGCAGCCGCCAGTCGGCGCGGCCGACGCGCTCCCAGGCAAAAACCGAGACGAGATCGGCCGGCCGGCAGGGATCGGGACGGTCGAGCAGGCCGAGGGAGTAGGCGAGGTAGCCGGTGATCGCCGCGGGTGCGATCCCCGCTTCGCGCAGGGAGCGGAGAGTAAGTCCGCCGTCGCGCTTCGAAAGCTTCTCTCCTCGCGAATTGACCATCAAGGGCACGTGGGCATAGGCGGGGGGCGTGCCGCCGAGGGCCTCGATGAGCTGGATCTGCCGCGCCGTCGAGGCCAGAAGGTCGGCGCCGCGCACCACCTCGTCGATCGCCATCGCGAGGTCGTCCACGACCACGGCGAGCTGATAGGCCCAGAGCCCGTCGCGCCGCTTCAATACGAAATCGCCCACCGTGAGGTCCACCCGCTCCGTGATCGGCCCCTGGACGCGGTCGACGAACGACACCGGCCGGCCGTGAACGCGAAAGCGGATCGCCGCGTCCGTGCTTCCGGCCAGCCGCTCGAACCCGTCCGTCTCCAGGCTGGCCGGCCGCAGGGACGCGGGATAGGGGATCTCCTCCGTGCCGTGTGGCGCCGAGGCCATGGCTTGGAGGTCCTTGCGCGAGAGGCGGCAGGGGAAGAGGAAGCCGGCCGCGGCGAGCCGCCGGAGCGCTTTCTCGTAGACGTCCGACCGTTCGGATTGCGTATAGGGAGCGAAGGGGCCGCCGACGTCCGGCCCCTCGTCCCAGTCGAGCCCGAGCCAGGCGAGATCCTCGATCTGCGCCGCCGCCATGCCGGGCACCACGCGAGGCGGATCGAGGTCCTCGACCCGCCAGACGAACCTCCCGCCGCGGCTGCGCGCCGAGAGCCACGCCGCGAGCGCGGTGCGCGCGTTGCCCACGTGGATCATCCCCGTGGGAGAAGGGGCGTAGCGGCCGCGGGGGGATCCGGGATCTCCGTCCAAGCCGCTTCAATCTACCGCAACGTCAGCGCCTGGAACGTCGTCTGCGGCGGATCGAAGTAATCCCGGAAGAAGCTTTCGACCTCGCCGGGGGCCCCCTTGAGGACCTTGATGCCGCCGTCCGCGATCGCCTGGTGGAGAGCGGTCTGGAACGGCTCCTTCTCGCCGCAGGCCACCGCCACGTTTTCGGCCTTTAGGAGGCTCACCCAGGCGTCGTAGGTCATCGAGATCCCGAGATCCTCCTGCCTGAAGGCGTCGAGCTTGTCCGCCGTGACCGGCGCCTGCAAGGCCAGGAACTCGGCGATGGCGCAGCGGATGTGGAGGGCGAACGCCTGATCGGGCTGCGCCACCTTGGGATCGCCGAGGAAGAGCACGCCGAGCGACCGGTGTACGCCCCCTTGCCCGTTCCCTGAAGTACTGTTCGGCTCACAGGTGGCCTGGGCGCCGGCGGGCGCGGTCTTCTCCGCCTTGAGCCGCGAGGTCCAGGAGCTCACCCAGGCCGAAGGGGGGAGGGCGGTGACGATGTCCGTCGCGGTCAGCCCCCCCACCACGGCCGGCATGCCCTGGAAGAGCCCGCAGAGCTCCTGCGCCGAGGAGATGTACCAGTTGCGCCAGTTCGGGTTGGTCACGATCTGCGACATGCCCACGAAC
>DATBAW010000043.1:0-23940 GCA_036271335.1 Thermoanaerobaculia bacterium
CACGCCGGTGCCGTAGAGGAGAAGCCAGAGCCCGGGCAACACGGCCACGTTGCCGGAGATGAAGAGGATCGGCGTCAGCAGGGCGCCCGCCATCAGCGGCGGGAAGAGTGACAGGGCGAAGCGGCGCCCCGGCTTGGAGAACAGGCTCTGCTCGCTCCGCCGCGCCTTCCAGACGATCGCGCCGGTGGTGATCAGGAACGCCACCAGGGCGTCCCAGAGCCAGACCTGCAGCCACCCCCAGGCCGTCGCCTGCCGCGAAGCGATCCAGGCCGCGGCCACAGCGATCACGCCGACCGCGACCTCGCCGAGCCCCGAAACGGCGGTGAAGAAGGCCGCCCCCTCCATGGTCTCGCGGATGAACCGCAGATTGTCCATCGCCCGCAGGTGGAGGGCGGGAGGGGGCACGAGCCGGGGTCGGGCGGGCTGCGGATCGGCCATGCGATCAATCTACGCCCGCGGGCCCCGAATCGTCAAGCACTTTTCGGCATAAAGTTGGACAGAAGGAGGGCGGCCACGCAGGACCGCCCCTACGAGGATTTTGCCTCGGCCTGTTTCCTGGCGATCGCCGCCACCATGCCGACCATCGACATCAGCCCCATCGACTTGCCCATGGAGAGCTCGGGGCCGAAGACGCGGTAGACGATGTCCTGCGGCACCTGGGCGACCTGGCCCGCCGGCGCGCCGGAGAGGGCGTCGCCGAGGATCACCGCCATTGCCTTGGCCGAGATCCCCTGCGGGTTCTCGACGGCGAAGTGGAAGTCGAGGGAGCCGTCCGGCCGCTCCTCGCCGAACACGTAGGCCTCCGATTCACAGGCGGGGACCAGGTGCTCCTTGGCGAAGGGGCGCCGGGCGAGCCGCGCCGGCACCTCCTCGAAGCGGCCGGCGAGGTCGATCAGGAGCTGGATCCGCTCGCTACGGTCGGCGACCATCTCGAGCGTCTCCAGCGTGTCGGTCAGCTTGTCGGGTACGGCCATACTCACTCCTGGCGTTTCGGGGCGTCAGCGCTCGATCGGAACACCCACGAGGTTGCCCCACTCCGTCCAGCTGCCATCATAGTTCCGGACCTTGTCGAAGCCCAGCAGATGCGTGAGGACGAACCAGGTGTGGCTGCTCCGCTCGCCGATGCGGCAGTAGACGATGACGTCGTCGCCCGGCTTGATCCTGGCGTCGTTCTCGTAGAGAGAGGTCAGCTCGGCGGCCGTCTTGAAGGTGCCGTCCTCGGGGTTGATCGCCTTGGCCCAGGGGACGCTCGCCGCGCCGGGGATGTGGCCGCCGCGCAGCGCTCCCTCGTTCGGGTACTCCGGCATGTGGAGCTTCTTGCCGCTGTACTCGTCGGGGCTGCGCACGTCGACCAGCGGCTTCTTCCCTTCGAGATGCTTCAGCACCTCGTCGCGGTAGGCGCGGATGCTCTTGTCGTCCCGCTCGGCAGCCTTGTAGTCGCTCGCCGGGTAGCTCGGCGTCGTCTTGTCGAGCGGCCGCCCCTCGTTGGCCCACTTGATCCGGCCGCCGTCCATGATCTTCGCCTTGTCGTGGCCGAAGAGCTGGAACACCCAGAAGGCGTAGGTCGCCCACCAGTTGTTGCGGTCGCCGTAGAAGACGACCGTGGTGTCCTTGGTGACGCCGATCCGCCGCATGAGCGTCTCGAAGGCCTCGCGCCCCAGGTAGTCGCGCCGTACCGGATCGTTGAGGTCGCGCGTCCAGTCGACCTCCACGGCGCCGGGGACGTGGCCGGTCGCGTACAGCAAGGGATCTTCGTTCGATTCCACGATCCGGATCCCGGGATCGTTCAAGTGGTTGGCAACCCACTCCGTCGACACCAGCACCTCGGGACGAACATAACCACGACTCTCGATTTCGCTCACCTTGGATCTCCTTTCGCTCCCTTGCCGGAAGGGTCCTCCTATTTGTGACCAATCGTATCACCTTAACGCGCGCCTCGCCAATGGGCCTTGGCCTCCTGGCTACAGTTGCGCAAGCCCTGGCACCCTTTAGACCGCGGGGCCCCCGCTTCCGGAGGCTCCGGTCTGGCAGGCAACGCAGGCCGCGGTGGCCGATGTCTGACCTGCCGCGAAGGAGTGTTATGCCCATCGTCAAGTACCGTCGTATCCTCGTCCTCAGTCTCTGTCTTTCCACGGGCGCCTCGGCGCAGGCGCAGGGTCCGCCGGAACGGCGCGTCTCCGATCGTGCCGGCACCGCCAGCCCTGGCTTCCTTGAGACGGTACAGAGGCTCTGGGGCGATATCCTGGGTCTCCCCTGGATACCGCTCCCGCTACCTCCTCCGGGAGGAGATGGGCCGACCCGCCACGAGGGTCCGGGCGTCTGCCCGCACGGCCACATGTGAGGTGAGATCCGGAAGTTGGGAGGGGGACCCGACGTTATCTTGAAGGAGGACCGCGAAGGACCGATGACCGATCGGCACCCTGATCACGAGGCTCTGGAGCGATTCCTGGACGGCAGCCTGTCCGAAGGCGAGAGCCGTACTCTCCAGCGTCACCTCTTTCTCTGCCCGATCTGCGAAGACCGCATGATCGCTCTGCTCCCGGGGTCCACCCTGGCCTCCCCGCACCTGGCCATCGAGGACGACGAAACCTACCGGGGCCTGATCCAACGTCTCAAGGACGATCGCAGCGCCGAGGGAGGCTCCCGCCGTCGCCTCGCGCGGGAACGGCAGATCGCCTCCAGGCTCTGGCGGGAGATCGAGCCTCACCCCCCCGAGCGGCGGCACGCGCTGATCCGGGAGAGCTCCCGCTATCGCAGCTGGGGTCTGTTCGAGCTCCTGCTGGATCTCTCGCGCCGGGACGTCCCCGACGATCCCGTCCGGGCGGAGAACCTGCTGCGGCTGGCGCTCGACGTGGCGGAGCGGCTGAACCCGGACGAATACGGGCCGGGCTCCATCGAAGCGGCCAAGGCCCGGGCCTGGACCTGGCTGGGGAACGCCTGGCGCGTGCGCGGCGACTTCCGGCAGGCCGAACGGGCCTTTCAGACGGCGGAGATCTTCCTCGCGCAGAGCTGGCTCGATCCCCTCGACGAGGCACTGCTCCTGGAGCTCAAGGCTCCCTTGCGGCGCGTCCAGGGGCGATTCGACGAAGCCCTGGAGCTGCTCGCCGAGGCGATCGCCATCTACCGCGAGGTCAACGAGCCTCATCTCCAGGGGCGAGCCCTGATGGTCAAGGGCCTCGTCCTCCGCTATCAGGGGGATCTCCAGGGCGCCGCCGACTGCTTCCGCACCAGCCTCTTCCTGGTCGACGGCACCCGCGAGCCCCGGCTGCTGGTGGCGAGCCAGTACAACCTCATCGGCTGTCTGGAAGCCTCCGGCCACGCCGCCGAGGCGGCGACGCTGATCCCCGAGGCCCGCAAGATGTTCGAAGCCGCCGGCACCCGCTCCGACCTGCTCCGCCTGCGCTGGACCGAGGGCCGGGTGGCGGTCCTCCTCGGGCAGCTCGCCGAAGCCGAGGCGGCGTTCCTGGAAGTGCGCGAAAGCTTCGTGGCGGAGGAACGGGCCTTCGACGCCGCCCAGGTCTCGCTCGAGCTCGCCAGCCTCTACCTGCGGCAGCGCCGGAGCGAGGAGACCCGGCTCCTGGCCGCCGAGCTGATCCCGATCTTCCAGTCCCGCGAGATCTATCGCGAGGCGCTGGCCGCCATCCTGGTCTTTCAGCGGGTGACGGCGATGGATCAGCTCACGGTGGATCTGGTCGAGGAGATCGCCGGCTATCTGGAGCAGGCCCGCGGCAATCCGCGGCTCAGGTTTCGCGAGTAGGGACGGCCCCGCTAGCTCTCCTTGAAAGGAAGCTCAGGAGCGTAGCGGGCCTTGCGCAGATAGTCCCCTACCCGTTCTACCACCTCGACGCTGGCCCGCTCGGCCTCCACCGCCGCCTGGAGAAAGGCGAGCGCGGCGAGCGCCTCGCGATGAATCTGGCGCGAGGCAAAGATCGGCACCAGCTCGGCAGACAGCCGCTTCAGCTCCGGGGTTCTCCCCTGTTCCGCGTAAAGGAGGGAAAGATCCAACGAAACCAGGGCGGTCTCGTAGGGGATGCCCTCGGCCAGGAACCCTTCGCGGGCGACGAGGAAAAGCGACTCGGCCTCTTTCGCCTGTCCCAGGCCGCGGGCGATCTTCCCTTTCAGCCAGATGCGGCGGTTCTGTAACGAGGCCTCCGGGAAGCGGCGGTAGAGCGGCCGGGCCTCGCGATAAGCCCTCCGGGCTTCCAGGAAGCGTCCGGTGTCGGTCAGGACGGCGATCAGATTGTGCCTGGCTCCCAGCAACAGCCGTGGCTCCTGCTCGGGATCGATCAGGTCCAGCGCGCGGTACAGCACGGGAACGCTCTCCTCGGCCAGGCCGGCATAGAGGAGGCCCGCCGACAGATTGATCAGCGATCGGCCCGCGCGCTGCTGGTCTCCGAGCTCCAGGAAAATCAAGATCGCCTTGCGCAGGAGCTTGAACGACTCCCGGAACCGGCGCTGACTTCTTCGCAGGGACGCCAGGAGATCGAAGAAGATTGCCAGCTCGAGCGCGTCACCGGTCCCCCGCCGCAGATGGGCCAGGGCCTGGCGGAACGTCTGATCCGCAGATTCGAGGTCGGACTGGATGCGCCTGGCGTTGCCGACGTAGGCCAGAGCTCTCGCCTGCAGATCTTCGAGCCGCTCCGCGCCATAGCCACCGACGTCCAGAAAATCGGCCATCCGCAGCGCAAGGCGTCCCCATTCTTCCCCCAGCCGGGGGTCTTGCCGGCTCATTCCTAGGCTCCGCTCGACCAGCAGCTCGAGCAGACCCCAGGTGCGGAAACGACGGCTGTTCAGCAGCAGGATCTCGCGCTGCTCGCCGGTGTGGGAGAGCAACCGGGCGAGCAAATCCGGAGCCTCGGTCCGCTCCTTCTCCAACACCCGCATCCACCGCGCTGCGAGTCTCCGGGTGCGCTCAAAGGCCCCTTCATAGCTCGTGGACACCGGCGGCTGGAACCGATGAATCTTCACGGACACCCCCAGCAAAGGAATGCGCAAACTGCGCCCGCCAGGATTGTGATCCTTTTTGGGTCCGCCCGCCAGATCGAAGCAGGATATTTTCGCGGGATACGGCCCGGTGACCCCGATCGGTCACCGGGCCCAGGGGCTATTTCTCTTCACCCCTCGCCTTTCCAGGCTCTCCGCCAGCCCTACGGACGACCTGATGCTTGGCGCCGTTGGGATCAATGGCGACGCCATCCTTGTCCAGGAGGCTCGACAGTCCGGCGTCAGCCCACCGCATGATCTGGTGGAGCAGCCCGACCGACTCCGCCGCGGGAGCGGCAAGCGGACGGGCCTCGGCGGCGCCCGCCAACGAGAGCGACAAGAACGCGAGGACAGCAACAACAGAGCTCAGCTTTCGAGACATGACATCTCCTCTCCCACGGCCCATCGCCGCACCACCATGGTTCAAAGCGGGGCCGCTGAGGGAGAGGGTGACATTTTTTCGTGTCGAAAGGGGAAAGAACGCCTGAAAAACGAAAGCCCCGGAGGGCGAAGTCCGGGGCTGGAACGACTGGCGGGACCGATCCTCAGCTTTCCTGCAGGGCGCTCACTTCGCTCTCCTCGCCCATCACCACGTCCTGTGCCACGTCCTGCTGGCTCACCAGGCTTACCGTGCTCGCCTGCGGCCCCTCGAACCCCTGCTCCTCGGCGAATCGGACGCGCGCGCCGACCTCCAGGCTCTCGAACCCCGGCGGGTCCAGCACGGCGTTGCGGTGGAAATAGATCTCCTGCCCGTCGGCGGCGGCGATGAACCCGAACCCCTCCTCGGGGAAGAGGCGTATCACCTGCCCCTCGGGCGGCAGCACGGACGTCTTGACGTCGCCGCGACGGCGCTGGGACCAAGTCTCCACCTGCCGCTCGGCGGCGTCGAAGGCGCCGCGGACGGCCGCGAAAAGCTCCTCGGCGTTCTTGTCGGCCACCAGCTCGGAGCCGGGGACGGTGACGTCGACCCGCACCCGGAAGGGACCGCCTTCCTGGTGATGGTTGCCGGTGGGACGTTCGACCGCGATGCGACAGCCGGTGATCCGGCTCGTATGCCGTTCCAGCCGGGCGGCCCGCTTGCGCAGCTCGGCCTCCAGCGGTGCAGAGAGGTTGATGAAACGGGTGGAGATCTCCAGAGGCACTTGCATACCCACACTCCTTTCCTCCGGCGAGCCCTCGCCGGAGCTGACGGGAGATCCCGCAAGGCCCGTGCCATCGAAACGAAACGTCCGGCACCGTCACTTACCGACGCGAGCACCTCCCCGTTCCATCCCGGGCAGGTGCTACCATCGAGCCGCTCAACCTTCGCATCCACGCTTCGTATCTATCGGTACGGAACCCTCCGAAAGAACGGATAGAACCCATGTTCGAGTCCCTGCAATCCCCCCGTTTCAAAGTGCAATCCCGGCTCCTGCAACAGGTGCGGGGGCGGATCGGCAAGAGCGGCTTCCGGCTGCTGCTCCTGCTGGTGCCCCTGTTCCTCCTGCGGGCCTGCCTGATCACCTATGTGCCGCCCAACATGATCGGCGTGCGGCAGGTCTCCTACGGCCCCGGCAAAGGGCTGCAGAAGGCGTCGGTGGGCTTCGGCTACCGGCGCCAAATCGCGGGCTACGAGACCGTCCACACCTTCCCGCAGGACATCCAGGTGGTGGAGTTCACCAACACCCCCTCGGAGACCAGCGCCCTCCACCGCCAAATGCCGGCGATCAACGTGCCGACGGTCGACGGCTATCCGGTGGACGTGGACGTCTCCGTCCTCTATCAGCTCAAGGATCCCTACAAGGTCGCTTCGAAGTTCGGCTTCGGCAGGGGATACGAGGAGTCGGTCGTCATCCGCTTCACCGATTTCCTGGTCAAGCGCTACCTGGGCGACCTGCGGGCCGAGCAGTTCTACCACGAGGCGCGGCTCGCCAAAGTGGCCGCCCTCAAGGCCGATCTCTCCCAGCGCCTCGCCGTCAACGGACTGACGCTGACCGACGTGGTGATCCGCCAGTACGACTATCCGCAGACCTTCCAGACGCTGACCGAGCAGAAGAAAATTCAGGACCAGAAGGTGCTCGCCAACCGCGAGCTCGCCAAGCAGGCGGAGGTGCAGACGCGCCTCAACCAGACGACCGCCGAGGGGCAGAACCTGATCAACGTGAAGACCTCGGAGTTCAACGCCCAGATCACCGAGATCAATGCCCGCCGGGATCTCTACGAGCGCCAGAAGCGCGCCGAGGGGGATCTGCTGATCAAGTCGGCCGAGGCCAACGGCACCGAGCAGATCAACCGCGCGCTCGAAGGCGCCGGCTCGGCCAAGCTGCTCAAGCTGCGCCGCGGTCTCGCCCTGCTCAACAGCATCAAGGGGCCGATCTACATCACCGAGGACCCCACCGACCTCGGCAAGATCAGCTCAGACAAGCCGGAGAAGAAACCATGAACGCCATCGACCGCCTGACGCGTCTCCCCTTCCTGACCTCCAGTGTCCTGCTCCTCGCCTGCTCCCTCGGCGGCTGCACGCCCCACACGACCGAGGCGACCGAGGTCGGGGTGAAGCTCAACAAGCTGACCGGTTCGCGCGAGATCATGGCGCCGGGCGCGAACTACTTCTTCCTGCCGCTGGTGAACGACTGGAAGAAGTACGACACCTCGCTCCGCAACCTGGCGATGACGGCGTCCGTGAACTCGGGCGACCGGCAGGGCAAGGACGACCTCCGCTTCAAGACGCGCGACGGCAACGACATCGAGGCCGACATCACCGTCCGCTGGCGCATCGATCCCACCCGGGTGGGCTACATCTGGAAATTCGTGGCGCCGAGCACGGACGAGGTCCAGGACCGGCTGGTGCGCCCGCAGGCCCGCGCCTACGTCCGCGACGTGCTCAACCGGCTCAACTCGGAGGACTTTTACAACCCGACCCTCCGCTTCGCGGCCGCCAACGACGCCACAAAGCTGATGAGCGCCCATCTGTCCCCCTACGGCGTGATCGTCGAGCAGGTGATCGTGGGGAATTTCACCTTCAAGACCGAGTACCAGAATCTGATCAACTCCCGCAAGGAGGCCGAGAAGACGGCCGAGAAGCTGGAAGCCGAGATCCTGGCCACCCGCGAGGCGAACCAGCTCAACCTGCAGACGAAGGTGGCCGAGCTCACCGAGACGCTGACCCGCGCCGAGGGGGGCTTCGAGCAGGCCAAGCGCAACGCCGACGCCTATCTGGCCCAGCGCCAGCAGGGGGCGCAGGCCATTCTGGCCGAGAAGACGGCCCAGGCCGAGGGGATCCGCAAGGAGCGTAACGCCCTCAACAGCAGCGCCGGCGACGCCTACGTCAACCTGCAGCTGATCGACGCCCTCCAGAAGAAGGAGATCCGCCAGATCCCCAAGCTTCCCAGCGGCAACGTCATCATCGACGGCAACAAGCTCCTCCAGCAGCTCGGCGTCATCCGCTACGAGGCCGGCCGCCAGGAAGCGGAGGACAAGCCGCCGGTCAAGCAGCAGCCGTAG
The DNA here is from genome assembly GCA_036271335.1 of Thermoanaerobaculia bacterium. Classification (GTDB taxonomy): domain Bacteria; phylum Acidobacteriota; class Thermoanaerobaculia; order Multivoradales; family UBA5704; genus DATARR01. The sequence goes on from DATBAW010000043.1 coordinate 8,467, forward strand.
GCGGCGGACGGACGACAGAAAGGAATGGCCATGCTGAACCTCGCCGGATCGTCCTACGACTTCGGCAACGTCTCGTTCGTCGTGCTCCAGGAGTGCGAGCACAAGCGGCGCGCCCTGCTGCCGAACGAGGCCGAGGCCCGCCTGCGGGAGATCGCCCGCGCCAAGCTCGCCGAGATCCACGAGAGCTATGTGGAGCTCGGCGGCTCCGAGGGGTACTGGCAGAGCCTTGAGAGGGAGGTGATCGAGACCACCCTGCCGCAGTACATCCCGGCCGCCGTCGAGCAGACCCGGCTGGAGCAGACCAACTACGACCTCTGGCGGCACGGCGACCCCGCCGCCCGCTTCCTCTTCTGCCTCCTCGGCCTGATCGTCGGCGGCCTGATCATCAAGGCCCCCTTCATCCCGATCGTCGAGGACACCTTCGCCTTCCTGCTGGCGGGGGGCGGATTTCTCTATCCGGAGATCAAGCGGACCTATTTCGACTTCCGCCACTCGCGGACGCTGAACCGGCTGATCGTGCAGGCGGAGAAGTACCAGAAGGACCAGCGGCTCCACTACATGAGCGAGGCGCGGTTGCAGGAGGAGCTGGCGGCAGTGGGGACGGCGCCGACCGTCCGGGCCCTCACTCCCCAAGCCTCTCCGCCGCCGCGTGAGAGGGAACGCTGAACGAAGCCTCTCTCTCCCTGGGACCGCCGGCGTCCCGCCGGCTCTAACTCAAACTAACTAAAAGCGAAGTTAGAGCCGGCGGGACGCCGGCGGTCCCAGGGGAAAAAGGCCTTCTTCACCAGGGCCGCGAGAGCACGCAGGCGTTGATCCCGCCGATCCCCATCGACAGCTTTCCCGCCACCCCCTTGGCGACGGCGCAGGGCTCGTCGAAGACGTAGAGGTCGTGGACTTTCTCGATCTCCCGGTTGAGCTCGCCGCGACGGAGCGGGGTCGGAAAGAGCCGGCCGCGCTCGAAGCCGAGGTACTGCGCCGTCAGCTCCCAGCCGCCGCCGGCGGACATGCCGTGGCCGAAGGTCCCCTTGCGGGCGGTCACGACCACCGAGTCCGGCACCACGCCGCGCAGAGTTTCGACCTCGCGGTAGTCCCCCGGCGTGGCGGTGGCGTGGAGGTCCCAGGTGGCGAGGTCCTCGGGACGGAGGCCCGACTCGGCGAAGGCGTTCTCGATCGCCGCCGTCGGCCCGTGGATCGACGGCGTGATGATGTGGTCGGCGTCCGAGCTGACGCCCACCGCGACCGGCTCCATCCCCAGCGGCTTGAACCCCTTCTCGCGCATGTAGTCGAGGTCCCCCAGAACCCAGAGCACCGCGCCGCCGGCGACGTGGGTGCCGCGCAGGCCGGTGAGCGGCTTCGAAACCGCGGCGTCGGCCGAGATCACCCGCGCCGAATAGAAGGCGCCCACCGCCAGGCCGAGCGGCGGCGGATCGGTGGCGCCGATCACCACCGCCTTGGCCTCGCCCCGGCGGATGGCGTCCATCCCCAGCTTCAGGCAGACGCCGAAGGTCGAGCAGGCGGCCACCGGCGCGAAGGCGAGGCCGGTGATGTGCCCCATCATCGAGATCTGCGCCGCCGGCGTGTTCCAGATGTTCCACACCACGTTCGCCGACACCGACTGCCAGGGAGGCGTCGGCGTCTGCCAGGTCTCGTGCAGAGCGCGCAACCGGCGCTGCTTCTCCTTCATGACGCTGACCTTGCTCTTCTCGATGTCCCCCTGGACGTTCAGCCCCTCGATCTCGGCCAGCTCCCGCAGGTACTGATGGAGATCCGGCGAGGAGGCGGCCCAGTGATGCCACCAGACGCCCTCGGCCTCATAGCGGTCCTCGGGGTCGGCGACGGTCTCGGGATGGGCAGGTACCCCTTCGCTCGGCTCGCTGCCCGCCGAGCGGTAGACGGGGTTGCGCTCGGCCCAGAAGCGGTCCCACCGCCGTTGCGCGCGGTCGAGGGCGCGGGTGTTCTGGGAGATCGTGTTCACGCAGCCGAGCCCGGTGCCCATGTAGACGTGGGCGGCGGTGCCCAGCGACCTGAGCTCGGCCTCCAGCCCCGGGTTCTGCCCCAGCGCCTGGATGAAGGCGCCGATCGCGAACTGCACCGGCAGGTCCATCTTCTCCTCGAGCTGATGGAAGCGGGCGGGCGGGAAGCGGGAGGCGATCCACTCGCGGTAGTCGGCGAAACGAAACTCGGGGATGCCGACGAGGAAGTTGTCCGGCCCGAAGCCGTTGAAAGGCTCCAGCCAGCTCTCGGTCGACGCGAGATTCGCCGCGAACGCGTCGATGTTGGGTGAGCGGGGCGCCACGACGCCCCAGCCGAAAATTCCGACTCTCCGCAAAACGGACCCCTCCTTCGAAGCCCGGATTCTGCCACAGCCCGCCCCTCCCCCGTTCGGGGGAGTGAAAATCCACCCTTCGGGCGATGACGGCGCGCCAGCCGGCCCCTAGACTCGCACTGTCTGAAAGGAGACGCGCGCTTGAAAGCACTCCGGGCTTACATCCTTGGCGATACCCTGCTCCTGACCCTGCTCGGTCTCGGGCGGGCCTTCCGGGACACGTCCCCCTTGAGCCTGGTCGCGGCGGCCCTCGGCGCTCTCGCGCTCGGGCTCTGGCTGGCGACGGATCTCCCGCTGGCCCATGACCGCCGCCGCCTCGCCCTCTGGATGGGCGTCGCCAACCTCCTGATGGCCGCCCTGGTCTTCGCGCACTCGGCGGCCCGCGGCGACGGAAGAGCCCTGGGGTGGGAGCTGGGCCTGGCGTTTCTCGGTCTCGCCGCCGGCTTGAGCCTGGAGGGACGCCAGCTGTGGGACACGGGCGAGACCGCCGGCGAGCTCGCGGCGCTCAAGATTCCGGACGAGATCCGGCAGACCCTGCTCCAGCAGATCGGCGAGGCGGCCGCCCAGGAGGAACGGAACGGGCTCGCGCGGGACCTCCACGATTCGATCAAGCAGCAGCTCTTCAGCATCAACGTCGGAACCGCCGCCGTCCAGGAGCGCTGGACAGGCGATCCCGAGGGAGCCCGCAGGGCGCTGGCGGACGTGCGCCGCTCCGCCCGGGCGGCGGTGGTGGAAATGCAGACGATGCTCCACCAGCTCCAGCCGAAAGTGCTGGGGACGGCCGGGCTCATCGAAGCGCTGCGGGAGCAGTGCGAAGCCCTGGGGTATCGCACCAGCGCCGAGGTCACGCTGGAGCTCGGCGAGCCGGTCCCGGACGACCGCCTGCCCCCCGGCGCTCAGGACGCCCTCTTCCGCATCGGCCAGGAGATGCTGGCGAACGTGGCCCGGCACGCGCGGGCCCGACATGTCCGGCTCTGGCTGGGGCGCCGGGACGAGGAGGTGGTGCTGCGGATCGAGGACGATGGCCAGGGGTTCGATCCCTTGGCGGTGGCTCGGGGCATGGGGCTGCGGAACCTGAGGGAGCGCGCCAGCTCCCTGGGCGGGACGCTGGAGCTCGCCAGCGCGCCGGGATCGGGAACCGGATTGACCGTCCGCCTGCCGTTGGCCTCGCGCAACGCATCCTCCGCAAGGAGCCATGCTTGAAGCTCCTCCGGGCTTTCGTCTTCGTCGACACCCTCCTCCTGATGCTGGCCGGGTTCGGGCTGGCCTTGCGCTCCACCCGCTCGCTTCCCGCGGCTTCCCTCTGGACGGGGATCGTCGGCAACCCGAGCGCCTTGAGCCTCGGCGCGGCGGGTCTCTGCATTCTCGCGGTGGCGCTCTGGCTGACCAGCGATCTCCCGTTGGTCGGCCATCGCCGCCGCCTCACCCTCGGGTTGAGCTTCTTCAACCTCCTGATCGCCGCCCTCGCCTTCGCACTGCCACTCGAAGGCTGGTGGAGGGCCATGGAGTTCGAGCTGGGACTGGCCTTTCTCGGATTGGGGGCCGGGCTCGCCTGGGTCGGGTTGCGGCCCCCCAGCCCGGATGCGATCGCCGCCAGGATCGCCGGCCTCAAGATTCCGGCCGAGACCCGCCAGGCCCTGCTCCAGCAGGTTGGCGAGGCGGCCGCCCAGGAGGAACGGAACTGGCTCGCCCGCGACCTCCACGACTCCATCAAGCAGCAGCTCTTCAGCATCAACGTCGGGACCGCCGCGGCGCAGGAGCGCTGGGATCACGACCCCGAGGGCGCCCTCAAGGCGCTGGGCGAGGTGCGGCGTTGCGCCCGCGAGGCGATGGTCGAGATGCAGGCGATGCTCCACCAGCTCCGGCCGGAAGCCCTGGGGACGGCCGGCCTTATCGAGGCGTTGCGAGAGCAATGCGAGGCGCAAGGCTACCGGACCGGCGCGGAGGTCACGCTCGAGCTCGGCGAGCCCATTCCGGACGACCGGATGCCGCCCGGCGCTCAGGACACCCTCTTCCGCATCGGCCAGGAGATGCTCGCCAATGCGGCCCGGCACGCGCGGGCTCGGCACGTCCGGCTCTGGCTGGGCCGCCAGGGAGACGCCGTTACGCTGGCGGTCGAGGACGACGGTCAGGGGTTCGACTCCACGGCGCCGGCGTCGGGCATGGGGCTGCGCAACCTGAAGGAGCGGGCGGTGTCCGTGGGTGGAAGCCTGGAAATCACCAGCCGGCCGGGAGCGGGTACGCGGGTCCAGATCTCGGCACCGCTCACTCGGGTGGGAAACAGCGCTGGCAGTCTAAGGGAGAAATCCTGGCTCTTGAATTTGAACACACTTCTTCTATCTGCAACTTGCCTTATTATGGCGCCGAGTGTTCTCCGCCACCATTGGGTGTCTATAGGTTATCTTTACATCGCTTCTATTCTTCTCTCCATCGCCGCGGGTTGGTGGGACATTCGCGTCAGCCTGCGAAAGTTTTCCGACGCAGCAATGGCGGATCTGGCGTCTTACCGGTATGCGGGCCACCGCGCAAGGGCAGCGTTGTCCTTGGTGGGAGCCTGGCTCACCTACCAGAGCGGCCACCTCCCAGGAAACTGGGAGGTCGCCTCTCGTCTCCTCAGCCTTTTTTTCCTGGCGCTGCTGGGGATCGAGCTCTTTGGCGCTCACGACTGGAGTCGGCCGAATCGCCGGCCGCTCGAAGGCTGGAAGTGGCCTTCAAAATGGCAATGGCCTAATCACAATCCCAAGGGGCTGATTTTCTTCTTCCTGCCGCTGCTGCCGGTCTGTTCCCTGGTTCTCACGGCTCTCAATCACAAATTCTGGACACAGCCCGCACAACTCGAACTCATCGCTCCCGGAGCGGCCCTCCTCGCCTACTTCTTCTGGCGCCGGCCGCGTACGGAGGAAGCTTCCTTATGAGCCCTGGCAAGGAAAAGACCCGCGTCGTCCTCGTCGACGACCACCGCGTCGTCCAGACCGGCCTGCGCAGCTACCTCGAATCGTTCGCGGACCTCGCGGTGATCGGCACCGCGTCGAGCGGCGAGGAGGCCTTGAAGAACCTCGAAGACTGGTTGCCGGAGGTCCTGGTGATGGACCTCAGCATGCCGGGCGGCATGGACGGCATCGAGGCCACCCGCAAGGTCCGCGCTCTCTCTCCCCATACCCAGGTGGTGGTGCTGACCGCGCACACCGACGAGGCGCGGGTGGTGGCGGCGCTGCGGGCGGGGGCGATCGGCTACGTCCGCAAGGATTCGGAGCCGGAGGTTCTGGTCGCCGCCGTGCGCGGCGCCGCCCGCGGGCAGTCGGTCCTCGATCCCGCCGTGGCCGGCTCGGTGCTCCAGGAGCTGGTGCGTGGCGGCCCGCTCGCCGAGGAGCTCTCCGAGCGCGAGAAGGAGGTGCTCGCCCAACTCGTCCACGGCCGCACCAACCGCGAGATCGCCCAGGCCCTCCACGTTGGCGAGGAGACGGTGAAGACCCACGTCGGCAACATCCTCTCCAAGCTCCAGCTCAACCACCGCACCCAGGCGGTGATCTACGCACTGAAACAGGGACTGGTGTCGCTCGACGACGTGAAGCTCTGAGGGGGAGTTTGGGAAGTCCGCCCCGCAGGGGCGTCAGACATTAGCCCGGACCGTGAGGTCCGGGACGGCAGGGTTTCTTGAATCCAGAGCCCCGTCAGGGGCGACAGGAGAATGCCGGAGAGGACCTGTCGCCCCTGCGGGGCTCTGGAATTGGGGAAGGCCACGTTCCCGGACCTCACGGTCCGGGCTACTGTCTGACGCCCCTGCGGGGCTGACTTCCCCAACACCCTCCGAGATCAAGCCGTGAGCCAGACGTCGGCTTTCATGGAGCGGTTGCCTGACCGCGCATCGGAGCCCCCAAACCTGCCGTATCCCGCACACTAGAGGCCGAGACAGGGACGCTCCCTGGACGCCGCGGCCAATCCCGGTCCACCCGAGCGCTTCACGGAGCGAGGAGGAATCATGTCGAGGAGAGGATCTCATCGAGTGGGGATGGCGCTCGCCCTCACGGCGGCGCTCCTGGCCACGACGGCGCCGCTCGCCGCCGAGCCCCACGGACCCGCGCGGGCGGCGTCCTGGGAATTGGACACCAGCGCCTTCTGGGTCTGGGTACGCCCCTGGCTCGGGCTCCCCGAAGCGACGGCCGGACCGGCACCGCGCAAATCCGTCTGCGAGGGTGGGTCCAGTATCGATCCCGACGGCCATACGGTTTGCAGGTCGCAAGCGAACCCGAACAGGGACGGAGGCGCACAAATCGATCCAAATGGCTAGGTTTGAATCCCGGGGGCGGCGCCGGTCGCTCCCGTCGTACCCAAAAGGGACCACTCTTCCCGGTGCTGTGCGACAATGTTGTAGTTCTGCTGCTAATTCCCGGGGAAGGGGAACTCTTGACACACCTGCACGACAACGAGGTCGAGCGCTTCATTCAGAGCGATCTCACGCCGGAGGAGCGACGGAAAGTGGTTCGCCATCTCTTGACGGGCTGCCGGCCTTGTCGCGCCCGGCTGATGTCGATCCAGGAAGTGCTTTTTCGCGCTGAGGATCTGGAGGAGACCGCGCGCGGAGTCGGGTCGTTCTCGTATGACGCAGTGCTAGCCCGGGTGGTCCCAAGAGCCCTGCGCTTCCAGGCCCGCCACCGGAAGGAAAGCAAGCTTCTGGAACGGGCCTTCGAGGCCGTTTCTCAAAAAGAAAGCGACGAGATCTCTAACGAAATCTTGGTGCTCCAGGGCTGGCCCCGCGTGGAGGCGCTGCTCCGGTTGAGCTTCGAGGAACGTTACCGTGATCCACAACGAATGTTGCTGCTCGCCTTCAGTGCGCGCTTGGCGGCCGAGCAACTGGATGCGAGCGTGCTAGGCCTCGGTCTGGTGGCCGACTTTCAGGGACGTGCCTGGGCCGAAATTAGTAATGCCTACCGGGTCAACGACCAGTTCGAAATGGCAGAGGCGGCCCTCGGTCAAGCACAACGATTCTTCGATGATGGAGCCCAAGACACCTTGCTCCTCGCGCGGATGGCCGACGTCAAGGCATCTCTGCGCATGGATCAAAGACGGCTCGGTGAGGCCGTTGATTTGCTCACGGTGGTTTATGACCTGTATTGCTGGGTGGGAGATCTCCACCTAGCCGGCCGGGCCCTCGTCAAGAGCGGCATCGCCACCCATTATGAAGGCCAGCCCCGAGAGGCAGTCTCCTTGTTGCGGAAAGGACTGCATCTCCTCTCGCCAGAGAGAGATCCCCGTCTCCTAGCCATCGGCCGTCAGAGCCTTCTTGATGCCATGGTCGCCTGCGGCGATTTCCTGGAAGCGGGGCAGATACTCCTGGGCGGCGGCCTTCGGCAGGCCTTCGCCACCGATCCGCTCAATCTGCTGAAGCTCCGCTGGGTCGAAGGCAAAGTCCTCGCCGGCCTCGGCAAGCTCAGCCGGGCCGAGCGGGTCTTCGGCGAGGTCAAGGAAGAATTTCTCCTCCGAAACCGGGATTACGATGCAGCCCTGGTCGGCCTGGAGCTGGCCGCGATCTGGCTCCAGCAGGGAAAAGTTGCCCGGGTGCAGGAGCTGGCCGAGGAGACGTACGAGATCCTGCGCGACCTCGGTATCCATCAGGAGGCGTTCAAGGCCGTTCTCGTCCTCCGCGAGGCCTGCCGCCAGCAGGCGGTGACGCTGGGCCTTCTCCGGCACGTTCACGACTTTCTGGTCCGTCTGGAGTGGAATCCGCATCTTCGCTTCGAGCTTTGAGGACCTCCCGCGCCTTTTCGAGCAGCTCGCGGGTCGAGCCCTGAGGCGAAACCTTCCGCGGCCGGGCCAAGTAGAAGAACTCGCCCGGATGCACGCCGAGAGCCTCCCCGAGACGGAGGAGATGGGCGACTTCCAGCCTCTCTTTACCGCGAAAGATCGCGGCCAGCGTCTCCGGATTCAGACCCGCCTCGGCGGCGACCGTTTCGATCGGCCGGCCGGACAGCTCGACGAGGGAGCCGATCAGACCGGCCAGCCGCCGCGCTTCCTTTTCATAGGGATCGTCCACGGGAAAAGTATATCTCCTTCCGGACATTCAGCCGGAGCCGCGGCGGCTCTCCGTGCTCTGGACCGACAACTCGCCTACTCGTTCCGGATCGCCAGCATCGGATCGACCCGCGCCGCGCGGCGCGCCGGCAGCCAGGTGGCGAGGAGGGCCACGGCGGCGAGCAGCGCCGCGATCCCCGTGTAGGTGAGGGGGTCGCGGGCGCTGATGCCGTAGAGGAGGCTCCCCAGCACCCGGGTGAAGGCGAGCGCACCGAGCAGGCCGAGGGCGATCCCCACCGCCGTCAGCCGCGCCCCCTGCCTCATCACCAGACCGATCACGTCCCGGGTCTGCGCTCCCAGGGCGATGCGGACGCCGATCTCCCGCGTCCGCTGCGCCACCAGGTAGGAGATCACCCCGTAGAGGCCGGCGGCCGAGAGGACCAGCGCGATGCCGGCGAAGATGCCCAGCAGCCAGAGGTTGAGCCGGCGGCCGGCGAGGGATTTCGTGATCACCTCGTCCATCGTCTCGACGTCGAACAGCGACAGGCCGCGGTCGACGCTCGCCACCGTCTGGCGGACGGCGGAGGTCACCCCCTCGGGGGACTGGGAGGTGCGGACGACCAGGACGGCGTTGCCGAGGAAGTCCTCGGCGCCGATCTGGACGTAAGGGAAGTAGATCTCGGGGAGCGGCTGCAGGTCGAGCCCCGCCTGCCGCACGCTCCCCACCACGCCGATGATCGTGTGGGCCGCTTCCTTGTCGAGGCGGAGCTGGCGGCCGACCGGGTTCTCGCCCGGGAACTCCTTGCGCGCCAGCGCCTCGTTGATGATCAGCAGGCGCGAGCCCGGGCCGCCGTCGCGGTCGGTGAAGTCGCGGCCGTAGATCACCGGAATGCCCAGCGACGCGAAGAGCTGCGGGGTCGCCACCCGCCACTCGGCGTTCGGTTCCTCTCCCGGCTTGGGCGCCGGCCTCCCCTCCACCAGATAGCTGCCGTTGGTCCAGGCGTCCTGAATGGGGAGCATGGAGATGACGCCGGCCGACTGCACCCCCGGCAGGCCGCGGACCTTCTCCAGCAGCGGCTGGAAGATCCTCCCCGCGGCGCCTTTCAGCTGGGCGTCCGGCACGGCCAGGTGGGCGGTGAGCACCCCGGCCGGGTTCAGCCCGGAGGGGGTGGAGCTCAGGCGGAGGAAGGCGCGCATCAGCAGGCCGGCGCCGACCAGCAGGACGAGGGAGAGCGCGATCTCCATTACCACCAGGGCGCTCCGGAGGCGCTTCTGGCCGCCCCCCGCGGTGGCCTTGGCGCTCGCGTCGCTGAGGGTGTCGCGCACGTCCTCCCGCGAGGCCTGGAGCGCCGGCACGAGACCGAAGAGGAGGCCGGAGACCACCGAGACCGCCAGCAGGAACAGGAACACCCGGCCGTCGAGGGAGATGCCGCCGGCGATCGGCAGCGCCCCGGCGGCGAGGGGCTCCAGCAGCGCCAGGCTCCCCCAGGCGATGAGGGAGCCGAGCAGCGCGCCGGCCAGGGCGAGGACGAGGCTCTCGACCAGGAACTGCCGGATCAGCCGCGCCCGGCTGGCGCCCAGGGCCAGGCGGATGGCGACCTCCCGGCGGCGCACCGCGGCGCGGGCCAGCAGGAGGTTGGCGACGTTGGCGCAGGCGATCAGCAGCACCAGCGCGACGGCGCCGAGGAGGACGAGCAGCGCCGGCCGGGTCTTCCCCACCACCGTGTCCCGCACCGGCCTGAGCAGCACGCTCCGCCCGGTCTGCTCGTTGGGATACAGCTTCTCGAGCCGCGCCGCCACCGTCTTGAGCTGCACCGAGGCCTGGTCGAAGCTCACGCCCGGCTTGAGGCGGCCGGCCACGGCCAGCATGTGAGCGCCCCGCATCTTCAGGAGCTCCGGGCTGGGCTGGTAGATCGTCCAGACCTCGTGGGTCTCCCGGCCGGGAGGGAAATCGAAGCCGGCGGGCATCACGCCGATCACCGTGTAGGCCAGGCCGTCGAGATGGACGGCGTGGCCGATCAGCGCCGGATCGGCGCCGAACCGCCGCCGCCAGAGCCCCTCGGAGATCACCGCGACCTGGGATTTGCCGGGCTCGTCCGGCGCGAAGGCACGGCCGCGGAGGGGACGGCTGCCCACGATGGCGAAGAGGTTCGGGGTGACCTCCACCGATCCGATGCGCTCGGTTCCCCCCTGCCCCTCGAGGTTGCGGTTGCCCTCCTGCCAGGCCGCCAGATCCGCGAAGCTTCGGTTCTGGGCCCGCCAGTCGTTGAAGTTGGGAACGGAGACCGAGCCGGTCCGGCCGCCGATGCCCCAGGTCTCGTAGAGGCGGATCAGCCGGTCCGGCTCGGCGTAGGGGAGCGGGCGGAGCAGCACGGCGTTGATGACGCTGAAGATCGCCGCGTTGGCGCCGATGCCGAGCGCCAGGCAGAGGATCGCCACCACCGTGAAACCCGGCGAGCGGCGGAGCGAGCGCAGGCCGAAGCGCACGTCGCGGCCGACGTCGTCCATCCAGGTGACGCCGCGGACGTCGCGCACCTCGTCCTTGAAGCGGTCGACCTGGCCGAACTCCCGCCGGGCCCGCATCCGCGCCGCCGCGGGGTCCATCCCCCGCGCCTCGTGCCTGGCGGCCTCCATCTCCAGGTGGAACCGCATCTCGTCGTCCAGGTCGTCTTCGAACCGCTCCCGGTCGGACAGCGCGTGGAGGCGGTTGGCGGTCTTATCGATCAAAGACATGGCGATCTCCTCGGGTCTCAAACGGTCTCAAGCGGATTGCAGGATCCAGCGCACGGCGTCGGCGTACTGGCTCCAGCTCTCGGTCTCGCGATCGAGCTGGGCCCGGCCGTCGCCCGTGAGGCGGTAGAATTTGGCCCGCCGGTTGTTGTCCGAAACGCCCCATTCCGACTCGATCCACCCCTGCTCCTCGAGCCGGTGGAGGGCCGGATAGAGCGATCCCTGGTTGATCTGGAGCAGGTCGCGCGACATCTGCTGGATGCGCTGCGCCACCCCCCAGCCGTGCTGGGGCCCCAGGCTCAGCGTTTTCAGGATCAGGAGGTCGAGCGTACCTTGCAGCAGATCGGTGGTGGTCGGGTTCATCAGGGCTCCCCTCGAATGTCTACAGGAAGGGATACGTCGCCAGCGCGCGAAGTGTTTCACCGGTGCGCGCCGGGATTTGAAAAGCCCCAGACCTCGCCCCCCCACTGTAGAGACGCCCCGTGGGGCGTCTCCGCAGCGGCACGATCGGTTCGCCGGTTTCAGGGGCCGCGCGGACGCGCTATTGGCTGGATCGGACCGTCGCCTTCACGCCGGAGACGCCCCGCGGGGCGTCTCTACAGTGGGGGTTCGGCCGCCTGCCTCCGCCGACCTCGGGAGCGCCGCCAGGCAAAGAGAGCCCCATAATTACCCCAGCGCGGGACATATTCACGCAGTTATGCCGCGCAGTTGCTCGACTGCGCGGCATAACCGCGTAGCTATGCCGGAAAATTGGTCAACTGCGGACCTCAGTTGCACAACGATGCCGGATCCTTGCTCAACTGCGGACCATCGTCACGCAGCTACGCCGCGTAGCTGCCCGACTGCGCGGCATCCTTACGCAATTTTGTCCCGCAGTTGCGCCGTTGCGGAGCAGAATTGGCCAGTTATGGGGCTCAATGATGAAGCAGGCCGGGCCCCGCGGACCCGGCCGGATCGGAAGGGCCTACGCGCTCACGGGCTGGAGATCGCGGTGAGGCTGCCGGGCACGCTTCGCCGGTTTCGTCTCGACGTTCTCCTCGGGAGCCTTACGGTCGCGCAGGGCGGCCAGGCCGCGGGTGCCGAAGTTGGTGAGGCCGTGGGCGATCAGGCCGAGACCGAGGGCGCCGAGGGCGGCTCCCACCTTGTCCTTCCGCTTGAGGCCGGCGAGGGCCAGCGCGCTGCCGGTGCCGCCGGTCAGCACGCGCGCGGCGGGGACGGCCCAGCGCCGGGCGTTGTTCCGGAAGGCCGCCAGAGCCTCCACGGATTCGTGGATCTCCAGCTGGTTCTGGATCTCGCGGACGCCCTCGACCGCCTCGAGCGCCAACATCAGGCCGGCGACCTCGGAGGCGAGCACGAGCCCGCGCAGGACCACCTTCCCCTCCTCGACGGCCGCCTCGATGGCCGCCGGGTAGGTGACGGCGCGGCGGACGCTCCGCCGCACATCCTTCAGCAGGGCGCCGCCCCGGTTCGTCAGATCGGTCACCAGCTCGCTCTCGCGCAGCTTCGTGCCGGCGTCCGAGATCAAAACCTTGGTCCGGTTGCCGAGATCGCGGGAGGTCTGAGCGGCCACCTGGCCCCCCTTCTTCAGCGCCGCGACCGACTTGTCCCGCGCCAGGGCACGGCGGCCGCGGCCCCCCTGCGGATCGAGCAGATACATGAGGCCGGCGCCGAGCCCCAATCCGACACCGGCAGTGCCGGCCAGAGACCATTTTTCCTTGGTGTTCATAGCGACTCCTTCCCTGTGCAGCGGAGATCCAACCGCGGATCTCGTGTTCGGGAAGATTGGAGTGCAAGGGAAGTGCCCGCGTGGGGGAAGGAACACGGACGAGCAGGGACTGACACGGACGAGCACGGACCTCAGAATCCGGTGTCCGTGCTCGTCTTTGTTCGTCCGTGTTAGTCCCGGCGAACCTTTCTACACCTGCTTGATCCGCACCCCGCCGTTCGTGGTGCGGATGACCAGCTTGGCGCCGCCGCCGTTGACGTCGCCCTTGAGACTGTGCTTGCCCGCTTTCGCTCCGGGGACGGTGAAGTCGCTGTGGATGCCGCCGTTCGAGGTCTCGGCGTCGACGGAGAGCCGGGCGTCCTTCGGCAGGCTGAGCGAGATGCCGCCGTTGGTGGTCTCGAGATGGAGGTCGCCGGCGGTGAGATGGAGCAGCTCGGCGTCGATGCCGCCGTTGGTGGTCGACGCCTTCAGGGAGCCGGCGGAGCGGGCGACGCCGATGGCGCCGTTGGTCGATTCGAGGTCGAGGTTGCCCGAGACCTCGTGGACGCCGACCCCGCCGTTGGTCGTCTTGAGGTGAGCGTTCCCCAGCGTACCGGTCGCCTGGATGCCGCCGTTGGTGTCCGCGATGTCGAGCGAGACGTGGCGCGGCACGTGGAGCTTGTAGGTCACGCTGACGCTCACCCCGCCGCCGTTGAAGAGATCGGCGAGCCAGCCGCCGTCCTCGCGCTTGGGGCTCCGGGTGTCGATCCGCACGCCGGCCGGGCCGGGGGCGATGTCGATGTGGATCTGCTCCATGAGCTTGTGGGCAGACTCGTCGCTCGCCGCCCGCACCGTCTTTTCGGCCTCGATCTGGATTTCGTCGCGGTCCCAGGCGTCGACGGTCACGCCGCCGTTGACGTTGGTCAGCCGCACCTCGGCGCCCGGCTTGAGCGGCAAGGTCTGGCTGAAGCGGTCCTTCAGAAGAGTGGAGGCGCCGGCGGTGGCGCTCACGAGCAGAAAGCCGCAGAGCAGCGGCACGCTTTGCAGGGTCAAGCTGCGGATCGACATGAGAGATCCTCCTTGGCAAACAAAAAATGACATTCCGAAGGGCGCGGGCCGCCCTTCTCCTCCCTACGTCTTCCGGCCGAGAAATGTTACGGCCACCCCCGCCGTTCTGGCTTGGGCGGGGGCCGCGGCGCCCGGCCGACCGGGAAACCGTGTAGCCTTTTCCGCTGGAGGCTCTGGACGTGGTGGGACAACCGACGATGGCGACGATGGACGATCTGACGGTTCTCCTGGAGGTGATGCCGCCGGCGGTACGGGCCGCCGTGGCGGCGCACCCGCGGCGCGGCGAGCTGGTCGAGCTGGTGCTCGACCTCGGCCGGCAGCCGGAGGCCCGCTTCCCGGAGAGCGGCGAGTTCCTCCTCGACGCGGCGGTCACCCGCGAGGACATCGCCTATGTCGTCGAGCGGGTCGGCCGGTTCGGCAAGGACAACCGGGCCGGGCTCGAGCGCACCCTCCACCGCATCTCGGCGATCCGCAACCGCGTCGGCGACATCATCGGTCTGACCTGCCGGGTCGGCCGCGCCGTCTTCGGCACCGTGGACATCCTGCGCGACGTCATCGAATCCGGCGAGTCGATCCTCCTGCTCGGCCGCCCCGGCGTCGGCAAGACCACCATCCTGCGCGAGGCGGCCCGGGTGCTCGCCGACGAGCTCGCCAAGCGGGTGGTGGTGGTCGACACCTCGAACGAGATCGCCGGCGACGGCGACGTCCCCCATCCCGGCATCGGCCGCGCCCGCCGCATGCAGGTGCCCTCTCCGGACGAGCAGCACGCGGTGATGATCGAGGCGGTGGAGAACCACATGCCGCAGGTGATCGTGATCGACGAGATCGGCACCACCGCCGAGGCGCTGGCGGCGCGCACCATCGCCGAGCGCGGCGTGCAGCTGATCGCCACCGCCCACGGCAACACGCTGGAGAACCTGCTCCAGAACCCCACCCTCTCCGACCTCGTCGGCGGGATCCATGCGGTCACCCTCTCCGACGAGGAGGCGCGCCGGCGCGGCACCCAGAAGACGGTGCTGGAGCGTAAGGCGCCGCCGACCTTCGGCGTGCTGATCGAGATCCAGGAGAAGGACCGCCTCGCCGTCCACCACGACGTCGCCGAGGTGGTCGACCGCTTCCTGCGCGACGTGCCGCCGCGCCCCGAGCTGCGCACCCGCACCGAGGGGGGAGGGGTGGAGATCAAGCGCGCCGAGCGCCCCGAGCTGCCGCCGGCCCGGCGCCCCGAACGCGAGCGCGAGCGCCTCCCCAGGGGGCGGTCCGAGCGGGGCCGGCCCGAGCGGCCGGTCGCTCGGGAGGTCGCGAGGGAGGCCGCGGAAGATCCGGACGCCGCCCCCCAGCCGCCGGTGCGCGCGCTCCGCGGCAAAACGGTGCGCATCTTCCCCTACGCCGTCAGCCAGGAAAAGCTGGAGCGGGCGCTGCGCAAGTTCCGCGTCTCGGCCTACGTGGTGGAGGACCTCGACGGCGCCGACATGGTGGTGACCCTCAAGGCCCAGGAGCGGCGCCAGCCCCGGCGGCTGCGCGACGCCCACGCCCGCGGCATCCCGGTCTACGTGGTGCGCAGCAACACCATCACCCAGATGGAGAGCTTCCTCAGCGGCGTCTTCGGCGTCGACGCGCCCGAGGCCGGCGACGAGGA
>DATBAW010000044.1:0-14288 GCA_036271335.1 Thermoanaerobaculia bacterium
ACTCGCGCCCGGCAGTGCGTCTCATGGAGGTCTCTATGTCGATCACCCAGGATGTTGCGTATTCCTTGCGGCTCATGCGCAAGACCCCGCTCTTCACCGCAGCCGTGGTGCTGACCATTGGCCTGGCCATCGCCGCCACCGCCACCATCTTCAGCGTGGTGAATGCCCAGATGTTGCGGCCGCTGCCTTTCAAAGATCCGGACCGGCTGCTGCTGGTCTTCGAGAGGAACGACAAGCTGCACGCGCCGATCTACAACGTCTCGGTGCTGAACTTTCTCGACTGGCGGGCACAGACGAAGAGCTTCGACCTCGCCGCGGTGAATCCCAACAACTACATCCTCACCGGAATGCGTGAGCCCGAGCAGCTTGCCGGCAACCGCATCAGCCCGGGGCTGCTGCGCGTTCTCGGGGTCCCTCTGATCGCGGGAAGGTCGTTCACCCCCGAGGAAGAGAAACCCGGCGTGGCACGGGTCGCCATCATCGGAGAGTCGTTCCGGCGAAGCCACTTCGGCAAGAACGCCAACCCCCTGGGCCGCACCCTCGACCTCGACGGCAACGCCACCACGATCGTCGGCATCGCCCCTGACTCGCTGAACCTCCTGGAGCCCGGAGATATCTACACCCCGTTGACCATCGACCCGGCCAAGGAGATCCGCCTGAACCACACCCTGATTGTGGTCGGAAGGCTCAAGCCTGGCGTTTCCATCCAGCAGGCGCGGGCGGAGATGAACACCATCTCCGACGGAATGAAGCAGCAGTATCCGGAGATGCGCGATTGGGGCGTGAATCTGCTCAGCACGTTCGATGCGATCATGAGCCCGCAGATCAAGACCGGATTGCTGGTGCTGCTGGCCGCCGTCAGCTTCGTGCTGCTCATCGCCTGCGCCAACATCGCCAATCTTCTGCTGGCGAGGACCGCGGCGCGGCAACACGAGATGGCGGTGCGCACGGCGTTAGGCGCCAGCCAGGGCCGGCTGGTGCGCCAACTCCTGATAGAAAGCGTGACGCTCTCCTGCAGCGGCGGTCTTATCGGGCTGCTGGCGACCTGGTGGGCGGTCCGCGCCATGAACCACTGGCTCCCGCCGAACACGCTGCCCATCCCCACGATCGAAGTGGATTCCCATGTTCTGTGGTTTGCGCTGGGGACTACGGTGCTGACCGGGCTCATCTTCGGCATCGTGCCTGCCCTGCGCACGGCGAAGGTGAAGGTGGATGAAGTGCTCAAGACGGGTGGACGCGGCGGCTCCGGCGGCATTCGTACGCGCATGCGCAACACCCTGGTGGCGATCGAGCTGGCTCTTGCGACGATGCTGCTGATCGGAGCGGGCCTGTTCATCCAGACCCTGGTCAATCTGCAGAGTGTGAAGCTCGGCTTCGAACCGCACGGCCTCATCACTTTTCAAGTGTCGCTGCCTCCGAACAAGTATCCCGCCAAGACGAGGGCGCCCTTGTTCTTCCGCGAGATGATCGAATCCTTGGCAGCGCTGCCGGGCGTGCGCAGCGCGTCGGTCTCGAGCGGCATCCCGTTTGGCGCCGGCGCGTATTACAGCCACCCGATGATGGCGACCGAAAACTCCATCCTTCCGCCCGACACCAAAGTCCCCGTCGATTGGCGCATCGTGAACCCCGGATACTTCAAGACCATGAACATCCCGTTGCTGATGGGCCGCGAGTTCGAGTACACCGACGCGAGCACGCCCAACATCATCATCGTGAGCCAGGCCACCGCCCACACCTTCTGGGGAGACGGAAATCCACTCGGACGCACCCTTCGCCGCTCGGCCGATCCCAAGACTCCCTTCACGGTGGTCGGGGTGGTCGGTGACGTGCGCAGCACCCAACTGAGTCAGGAGTCACCTGCCTTCTACTACTCCATCACCACGCGGACCAATGCGTTGATGGACGTCGTGGTGCGGACAGACGCGGCTCCGGAATCACTGGTGCCCGCCATCCGCAAGCAGATCAAAGCGCTCGACCCTGACCTGCCGATGGCCAACGTGAAGACCATGGAGCAATGGCTCACGACCAGCGCCGCGCAGCCGCGGCTGACCAGCATCTTGCTCAGCACCTTTGCCGGGGTCGCGCTGCTCATTGCCGCGATCGGGATCTATGCCGTGCTCGCCTACTCGGTCAGCCAGCGTACGCGCGAGATCGGCGTCCGCATGGCAATGGGCGCAACGCCGCGCCACGTCCTGGGATTGATCGTCTCGGAGGGCATGCGCGTCGTGCTGCTGGGCCTGGTGATCGGATTGGCCGGCGGACTCGCCTTGGGTCGCACGGTGCAGAGCCTGGTGTATGGCGTTGGGGTGAGCGATCCGAAGATCTACTTCGTGGTAGCAGCGAGCCTGACGGCGGTAGCGCTGGCGGCTTGCGTCATCCCTGCCCGGAGGGCTGCTGCTGTCGATCCCATGGTGGCTTTGCGGGACCAATGAGACATCAAATGGCGGCGGCGCTCTTGCTCCTGGGTACCTGCGGCATCCAGCGGCTCACCCGCCGGCAATAGGCCTTGGGCCGTCAGACGGAGAGCGGCAGCGCGCCCTCGACCCGCGTGCGCTCGAGGCGCGGCGCGGCGCCGCCGGCCCAGCGGCGGGCGCGGTGGGTGATGCGGTAGGCGAGCGGGCCGCCGTCGGGGCGGTCGCTCTTCTCGAGTGGACGGACGACGCAGACGAACTCGACCTCGAGGTCGTCGGCGCCGGCGCGGACGACGGCGTAACCGTGGCCGCCGACGTCGGTGAAGGCGAGGTGCGGCGCGACCTCGGGGTTGCTCGCCTGCAAGGCCAGCTCGCGGTCGTGGGTGCGCTGCAGCTCGAGGCTGGCGCGGACGCCGTGGAGGAGCGTGAAGTTGAGCGCCGGCTCGAGGGGTGCCGGGGCCGGCGGCTGGTGGAGGTAGAGCGCGCGCAGCGGATGGTCCTTGGAGATTTTGTACGACATCGCCTCGAAGAGGCCGGGGGCCGAGATCGAGCCGACGATGAACTCGACGCCGGCGGGCGCCAGGGGCGACGGCGGCAGTGCCGCCGAGAGGAGGCCGGCGGCGAAGGCGTGGCGGTCGCCGGCGAGCGTCGCGAAGCCGGCGAGGTTCTCGTGCCGAACGACGTCCAGGATCTCGTTGCGCTCGGTGCGATAGCTGGCCCAGTCGCCGGTGCCCATCAGGCCGTAGCCGGCGAACGGCCACTTCGCCCGCAGCTCCGGCGGCAGGTTCTGCAGATCGGTCCGCCAGTCGAGCATGGCGACGGAGTTGCCCCACAGCCGCCAGCGCGCCGTCGAGGCGCGCAGGCGCGCGAGGAACCAGGCCTTCTGTTCCGCGCCCAGCATCGACTGCGGCGGCGCCGCGCGCCGCGGGTTCGCCTTCTCGGCGCCGCCGAAGGGGATCGTCGCCGGCGGCCCGCCGGCGAAGCTGCGCCCGGCATCCAGGACCTCGGCGATCTCCAGCGAGTCGAAGTAGGGGACGTTCGGCTGATCGAAGGCGGCGACCTCGGGGTGGTCGCCCATCGGCTCGGAGCGGAACGAGCGGTTGTCGGTGAGGAGGAGCTCGACGTTGGCGCCGAAGCGGAAAGCGCGGTAGAGCTTCAGACTCGAGATGGCGGCGAGGTTGCCGTCCTCGAGGCCGAGGCCGTGGTCGTCGAAGCGCTCGATCGGCACGTTGCGGACGGCGGGGGCGGCGAAGCGGTCGGCGCCGGCGGCGGCTCCCGGCACCTTTTCCACCCGCGCCGGCTGGTACTCGAACCAGGCTTGGTTCGCCGCCACCTTGCGGGTCTGCGCCGGGCGCACCCCGCTGCCGAAGTTCTGCTGGCTCTGCCAACCCTTCCAGGAGAACTCGTGGTTGTCCCACATGCAGACGAACGGCCAGCGGGCGCGGGCGTCCAGCAGGTCGGGGTCGGTCAAGTAGCCGCGGTAGAGGGCGCGGTAGTCTTCGAGGTCGGTCGGTACGTGGAAGTCTTCGATCTTCTCGCCGTTCGGATAGCGCACCACGTCCCGGATGCGGCGGTCGTACATCCCCTGCGGGCGGTCCTCGGGGTACCAGACGATCTCGTAGACGAAGTCGCCCAGGTGGAGCACGAAGCCCAGCCGGTCGGCCTCGGCGGCGCGCTCGTCCTCCCAGATCATCCGGCGGTAGGCGTTCGAGGCGCCTTGCGTCACGTTCTGGCAGCTCACGAAGGCGAAGCGCACCGGCTGCCCGTCGGTCTCCGCCGGGGCGGTCATCGTGCGGCCGGTGCGGCTCGCGAAGCCGTGCTCGTCGACGAAGCGGTACCAGTAGACCCGCGACGGACGAAGGCCCGCGGCGAGCACGCGGCAGGTCCAGTCGGCGTCGGCCGAGAGCGCCGCGCGGGTGCGCGAGACGACGTGCGCGAACGCCGCGTCCTCCGCCACCTCGACGGCGAGGAGCGCCGCCCGGCTCTCCCCGACCGGCGGCCGGCGGGTCCACAGGATGACGCTGTCGGGATGGGGATCGGCCGAGGCCACGCCCTGCGGAAAGAGGTCCCGCCGCTCGACCGCGCCGCGCTTGCCATCCCCCGCCCGTCCCTTACCCAAGACCATGGAAGGCCACGCCAGCGCCGCCCCGAACGCCGCCGCACTCTTGATCGCCTGCCGTCTCGTCATCGCCATCAGCAACCTCCGTCGCGCGGACAAAAATATCTCAGACTCCCCCCTCACGGCCAAGCTTCTGCTAAGTCTTTGCCTCGGTCCCGACGCTCGGCGCGTCGCAGCAGGCGTCGCAAGCGAGAAAGAAGAGCGACTTCCGGATCGATTTCTGCGCGCTCCACTCTCGATGGTCCCAGCTCTCGCCGCCGACACTGTCTCCCGCGTAGAGAAGCTGAGCCACGAGGACGTTGCGGAAGTCGCCGATGGCGAAGAGCGCGGCGGTTTCCATCTCGACGACGATCGCCCCCTCGGCCCGTCTCGCCTGGATCTTTCCGCGCGTCTCGCGGAAGATGGCGTCGGTCGTCCAGGTCTTGCCGAACAGGTACGGATGGTCCTGGCACTCGAGCACCTCCCGGAGGATCTCGAGGCCCAGGGGATTCGCCGCCACCTCGCGGCTGGGCGGGAGGTAGTGATACGAGGTGCCCTCGTCACGAATCGCGGCGGTGGGAACGATGATCTGCCCCATCGGGATCGCCGGATCGAGCACCCCGGCGCCGCCGCAAGCGATGATCACCCGGGCGCCATGAGCGATCGCCCCCTCGAGCAGGCCCGCGGCCAGGGGGGCTCCGGAGCCGGCATGAAAGAAGGCGATGCGGCGCTTGCGATAGGTGATCTCATAGATGGGGTGCTGCCCCATCTCGCTGCGCTGCGTGGTCAGCGGAACCAGGTTGTCGCGCAGGACGATGTCGTCCACGACGTCCTTGAAGAAACACGCCACCGCCAATTCCGGGATCGATACCGGCGTCATCGTGTGGTGGGGCTCGATCAGCGCCGACCTCTCCGGATCGAATTCAAGGATGGGGTAGTCGTGGGCCATGTTACTCCGCCAGAAGCTCGGCCTCTTCGTCGGTGAGGCTGGCCATCTGCTCGATCAAGAGCTCCTGGATCGCCGCACCGAGCCGGCGGACGGTGGGGGATTCGAAGAGGAGGCGCAGGGGGATCTCGAGGCCCAGGGCGTCGTAGGCGCGGGAGGTGAACTCAATGGCGAGGATCGAGTGCGCCCCCACGTCGAAGAGGTTGTCGTCGCGGCCGATCGGCCCGCGCTTCAGGAGGTCCTGCCAGATGCCGGCGACGAGCTCCTCGATCTCGGTGTCCAGATCGCCGCCGGACTCGGCCGCGGGCGCCAGCTCGTCGGCCGGGAGGCGGGCGCGCAGGGCGCCGCGGTCCACCTTGCCGCTCGGGGTGAGCGGCAAGGCGTCGACGAGCGCAAAGTCGGCGGGCACCATATGCTCCGGCAGGACGCGGCGGAGGGCGTCGCGGAGCTCCCCCGCCTCCGGCCTGGGTCCCGGTCCCGCCGGCACCACGTAGGCGACGAGCCGCACCTCCCCCGGCCCCTCCTCCCGCGCCACCACCGCCGCCTCGCGGACCGCCGGATGGCCGGCCAGCGCCGCCTCGATCTCCCCCGGCTCGATGCGGAAGCCGCGCAGCTTCACCTGGTCGTCGGTGCGGCCGAGGAACTCGATCTCGCCGTCGGCCGAGAAGCGCGCCAGGTCGCCCGTCCGATAGAGCCGTTCGCCGGGTCGGCCCAGCGGATGGGGGATGAAGCGCTCCGCCGTCAGGCCGGGCCGGCGGAGGTAGCCGCGCGCGAGGCCCGTCCCGCCGATGTAGAGCTCGCCGGGCACCCCCAGAGGCACCGGCTGGAGCTCCGGATCGAGCAGCCAGAGCCCCAGATTCGCGATCGGGCGGCCGATGGGGACCGCGCGCCGCGCCGGCCCCGGCAGCGTCCGGTGCGCCGTCACGTCGACCGACGCCTCGGTGGGACCGTAGAGGTTGTGCAGCTCGGTGATCTCCGCCGGCCCCGCCGGCCCGGCAGGTCCGAGCGCGCCTCCGAGCAGCTCGTGGAAACGCGCCGCGAGCTCGGCCGGCAGCGCCTCGCCGCTCGCCATTACCCGCCGGAGCGAGCGGCAGCGGCCGAGGCCGGGCTGCGCGAGGAAGACCTGCAGCATCGACGGCACGAAGTGGAGCGTCGTCACCTCAGCCTCCTCGATCCGCCGCATCAGGTAGGCCGGATCGCGGTGGCCGCCCGGCCGCGCCAGCACCAGCCGCGCGCCGACGACGAGCGGCCAGAACAGCTCCCAGACCGACACGTCGAAGGAGACGGGGGTCTTCTGCAGCACGCGGTCGGCGGGCGTGAGGCCGTAGGCCCGCTGCATCCAGGCGATCCGGTTGACGATGCCGCGGTGGGTGCTCATGACGCCCTTCGGCCGCCCCGTCGAGCCCGAGGTGTAGATGACGTAGGCGAGGTTGTCCGCCCCGGCGCCGCCGTCGAGGGGGGCGCCGTCGGCGTCGGCCGCCGGGCCGGCCGCGGCGTCGAGGTCGACCAGGCGGGCGCCGGCCCCCGCCACGGACGCGGCGAGGAGGTCGACCTGCGCCAGGAGCACCGGCTTCGCGAGGCCGCCGAGCCCGTCCTCGATCATGAAGGCCAGCCGCTCCGACGGATAGGACGGGTCGAGCGGCAGGTAGGCGCCGCCGGCCTTCAGGATGGCGAGAAGACCCACGACGAGCGCCGGCGAGCGCTCGGCGCAGATCGCGACCGGCTCGTCGACCCGCACCCCCAGCCGGCGCAGGCGGCGGGCCAGGCGGTTGGCGCGGGCGTCGAGCTCGCGGTAGGTGAGAGATTCGCTCTCGCCGACGACCGCCGTGGCGTCCGGCGTCAGCGCCGCCTGCCGCTCGATCCAGCGGTGCAGCAGGGGTTCGCCGCCGCCAATCCCGCCGACACTGCCGAACACCGCCGCGAGGTCCGCCGCCGTGTCGTTCAGCTCGACGGCCACCTGCTGCCGCTCGGCCGGCGACAGTAGCTCGATCGCCGCCACCCGGCGCGACGGGTCGTCCGCCACCGCCGCCAGCAGGTGTACGAGGTGCCCCGCGAGGCGCGCCATCGTGGTGCGGTCGAAGAGGTCGGTGCTGTACTCGAACCCCCCGCCGAGCTCTTCCCCCTGGTCGGAAAGACCGAGGCTCAGATCGAAGCGGGAGACCCGGGCGGACGTGTCGAGCGGCTCGACCGCGAGACCCCGCAGGGCGAACGGCGCCCCCGGCGTGCTGTTGAGCGCGAGCATCGTCTGCACCAGCGGCTGGCGGCTGCGGTCGCGCTCGGCGTTGACCTCGTCCACGATGCGCTCGAAGGGGACGTCGGCGTGATCGTACGCCGCCAGGGCCGTGTGCCGCACCCGCGCCAGGAGCTCGGCGAAGCTCGGATCGCCGCCGCCGTCCGTGCGCAGGGCGAGCATGTTCAGGAAGACGCCGATGAGCGGCTCCAGCTCCGGCCAGGTACGGTTCGCGACCGGCGTGCCGATGGCGAAGTCAGTCTGCCCGGAGAGGCGCTGGAGGAGCGCGTGCCAGGCGGCGAGGACGGTCATGAAGAGGGTCGCCTGGCCGCGCCGCGCCAGGCGTCGGAGAGCCCCGGCGAGCTCCGGCGGCAGGTCGAGCCGCAGGGAGTCGCCGTGGAAGCTGGCGATCGGCGGCCGCGGGCGGTCGGCGGGGAGGGTGAGCGCCGGCGTGCCGGCGAGCCGCTCCTTCCAGTGGGCGAGCTGCGCCGCGAGCGCCTCCTCCGGCCAGGCGCGCTGCCAGGCCGCGAAGTCGGCGTACTGGAGAGCCAGCGGGGCGAGCGGCGACGGCTCCGCCGCCAGCGCGGCGGCGTAGAGGGTCGACAGCTCGCGCCGCAGCACCCCCTCCGACCAGCCGTCCGACGCAATGTGGTGGAGGGTGAAAAGGAGGGCGTGCTCGCCCTCCTCCAGCCGCACCAGCGTGGAACGCAGCATCGGGCCACGCCGCAGGTCGAAGCCGTGGCGGGCCTCGCGGCCGGCGAGCGCGGCGAGCTCCGCCGCTCGGCGCGCCGGCGGCAGGCCGGAGAGGTCGGCGAGCGGCAGCGGGGCTGTCGGCGGCGGCGGGCCGACCTCCTGCCCGGCCTCGCCGTGCGCGACGGCGACGATCCGCGTGCGCAGCACCTCGTGGCGGCAGACGATTTCGGCCAGGGCGGCGGCGAGCGCCGCCGGCGCGAGCGGCCCGCGCAGGAGGTAGCCCGAGGGGATGTTGTAGGTCGGGCTCTCCGGCGCCAGCCGGTCCATGAAATAGAGCCGCCGCTGCGGGTAGGACAGCGGCAGCACGCCGTGCCGGCTCTGGAGCGGCACGATCGGCGGCAGCGCCTCCTCCCGCCGGCCGGCCGCGATGATCGCCGCGATGGCCGCGGCGAGGCCGGCGACCGTCGGCGCCGCGAACACCCGCTGGACCGGCAGGTCGGCGCCGAAGGCCTGGCGGAGGCGCGACAGCAGGCGGATGACGAGGAGCGAATGGCCGCCGAGGTGGAAGAAGTCGTCGTCGACGCCGACCGGCTGATCGAGGCCGAGGCCCAGGCCGAGCAGATCCTCCCAGATCCCGGCGATCACCTCCTCGACGGGATTGCGGGGCGCCGTGCGCGGCGCGGTGTCCGCCTCGCCGATCGCCTCGGGCGACGGCAGCGCCCGCCGGTCGACCTTGCCGTTGGCGTTGAGCGGCAGCTCCGCGAGAGGCACGAAGAGCGAAGGCACCATGTGCTCCGGCAGGCTCTCGCGCAGGTGGCTGCGGAGCTCGGCCGGCGCCGGCCCGTCCGCGCCTTCCGGCACGTAATAGGCGACCAGACGGTGGCCGCCGGCCGAGTCCGGATGACGGCCGCCGGCGGCCTCGGCCACCGCCGTCACCACCGCCTCGCGCACCCCCGGGTGGCGCAGGAGCGCGCTCTCCACCTCCCCGGGCTCGACGCGGAAGCCGCGCACCTTGACCTGGTAGTCGCGCCGGCCGAGGAAGTCGAGCGTCCCATCCGGCCGCCACCGCGCGAGATCGCCCGTGCGGTAGAGCCGGTCGCCGACCCCCGGGGCCCGCGGGTCCGCCGGGAACGGATCCGGCACGAAGCGCTCGGCGGTCAGCGCCGGATGACCGAGATAGCCGCGCGCCACGCCGGCGCCGCCCACGTAGAGCTCCCCGACGCAGGCGACCGGCAGCGGCGCGAGCGAGCGGTCGAGCACGTAGGCGCGGCTGCCGGAGATCGGCCGCCCGATCGGCACCGACGCCTCGCCTGCCGCGAGCCCACCGCGCAGGCGGTGGGTGGTCGAGAACGTCGTGTTCTCCGTCGGGCCGTAGCCGTTGACGAGCTCGACACCCGGCAGGGCCGCGAGCGCCCGCAGCACGTGGGGGTGCGACAGGACGTCGCCGCCGGCGAGGAGCTGGCGCAGGCCGCCGAGCGGCGCGAGCCCCTCCTCCACCGCGAGATGGAAGAGGCCGGACGTCAGCCAGAGCGTCGTCACCCCGTGGCGTGCCACCGCCGCGTAGACGTCGGCCAGCGTGTACGGCCCGGGCGGCAGGAGCGCCAGACAGCCGCCGTTGAGGAGCGGCCCCCAGATCTCGAAGGTCGCCGCGTCGAACGACATCGGCACCAGTTGGAGGAAGACCTCGCCGGGGCCGAACGACGCGTAGCCCGTCTCGCGCACCAGCCGCACCACCGCACGATGGCTGACCTCGACCCCCTTGGGCGTGCCCGTCGAGCCCGAGGTGTAGAGCACGTAGGCGAGGCTGGCGGGAGGCACGTCGGTGCCGATAGGGGCGGCGTCCGCCTCGGTGTCGGCCTCGGAAAGGGCGTCCTCGAACGCCAGGCGGGGCGCCCTGGGGATACCGGGGAGATCCGCCAGCAGCCGCCGCGGCCCCACCACGGCCGCCGGCGCCGCATCTTCCAGCAGCAGCGCCAGCCGCTCGCGCGGGTAGGCGGGGTCGAGCGGCAGGTAGCCGCCGCCCGCCTTCAGAATGCCCAACAGGGCCGCGAACATCTCCGGCGAGCGCTCGACGACGACCCCCACCCGCGCGTCGGCTGCGACCCCCAGCCGCCGGAGGTGCCGGGCGATCTCGCCGGAGCGCCGGTCGAGCTCTCCGTAGGTCATCGCTCCCCCCTCCCACGCGAGGGCGACCGCGTCCGGCCGCGCGGCCGCCTGCTCCGCGAAGAGGCCGTGCACGCTCTGCTGCGGGAAGCCCGACGCCGTGTCGTTCCACTCCGCGACGAGCTGGTGGCGCTCAGGGTGCGCCAGGAGCGGCAGGCAGGAGAGCGGCAGCTCCGGCGCCTCCGCGGCGCCGCAGAGGAGCGTCGCGAAGTGCGCCAGGAGCCGCTCCGCGGCCGTCGCGTGGAAGAGGTCGGCCGCGTACTCCAGCTCGAGAAGCAGGCTCTGCCCGCCGTCCTCCCCCTCGAGATCGGTGAGCTCGGTCGCCGCCAGCGAGAGGTCGAGCTTCGCCGTCGTCCGCTCGGCGGAAGGCAGGCGCGCGAGGCGGAGCCCGCCGCCGAGCGACCACTCCGGCGCGGCGCTCCCCAACGAGAGCATCGCCTGAACCAGCGGGGCACGCGACAGGTCGCGCTCCGGCCGCAGCTCCTCGACGAGCGCCTCGAACGGCAGGTCCAGGTGGGCGAAGGCGGCGAGCGCCGTCTGGCGCACCGACGCCAGCACGCGGCGGAACTCCGGGTCGCCGGCGAGCCGCACCCGGAGGGCCAGGGTGTTGACGAAGAAGCCGATCAACCCCTCGACCTCCGGCCGGGTGCGGTTCGCGACCGGCGTGCCGACCAGGAGGTCCTCCTGGCCGCCGTGGCGCGCCAGCGTCGCCGCGAAGGCCGCGAGGAGCAGCATGTAGAGCGTCGCTCCTTCCCGCCGCGCCGCCTGGCGGAGTCGCGCCACCTCCGGCGCCCCGAGGAGCCGCCGGCGGCCGGCGCCGCGGAGGCTCGCGACCGCCGGGCGCGGCCGGTCCGTCGGCAGCTCGAGGGCCGCCGGCGCGCCGGCGAGCTGCCCGCGCCAATAGGCGAGCTGTCTTCCGAGCACCTCCGGCGGCCAGGCCCGCTGCCAGGCCGCGAAGTCGGCATATTGGAGGACCGGCTCGGCAAGGGGCGACGGCGCCCCCGCCCGCGCCGCGTCATAGAGCGCCGCGAGCTCGCGCAGGAGCACCCCCTCCGACCAGCCGTCGTAGACGGCGTGATGGAAGTTGAGGAGGAGGGCGTGCTCCTCGGCGCCCAGCCGGACGAGACCGGCGCGCAGGAGGGGGCCCGCGGCGAGGTCGAACGGCCGCTCGGCCTCCGCGGAGCGCAGGCTCGCCAGCTCGGCGCTCTGGCGCCCGGAAAGGGATGGATGAGCCAGGGCGCTCAGATCCACCACTGGCAGGAACCCCGGCGCCGGAGCCTCCGCGATCTCCAGCCGCGGCTCGCCATCGCGCTCGACGAAGCGGGCGCGGAGAATGCGGTGGCGGCGCACCACCTCGGCGAGGGCGGCGGCGAGCGCCGCCGGCGCGAGCGGCCCGGCGAGGCCGTAGGCGGAGGGTACGTTGTAGGCCGGGCTCCCCGGCGCCAGGCGGTCGAGGAACCAGAGCCGCTGCTGCGCGTAGGAGAGCGGCGCCGCGGCGTCCGCGGAGCCGGTATCCGCAACAGCGCGCGGCGCGAGCGGCGGGAGTGCAGGCCCGGCTGCCGCGTCGCCGGAGACCAGAGCCCGAGCCACCGCCGCGGCGAGGCCGGCGATCGTCGGCGAATCGAAGACTTGCTGCACCGGCAGGTCGGCCCCGAGTGCCGCGCGGAGGCGCGACAGCAGGCGGATGGCGAGGAGCGAGTGGCCGCCCAGGTGGAAGAAGTCGTCGTCGACGCCGACCGGATGGTCCAGATCGCCCAGGCCGAGCAGATCCTCCCAGATCCCGGCGATCACCTCCTCGACGGGATTGCGGGGCGGCGTCCGCGGTGCGTCCTCCGGCTCACCGGCCAGCCGCGCCTCGGGCGACGGCAGCGCGCGCCGGTCGACCTTGCCGCTGGCGTTGAGCGGCAGCTCCGCGAGGGGCACGAAGAGCGACGGCACCATGTACTCCGGCAGGCGCCCCTGGAGGTGGGCGCGCAGCTCGGCCGGCGACGGCCCATCCGCCCCTTCCGGCACGTAGTAGGCGACCAGACGGTGGCCGCCGGTCCCCTCCGCGACCGCCGTAACCACCGCGTCGGTCACCCCTGGATGGCGGAGGAGCGCGCTCTCCACCTCCCCGGGCTCGACGCGGAAGCCGCGCACCTTGACCTGGAAGTCACGCCGGCCGAGGAAGTCGAGCGTCCCATCCGGCCGCCACCGCGCGAGATCGCCCGTGCGGTAGAGCCGATCCTCGCCCCGCGGGTCCGTCGAGAACGGATCCGGCAGGAAGCGCTCGGCGGTCAGCGCCGGGCGGCCGAGGTAGCCGCGCGCCACGCCGGCGCCGCCCACGTAGAGCTCCCCCACGCTGGCGACCGGCAGCGGCATGAGCGAGCGATCGAGCACGTAGGCGCGGCTGGCGGCGATCGGCCGCCCGATCGGCACCGACGTCTCCCCCGCCCCGAGACCACCGCGCAGGTGGTGGGTGGTCGAGAGGGACGTGTTCTCCGTCGGGCCGTAGCCGTTGATGAGGTCGACGTCCGGCAGAGCCGCGAGCGCCCGCTCCACGTGAGAGCGCGACAGGACGTCGCCGCCGGCCACCAGTTGGCGCAGGCCGCCGAGCGGCGCGATCCCCTCCTCCACCGCGAGGTGGAAAAGGCCGGACGTCAGCCAGATCGTCGTCACCCCGTGGCGCGCCACCGCCGCGTAAAGGTCGGCCAGCGTGTACGGTCCGGGCGGCAGGAGCGCCAGCAGGCCGCCGTTGAGCAGCGGCCCCCAGATCTCGAAGGTCGACAGGTCGAACGACATCGGCACCAGCTCGAGGAAGACCTCGCCGGGGCCGAACGACACGTAGCCCGTCTCGCGCACCAGCCGCACCACCGCACCATGGCTGACCTCGACCCCCTTGGGCGCGCCCGTCGAGCCGGAGGTGTAGAGCACGTAGGCGAGGGCCGCTGGCGGCACGTCGGCACTCCTCAGGACGGTGGGTACGGCGTCCGCCTCGGTGTCCTCGGCGTCCTCGAGGGTGGCGTCCTCGAGCGCCAGGTGGGGCACCGTAGCGGGGAGAGCCGCCAGCAGGCGTCGCGGCCCCACCACGGCCGCCGGCGCGGCGTCCGCCAGCAGCAGCTCCAGCCGCTCGCGCGGGTAGGAGGGGTCGAGCGGCAGGTAGGCGGCGCCCGCCTTGAGGGCGCCCAGGAGCGCGACGATCAGCTCCGGCGAGCGCTCGGCGCAGACGGCGACCCGCGACTCGAGACCCGCTCCCAGCCGCCGCAGCCGGCGCGCGACGCGGCCGGCGCGCCGGTCGAGCTCGCCGTAGGTGAGCGCGCCGCCCTCCCAGACGACGGCCGTCGCGTCGGGCCGCGCCGACGCCTGCTCCTCGAACAGGCCGTGCACGCTCCGGCGCGGGAAGCCCGACGCCGTGTCGTTCCACTCCGCGACGAGCTGGTGGCGCTCGGGCGCGGAGAGGAGCGGCAGGCAGGAGAGCGGCAGCTCCGGCGACGCCGCCGCCCCGGCGACGAGCGCTCCGTAGTGGCCGAGGAGGCGCGCCGCGGTCGGCGCGGTGAAGAGGTCCGCCGCGTACTCCAGGACCAGGGCGAGCTCCGCCTCGCCTCTCTCTCCCGGACCCTCGACCGACATCTCCATCGCCGAGAGCAGGAGGTCGAGCTTCGCCGTCGACCGCTCGCTCCAGGGGAGCCGCACGAGGTGCAGCCCCGTGGTGTCACCCGGCGTGCCCGCCGTGGCCTGGCCGGCGCCCTGGAAGGTGAAGAGCACCTG
>DATBAW010000045.1:0-25668 GCA_036271335.1 Thermoanaerobaculia bacterium
ACGAACAGCAGCGCCATGCCGAGCTCCTTCGCGGAGGGGACCTCGAGGCTGAGATACCCCTCGACCGGCCGGCCCCAGTCGTAGAGCAGGGACGAGCCCGGCAGGCGCCCTGCCGCCAGGCCGGCGGCGAGCGGGAGCGGGCGCATCAGGAGCGCTGGTTGAGGGGGGCCGAGCTGCTCGGCGAGCAGCGGCCGCGGCGCGCTCATCGTCGGTCGACCCCAGCGGCCGATCGGCGGATACCCCCAGCAGAGCGCCGGCTCGCCCCCCCGGATGGGAAGCCAGCCGCGCACCAGGCCGAGCTCATGGCGCCGCAGGATGCGCCAGTGCTTGTCGGTGCCCACCAGCTGCCGGCCGCTGGCCTCGTCCACCAGGCTGGCGAGCAAGCCGCCGGCGCCGCGGGCGCTGTGCAGCTCGACCAGCAGGCGGTTGCCGCCGGAGAGCAGCAGCGGGCCGACCTCGTAGACGTCGAGCGGCGCTCCCGCTTGAGCTCCCGGCGAGAAGCCCCCGGCGCCGATCCGCTTGCCGTTCAGCGTCACGACGTACCCCTCGTCGGCCGCGATCAGCAGGCGCGCCCGCGACGGCGGAGAGCCGAGAGCGAAGTCGCGCGCGGCGTAGAACGCGGCCGGATTGTGATCGCGGGCGTCGAACGGCTGCCAGATCCACTGCGCCGTCCCGGTGGGCAGGACGCGCGCGCGGAGCACGGGGCGAAGCTGAGCGGCCAGGGCGAGGACCAGCACCAGCACGCCGGCGACGAGCCAGGCCCGGGGACGGGCGCGGCGGACGTCTTGGAGGAACGAAGGACGGGCGACCGACACGGCGAGACTGTACACGAACGAGCCCGCCCGGGGCATCAAGGTCAGCCCGTTCTGTTTGACACCCCCCGGCCGATCCAAGTAGATTAGGCCGTGCACCCCACCGCGTCCCCACCCTCGCCCCCCTCGACTGGAGGCGGAGGTATCGTGGGCGCCATACCTGCCCGTTACGGGTCGACCCGCCTCCCAGGAAAGCCGCTGCTCCCGATCGCCGGCAAGCCGATGATCGAGCACGTATACGCCCGGGTGGCGCAGGCCCGCGGGCTCGACCGGGTGGTGGTGCTGACCGACGACGAGCGGATCGCCCGCGTGGTCGAGGGATTCGGCGGCGAATGGGAGATGACCCCGGCGGACTGCGCCAGCGGCACCGACCGCATCGCCTGGGCGGCGCGCGGCTGGAAGGCCGGCGCGGTGATCAACATCCAAGGGGACGAGCCGCTGATCGATCCCGACGAGATCTCGGCGATCGCCGGCCATCTGGCGGCGCATCCGGACGATCCCGTGGTGACCCTGGCGTCGCCGGCGACGGCGGAGGAGATGGCGAATCCGAACGCGGTCAAGGTGGTGCTCGCCCGCGACGGCGCGGCCCTCTACTTCAGCCGCTCAGCGATCCCGTACCCGCGGCAGGAGGGCGGCGCGGCGCCCCTGAAGCACGTCGGGATCTACGGCTACCAGCGGGCCGCCCTGCTCCGCCTGGCCGGCCTGGCGCCGACGCCGCTGGAGCGCAGCGAATCGCTCGAGCAGCTCCGGGCGCTGGAGAACGGGATCGCGATCCGGGTGTTGATCGTCGGGCGCGGATCGCTCGGAGTGGACACGGCGGAAGACCTGGCACGCGTGGAAAAAGCATTGACTGAACGGATTTGAGAGCAAGGAGACCGGACCCCATGGCGACCAAGTACATCTTCATCACCGGCGGCGTCGTTTCCTCGCTCGGCAAGGGGGTGGCCGCCGCTTCCGTCGGCGCCATCCTGGAGGCGCGCGGCTTCTCGGTGACCCTGATGAAGTTCGACCCCTACATCAACGTCGATCCGGGCACCATGTCCCCCTATCAGCACGGCGAGGTGTTCGTCACCGACGACGGTGCAGAGACCGACCTCGACCTCGGCCACTACGAGCGCTTCACCCACAATCTCGCCACCAAGCGGCACAACTACACCACCGGCAAGATCTACTCCTCGGTGATCGACAAGGAGCGGCGGGGGGACTATCTCGGCAAGACCGTGCAGGTGATCCCCCACATCACCGACGAGATCAAGGAGGCGCTCCGCCGGGTGGCCGACGAGCACGACGTGGTGATCGTCGAGATCGGCGGCACGGTGGGCGACATCGAGTCGCTCCCCTTCCTGGAGGCGATCCGCCAGTTCCGCCAGGAGCTGGGGCGCGGCAACGCCGTCAACATCCATCTCACGCTGGTCCCCTACATCGCCGCCGCCGAGGAGCTGAAGACCAAGCCGACCCAGCATTCGGTGCGCGAGCTGCGCGAGATCGGCATCTCGGCGGACATCGTGCTCTGCCGGGTCGACCGCGCGCTCCCCGAGGACATGAAGAAGAAGATCGCCCTCTTCTGCAATGTCGACACGCGGCAGGTGATCGCCGCCCGCGACGTCTCGACGATCTACGAGGTCCCGCTGATGTTCAGCCGCGAGGGGCTCGACGACGTCGTGCTGGAGCTGCTCAACCTCCCCCACTACGACCGCGACCTGTCACGCTGGGAGAGCTTGGTGGCGCGGGTCAAGAACCCCCACCACAAGGTGCGGGTGGGGATCGTCGGCAAGTACGTCGAGTTCCCGGACGCCTACAAGAGCCTCAACGAGGCGTTGATCCACGGCGGCATCGCCAACGACGCGAAGGTCGAGCTGGTCTACATCGACGCCGAGGAGATGGAGGGAGGGGCCTGGCCCCACCAGATCTTCGAGGTCGACGCCCTGCTGGTGCCGATCGGCTTCGGCCAGCGCGGCACCGAGGGGAAGATCCGCTCCATCCGCTACGCCCGCGAGCACAAGGTGCCCTTCTTCGGCATCTGCCTCGGCATGCAATGCATGACGATCGAGTACGCGCGGAACGTCTGCGGCATCCGCGACGCCACCTCCTCCGAGTTCGACGCCGACACCGAGCACGCCGTGATCTACAAGCTGCGCGACCTGCTCGGCGTCGAGGAGCTGGGTGGCACCATGCGCCTCGGCGCCTACCCCTGCCGCCTCAAGGAGGGGACGCTGGCGCGGAAGATCTACGGCGCGGCCGAGATCAGTGAGCGCCACCGCCATCGCTACGAGGTCAACCAGAAGTACCTCCAGACGCTGACCGAGCACGGCCTGGTGATCTCCGGCCTCTCGCCCGACGGCAAGTTCGTCGAGATGGTCGAGGCACCCGATCACCCCTGGTTCCTGGGCTGCCAGTTTCACCCCGAGTACAAGTCGAAGCCGACGGAGCCACACCCCCTGTTCGTCTCCTACATCGCGGCCGCGCTCGCCCAGCAGAAGCGGCAGGGCGCCGAGGTCCCCGTCGAACAGCCTGCACTGGCGAAGGCTTCCTCGCCGGTGAAGGAGCACCCCCCGGAGGCCCTCTCCGAGATTCAGGTCCAGGGCTGATGCCGGTCGAAGTCGTGGAATTGGCCCCGGGCGTGCGGGTCGGTGGCAGCGGTCCGCTCCCCATCATCGCCGGCCCATGCGTGATCGAGAGCGAGGAGCTGGTCGTCGAGATGGCCCATACGCTGGCCGCGATGGCCGAGCGCCTGGGGGTACCGCTGGTCTTCAAATCCTCCTTCGACAAGGCCAACCGGAGCTCGCTCGGCAGCTTTCGCGGTCCCGGCCTGGAAGAGGGGCTGCGAGTCCTGAAGATCGTCAAGCAGGAGACAGGCTTGCCGGTGCTCACCGACGTCCACGAGCCCCACCAGTGCGCGCCGGCGGCCGAGGTCTGCGACGTGCTCCAGATCCCCGCCTTCCTCTGCCGGCAGACCGACCTGGTCGTGGCCGCGGCGCGGACCGGTCGCGCGGTCAACATCAAGAAGGGGCAGTTCATGGCGCCGGACGACATGCTCAAGGTCGTCGAGAAGGCGCGGGCGTCCGGCAACTCCAACGTGACCGTCACCGAGCGCGGCGTCTCCTTCGGCTACCACAATTTGGTGGTCGACATGCGGAGCTTCGCCATGCTCCACGAGGACGGCATCCCGGTGATCTACGACGTCACCCACTCGCTCCAGCTGCCGGGAGGCGGCGCCGAGAGCGGGGGCCTGCGGCGCTACGCCGAGCCGCTGGCGCGGGCGGCGATAGCGGCCGGCGCGGACGGAGTCTTCCTGGAGGTCCATCCCGATCCCGAGCACGCCCGCTCGGACAGCGCCGTGCAACTCGATCCGGAACGGGCGGAGCGGCTGCTGAAGTCGTTGATCGAAGTGCGGCGGGCGGTGGGATGAGCCCTCACCCCGGGAGAACCCCTCGCGAGGTCGCCACCGAAGTCCTGGAAACCGAGGCGGCGGCGATCCGCGGCCTGGTCGGCCAGCTCGACCAGCACTTCGACCGCGCGGTCGAGTTGCTGCGGGCGTGCGCCGGCCGGGTGGTCTGCACGGGAATGGGCAAGAGCGGCTTGATCATGAAGAAGATCGCCGCCACTCTCGCCTCCACGGGCACGCCGTCGTTCTTCCTCCATCCGGCCGAAGCGGTGCACGGGGACCTGGGGATGATCGTGCCCGGCGACGTCGTGCTCGCCGCCTCCTACTCCGGCACCACGGAGGAGCTGGTGCGGCTCGTCGAAGCACTCAAGCGGCTGGGGATCCCCCTGGTGGCGATGACCGCCAACCCCACCTCGCCGCTGGCCCGCCACGCCGACCTCCACCTGCCTGTGGCGATCGACCGCGAGGCGTGTCCCCTGGGGCTCGCTCCCACCGCTTCCACCACCGCGACGCTGGCGATGGGCGACGCCCTGGCCATGGCGCTCATCGAGGCGCGCGGGTTCACCCGCGAGGACTTTGCCAAGCTCCACCCCGCCGGCCAGCTCGGCAAGCGGCTGCTCAAAGTCGATCAGATCATGCACGCCGGCGACGCGCTCCCCCAGGTGAGCGTCGACACGCCGATGCGCGAGGCGATCTACGAGATGTCGAAGAAGGGGCTGGGGATCACCGCCGTCGTCGACGCCGTGGGCCATCTCGCGGGGTGCATCTCGGACGGCGACCTCCGCCGCCTGTTGCAGACCGACGACGGGACTATCCTCAACCACACCGCCGGCGAGCGCATGACCCCGCACCCGCGCACCATCTCCGGCGGCGAGCTGGCGGCGGCGGCGCTCAAGGAGATGGAGGACCACCGCATCACCTCTCTCTTCGTCTGCGACGAGGCGGGACGGCTCGAAGGGGTCGTCCACGTCCACGACCTCTGGGGATTGGAGCTGTTCTAATGAAAATTGCCGAGGAGGAGCTGGCCCGGAAAGCCCGGGAGCTCGACTGGCTGCTGTTCGACGTCGACGGCGTGCTGACCGACGGCGCGCTCGTCTATGGTCCCGAGGGTGAGAGCTGGAAGGTCTTCCATGTCCACGACGGCGTCGGGCTGAAGCTTGCCAAGGAAGCGGGTCTCAAGATCGGCATCCTCTCCGGCCGCGGCAACGCCGCCCTCGAGGCGCGGGCCCGCGAGGTCGGCTTCGACGCCCTGATCCAGAACCATCACGACAAGGACAGCGCCTTCACCGCCTTCCTCGCCGAGCATGGGGCGGCTCCGGAGCGGGTGGCCTACGCGGGCGACGACCTCCTCGACCTGCCGGTGATCCGCCGCTGCGGCCTCTCCTTCGCGCCCGCCGACGCCGTGGCCGAGGTGCGGCAGCGGGTCCATCGGGTGCTCACCCACCCCGGAGGCAAGGGCGCGGTGCGCGAGATGTGCGAGCTGATCCTCCACGCCCGCGGGCATTGGGATCAGCTCGTCGCCCATCTGCTGGTCAACTGGTAGAGCGCTCGGATGGCGCGCAAGAAGAGCCGCCTGAAAGCCCGGCTCGAGCCGGCGCTGCTCAACGCCGGACTCTGGGTGCTCACCTCCACTCTCGGCCGCCTCTCCTGGCGAGCGGCGCAACGGGTGGGACGGGCAATCGGCGTTTTGGGCTGGACCCTCTCCCGGCGGGACCGCCGCCGCGCCCTCGACCACCTCGCCCTCGCCTATCCCGACATGCCGGAGCCCGAGCGCCTCCGGCTCGGCCGCGACTGCTTCCGGCATCTCGGCGAGGTCCTCGGCGAATGCCTCCACCTCTTCCGTAGCGACTGCGCGTTCGTGGGCTCCGTCGTCGAGGTCCAGGGATTCGAGATCGTCGAGCAGGTCCGGCGGGAGGGACGTCCGCTCGTCCTGTTCACCGGCCACTGCGGCAACTGGGAGCTCCTCGGCGCCGCGGTCAATTGCCGGGGCGTGGAGATGACGGTGGTGGCCCGTTCGCTCGACGAACCGGAGCAGCAGGAGATGCTGGCTGGCCTGCGGGCACGTTTTGGCACTCCGACGATCGAGCGCGGCAGCGAGGGCGCCGTCCGCCAACTGCTCGGCACCTTGAGGCGAGGCGGCGCGCTGGGCATGCTGATCGATCAGGATAGCGGCAAGATGGAGGGCGTCTGGGTCCCCTTCTTCGGCCGTCCTGCCTTCACGCCGGTCGGCGCCGCCAAGATCGCCCTCAAGCAGAAGGCGGCGGTGGTCCCCGTCTTCATCGAACGCCTGCCGGACGGCAAACATGTCGTCCGCTTCCAGCCCGCACTGGACCTGCCCGACGACCCTCAGGCGGCCACGGCTCTGATGACCGCGAAGATCGAAGAGCAGATCCGCCGCCGGCCGGAGCAGTGGGTGTGGATGCACCGGCGGTGGCGGCGGCAACAGGCGCCGAGTCCCCAGGCAAGGACGACAGGGACATAAGGGACTGCAAGGACGATAGGGACCTTTGTCCTTGCAGTCCTTGTTGTCCCTTAGGTCCTTGCTTTTTGGCTGCTCCCCGTAGGCTCCTTGGGACCATGCTAGCGTGGTCCCATGACATCGAAATCGGGCTCTCACATGACTGCCGACGAGTATTTGTCCCTGGAGCGGAGCCTTGAAACGAGGAATGAATTCTGGGACGGCGAGGTTATCGACGCCTCGTCTCGTGGAGCTCGCGACAACACGATCGCTATAAACATCGGTTGCTCTTTGCATCAGCAGCTTAGAAAGACGCCCTATGAGGTCCTCTTTCACTCAATGCGGATAAGGACTCCAGATCGCAGATTCTTTCTTTACCCTGATGTTCTTGTTGCCGCACAGCCGGAATTTGAGGATGCAGAAACGGACACCCTCCTCAACCCAATCCTGATCGTGCACGGGATCCCTCCCGCGACCGAAGATCGTGATCGGGGCTTGAGAGCCGCGCTCTTTCGGACGATCCCGTCGGTCGCTGAGATCGTCTTGGTCCTGCAGAAGCGTCGTTACATCGAGCACTGGCTCCGCCAAGCCAAAGACCGCTGGTTGGTCGTCGAAATCACTGATCCGGAGCAGTCTCTCGAATTTCCTTCCATAGGCCGCCGAATTGACTTTAGCGAGATCTACGAAGGAGCCCGGTGCTAAACTCTCCCGCCGTGAATCGACCCCAAAGCCTCGCCCTCCTCGCCCTCCTGCTGCTGACCCTCCCCGCCTGCCGCTCCCGTTCGGAATCGGAGTCCGCCGGAGCCTGGGACCGCCTCGACCTCTGGCGGACGCCGCCGGTCGTCGAGTCGACGCCGGGGGACTGGAAGGAGGCGACCTTCCAGCAGATTTCCTACCTGGGTTCCGCGGAAGTGCGGGACATGCGTTTCGTCCCGGCGCAGCAGCTCATCGCCTTCCCGAAGCGGGCCGCGGGCCAGGTGCGGGCGTTGGAGCAACGAGCCAGCACGCGCGTGCGCTGGACGATCGTGCCCGGGAGGGACGCCTACGTCTCGCTGATTCCGCTCGGCACCAACAACGGCTGCGTCTGCATCTACCGGGTGGGCGTGCGCGAGGGCGCGGACAAGCTCAAGGAGCTTCTTCACGTCGACGCCGAGCCGGCCGGTCCCTTCGCCCCCGCGGCGCTGGAGGTCGACCTCTCCGCCTACGCCGGCCGCCGCATCGACCTGCTCCTCCAGATCAACGGCTCCGCCGCTCATGCTCCGGACCAGCCGGTGCCCAGCGTGCTCTGGGGGAGCCCCGCGGTCTACAGCCGCCGAGATCTCCCCAGAGCCCGGCAGGCCAGTGAAGGGAACCGGCCCAACATCCTGCTGATCGGCATCGACACGCTGCGCGCCGAGGCCCTGGGCGCCTGGGGGAAGGATCCCAGCCCCACCCCTTCGCTCGATCGCCTGGCCGACGAGAGCGACGTCTGGCTGAACACCTATACGGCGTTGAACGTCACCAATCCGAGCTTCGACTCGATCATGACCGGCCTCTACGGCAAGAACCACGGCGTCTACGACCTGAAGACGCCGCTGCCGCCGGAGCACGCGACCCTGGCCAAGCAGCTCAAGGCCGCGGGCTACGACACGCTGGCCCTGATTTCCGCCAGCCACCTGGGAGACCACAACTCGGGGCTCGGCCCGGGCTTCGACGAGGTGCACACCGCCACCGAACAGTCCGCCGCCGAGATGAACGTCGACACCACGATCGACTGGCTGGCGGCTCGCTCCGGGCGAACGCAGCCATTCTTCATCTGGCTGCATCTCTTCGATCCCCACACGCCGCACACGCCGCCGCAGCCGTTCGCCCTGGGCTTCCGGCCCGCAGCAGCCATGGGGCTTTCGCCCGTGCGCGCCTGGATCCCGTTCCGCTCGCCGGGACCGCGGGGGTTCGTCGAGCAGGTGCTGGGCGCCGACCGGGACCTCTACTATGGCGAGGTGGCCTATCTCGACCGCCAGGTGGGACGCCTGATCGATTTCATGGCCAGCCGCGGGCTGCTCCGAAACACGGTGGTTGCGGTGGTGGCCGATCACGGCGAGAACCTCGGCGAGCACGGCATCCGCTTCCGCCACGTCGGCCTCTTCGATACCACCACCCACGTGCCGATGATGATCCGCTGGCCCGATCGCCGCGAGCGCCAGGGACATCAGTTCAAGGGACTGGTGCAGACGATCGACCTCTACCCCACTCTCCTCGCCGCCGCCGGGCTCAAGGCGAGGAACGTGGATGGGCAGGATCTGCGCGAGCTCACCGGCCCCGGGGGCAAACCGCGGAGAGCGGTCTTCTCCGAGCACGCCGGCCGGCTCGGCGTCTCCGTCCGCACCCTCGACTACCGCTACGGCCTGAACCAGGGGAACGCCCCCTTCATCCCCGACGGCCCAGTCCTCTACGACCTGAAGGCCGATCCCGACGAGACGCAGAACCTGGCCGGCCGCGGCCTGCCGGTCGAGAAGGAGCTGAACAACCTCCTCCTCCGCTGGCTGGCCGACCGCCGGCGGAGCCCCAGCCCGCAGTCGCGGGATCTCACGGACGAGGAAGTTCAGAAGCTGAAGGCGCTGGGCTATAACGGGGGGTAGAGGGACCTACTCGAGGTCCTCCTCCGCTTCCGCCGCCAGCTCTTCCGCCTGCCGCCGCTTCTTGGCGCGAACCGCCATGTAGGCCGCGCCGACGCCGAGGAAATAGAGGCCGATCGCGGGAAGGGCGAAGATGCAGAGGTTCACCACGTCCGGGGTCGGCGTGATGATGGCGGAGATGATGAAGATGATCACCACCGCGTGCCGCCAGAAACGCATCAGCAGGCCCGGCGTGATGACGCCGACCAGCGTGAGCAGCAGGATCAGGATCGGCAGCTCGAACATCAGCCCGAGCCCGAGGATCACCGTCAGCAGGAAGCCGAAGTAGGTGTCGGCGGTGATGACCGCGTTCAGGTCCTTGCCGACGTTGAACAGGAAGTTCGCGCCCATCGGGAACGCCACGTAGTAGCCGAACGCGCCGCCGGAGATGAAGAACAGCGAGGTGAAGAAGATGAAGGGTGCCGCCAGCCGCCGCTCGCGGCGGTAGAGGCCGGGCGAGATGAACGCCCAGAGCTGGTAGAGCAGGAACGGCGAGGCGACGAAGAGCGCCGCGTAGGCGGCCATCTTGAAGTAAAGGATGAACGGATCGGTCAGCGCCAGGTACGAGAGCTTGAAGTTGGGGTTGTTGGGAACGATCTTGTGCAGCGGCGCGACCAGGAACTTGAAGATCTCGCGGTAGTACGCCCAGCAGGGGAAGAAGGCGATCGAGATCGCCAGCACCGACCAGAGGATCCGCTTGCGCAGCTCCTCCAAGTGCTCCATGAGCGACATCCGCGACAGCTCTTCCTGCTGACGGGTGGTGAGACGCGGGGGCGCAGGAGTGGGCTCGGAAGGAATCATCCGTCGAAGGCGTCCGGGGGGTGGAATCGGCTCAGGGGTGCCCCGGGAGGTCCGGAGAGGAGGCGGCGACGGGCTCGTGAGCGGCCGACGGCTCGGGCGCGACGACTGGCCCGGCAACCGGCTCAGCGGCGGCGGCGACGGCAACGGTGGGGAAACCGGCCGAACGGGGCTCGGTCATCTCCGGCGCCTCGCCGGGCGGGCCCGCCACGATGACGGCCTCATGCTGTACAGGCTCGGGAGGATTCACCTCGTCGGGGTCCTCGAGGCGGCGGGTCCGCAGGATCGGCGGCACGGGGTTCTCGTCCAGCGCCAGCTCGGAGTTGATCGACCGCTTGAGCTCGTCGGTCGCGCGGCGGAACTCGGCCATTCCGCGGCCCACCGTACGCCCGAGCTCGGGCAGCTTCTTGGGGCCGAAGATGAGCAGGGCGACGAGGACGATGAAGGCGATTTCGGGCAGACCCAGGGAACCCATTGGACCCTCCAGACGGCCGATCATCGAACCAGGGGGCGGCAAAGTCAAGCGCCGGCCCTCTCGGAATCGCTTCGGAGGTAGTAAACTGGTCGCATGAGACGTACCTGGCGCATCGCAGCAATCGCACTCTTCACACTCGCGCTGGCGCTCGGCGGCCTGCTGGGCGACCGGCTCCTCGCCGTCACCGACGAGACCCGCGACTCCCTCCGCCTCTATACCGAGCTGGTCAATCTGGAGCACGACCGCTACGGGGCCGAGGTGAGCTATCGCGACCTGGTCTACTCGTCGGTGAACGGCATGCTCCGCTCCCTCGATCCCCACACCGCCTTCCTCAGTCCCGAGGCGTACGAGGGGATGCGGGAGAAGCAGCAGACCAGCTTCTACGGCCTGGGCATCCTGGTGGGCGTCCGCAACGGGCAGCTCACCGTCATCTCTCCTCTCGAAGGCACTCCCGCCGCCCGCCTCGGCATCCAGGCCGGCGACGTCATCAGCACGATCGAAGGCGAGCCGACCGATCAGATGAATATCGACGACGCCGTGGCCAAGCTCAAGGGGCCCAAGGGCACGCAGGTGAAGATCTCGATCGTCCGCCGCGGCCTCTCGCAGCCGCTGCCGATGTCGGTGACGCGCGCCGAGATCCCGCAGACCACCGTGCGCCAGACCTACATGCTCAATCCCACCACGGGCTACATCCAGCTCACCGAGTTCGCCCGCGGCTCCGGTCACGAGATCGCCGAGGCGCTCGACAAGCTCCGGGGCTCGGGGATGAAGCAGCTGGTGGTCGACCTGCGCAACAACGGCGGCGGCCTGCTCGATCAGGCGATCGACATCGCCGACCAGTTCCTCCCCGAAGGATCGATGATCGTGCAGACCAAGGGGCGGACGCGCGACTCGTTCCAGTCCTACCGGGCCAGCGGCAAGTTCCCGCCGCTCGACGTGCCGGTGGTGGTGCTGGTCAACGAGGGGACCGCCTCGGCCTCCGAGATCCTCTCCGGCGCCCTCCAGGACCATGACCGGGCGCTCATCGTGGGCACCCCGAGCTGGGGCAAAGGGCTGGTCCAGACGGTCTACAACCTCTCCTATGGGGCCGGCCTGGCGCTGACCACGGCCAAGTACTACACCCCGAGCGGCCGCCTGATCCAGCGCGACTACAGCTCCTACTTCGACTACTACGCGCACGCCGACGCCGGCTCCCCCGAGATCACCGGCAAGGCGGTCGACGAGAAGGACATCTTCCACACCGACCTCGGCCGCAAGGTCTACGGTGGCGGCGGCATCACGCCGGACGTGGTGGTCAAGGACGTGGACCTCTCCCCGTTCGAGCAGTTCCTCCTCGCCCGCAACGCCTACCTCAACTTCGCGATCGACTACGCCAGCCGCAACAAGGTCACGGCGAGCTGGAAGCCGGACAACGACAAGGTGCTCGCCGAGTTCGGCCAGTGGCTGGTCAAGGAGAAGCTCGCCACCCAGGCCGAGGTCGACAAGAACCTCCCCAACAAGGACGTGCGCGACGGCTCGATCCTCCAGATCCGCGCCGAGCTGGCGAACGCCGCCGCCGGCCAGGAGGCCCGCCACCGCGTGCTCACCGAAGGGGACGTCCAGCTCCAGCAGGCCCTCAAGCTCTTCGACCGGGCAGCCACCATGCTCGCCCAGCGCCGGGAGAAGGGCGTTCCGAAGGTCGAGCAGGGGACGCAGACGAAAGGGATGTAACCGACGCCGACGGGCGGCTGTCGATCGCCACGATCCCCGGCATCGCGCAGCCGCTCACCGACCGGGAGCTGCCGGTGCCGGCCGGGCGGCAGGGGGAGCGCCGAGGGCCGCCGCCGCGGACGACAAAGCGAGCCGGGCCCACTCCTCGTACATCGCGCCCGAGGGATGAAGCCCGTCGCCGGCGACCAGGGAGCGGTCGGTCGCCGCCCGCCGCGAGACGGGCGTCACGTCGACGTACCGGGCGCCGGCCCGCGCCGTCTCCTCTTGGTTGATCTGGTTGAAGCGGCCGATCTCGGCGGCGATCTTGCCCCGGTCGCGACCGCTCGTCTCGGCGAACGGGGTGACGCTCCAGTCGGGGATCGAGAGCACGACCACGCGCTCCGCCCGGCCGCCGGCGAAACCGATCGCCCGCCGCAGCATCGCCACGAAGTCGGGACGGTAGGTCTCCGGATCACGCCCGCGATACTGGTCGTTGACGCCGATCAGCAGGGTCA
This sequence comes from Thermoanaerobaculia bacterium, assembly GCA_036271335.1. Lineage (GTDB taxonomy): Bacteria > Acidobacteriota > Thermoanaerobaculia > Multivoradales > UBA5704 > DATARR01. The sequence continues at coordinate 12,787 of DATBAW010000045.1, forward strand.
CCAGCTCATAAGATCCCCGCGGCGCCGCGGCGTCGATGCCGTGGGAGAGCTCGCGGACCGTCCAGCCGGTGGTGGCCACGATCTCGGGATCGGCGACCGAGACGCCGCGCTCCCGCAGCAGCGCCACCAGGCGCACCGGCCAGCGCTCGGCCTCCTTCACGCTCTCCCCGATCGTGTAGGAGTCGCCGAGGGCGAGATAGCGCGGCAGGGGCGGCGCGGCGCTGGCGGCTCCGGTGGTGCTCAGGGCGAGGGCGACGATTCCCAGGATTCCCGTCATCTCTATACTTGACATGTCAATTATCGACCCCTACAATGATTCCCATGGAAGAAGCGAGCCTGTTACAGCGGGAGATCCGGCAGGGAAAGCCGTTCCGCTCCAAAGGCCAGGAGGTGGTTGTGGCGCTGCTGCGAACGGCAGACCTGGTCCGGCGGGTGGTCGGCCGGACGTTGGAGCCGCATGACATCACGCTCCAACAATACAACGTGCTGCGCATCCTGCGCGGCGCCGGAGAACAGGGGCTGCCGACGCTGGAAATCGGCGAGCGGATGATCGAGCAGGCACCGGGGGTGACCCGGCTGCTCGACCGCCTAGAAGCCAAGGCGCTGGTGCGCCGGGAGCGCTGCGCGCAGGACCGCCGGCAGGTGCTCTGCTGGCTCACCGCCAGTGGGCTCGAGCTGGTCGAGCGGCTCGACGAGCCGGTCGATTCCGCCGACGCCCAGGCGGTCGCCATGCTCACCCCCGACGAGCAGGACCGGCTCCTGCGGATGCTCGACGCGATCCGCACGAGCCCGCCGTAAGCTTCGGGTCCGGAGTTTCTGGTCAGGGGGCTGAACCTTCAGCCCCGAACCCTACACTCATCCCGCAAGGGACTTTGAATCCAAGGAGAGGAAACGCCATGAATCGCAAATTGTTCTCTGTCGCCGCCGTCGCGGCCTTCGCCACCGTCGTCGCCCTGCCGTTGCGGGCCGAGACCTTCGCCGTCGATCCCAGCCACTCGGAGGTGTCGTTCCAGATCCGCCACATGGTCAGCCAGGTGCGGGGCCGGTTCAACGACTTCTCGGGGACGGTCCAGCTGGACGCGAAGAACCTCGCCGCCTCCTCGGTCGACTTCCACATCAAGGCGACCAGCATCGATACCAACACCCCCGACCGCGACAAGCACCTCCGCTCGGCCGACTTCTTCGACGTCGAGAAGTTCCCCGAGATCACCTTCAAGAGCGAGTCGATCCAGGCGGCCGGCAAGGACAAGTACAACGTCACCGGCACCCTGACGATGCACGGCGTCAGCAAGAAGGTGACGCTGCCGGTGACCCTGGGCGGCGAGGCCAAGGACCCGTGGGGCAACACCCGCGCCGGCTTCGGGATCGAGACCACTCTCGACCGCAAGGACTACGGGATCGTTTGGAACAAGGCGATCGACAACGGCGGCGTGATGCTCGGCGACGACGTCAAGATCGCCATCAACCTGGAGGCGGTCAAGAAGTCCGACAAGCCGGCCGCGAAGGGGAAGTGACGTAAGCACCCTCTCGGCCCTTCGGCCCGGACGATTCGGTGTTCCGCCCACCGTGGCGGCCCTTCGGCCCCGGCGGGCCGGAGGGCGGGCCATCGCGGCTGGCGGTCGGCCCGGTTGGGCCGGAGACCGATCTGCCCCGTCGGACCTTCGGCCCACATGGGCCGGAGGCCGGCTCGTCCCGGCGGACCTTCCGCTCGGGTGGGCCGACGATCCGCCCATCGCGACGAGCCTCCGGCCGGGGTGGGCAGGAGCCCGGCCCGCCGCGGCGGATCTTCCACTCGGACGGGCCGGAGAGCAAATCGCGTGAAGACCAACGCCGCCCGCCTTCTCGACTCCCTCGGCATCCCCTACGAGCTGCGCGACTACGAGGTCGACCCCGACGATCTCGCCGCCGAGTCCGTAGCCCGCAAGATCGGTCTCCCCGCGGAACAGGTGTTCAAGACCCTCGTCGCCCGCGGCGACCGCACCGGCGTGCTGCTGGCGGTCGTGCCGGGAGACATGGAGCTCGACCTCAAGGCGCTCGCCCGCGTCGCCGGCGACCGCAAGGCCGAGGTGGTGGCGCTCAAGGAGGTGCAGCCGCTGACGGGCTACGTCCGCGGCGGCGTGACCGCCCTCGCCGGCAAGAAGGACTACCCGGTCTTCGTCGACGAAACGATCGAGCTGTTCGACGCCGTCTCGGTCTCGGCGGGCGCGCGCGGCACGCAGCTCCTGCTGGCGCCGGCGGACTACCTGCGGGCCGTCCGCGGCACCGTGGGAGCGATCGCCAAGGCGAAGGACTGAGCGGGGCTCCTCGGGTGTAATATCGGCGGGACTGCATACGTCCTCGCGCCATGTCCAGCCCGTCCACACTGACCGCCGCCGAGCTGATGCGGCAGCTGGGGTTCAAGTTCCCCGCCGCCGCGGGCGAGGCCGCGCTCGCGATGGAGCTCCTCCCCACCCCCGCGCGCCGGCTCCACGTCACCAACGGCGATTCCGCGGCCGAGGGGCTCCGGCAATCCGGCGTCGCCGGCGAGCGCGGCGAGGTCGCGGTCACGGCCGACCTGCTGCACGAGGGTCCGGCCCCCGGCGGCCTCCCTCCCGAGCGCTGGCGCAAGGTGCGCGCCCGCTACCTCGCCGAGAGCGGTTACGACGACTACGACTCCTGCCTCGCCCGGCTCACCCGCTGGGACCGCACCCTGGAGGAAGCCCGCTCCTTTGACGAGGTCGTCCTCTGGTTCGAGCACGACCTGTTCGACCAGCTCCTGCTGATCCGCGCCCTCGACGCCTTCGCCAGCCGTGGCCTGGGCGCCACCGAGCTGTCGCTGATCTGCATCGGCGAGTTCCCGGGAATCGTCCCCTTCCACGGCCTGGGCCAGCTCACGCCGCCGGAGCTGGCGACCCTGCTCCCCCGCCGCCAGCGGGTCGACGAGGGGCAGAAGCTGCTCGCCCGCGACGCCTGGCGAGCCTTCCGCTCTCCCACTCCCGCCGGGATCGAGGCGATTCTCGCGCGCGACGCCTCGCCGCTCCCCTTCCTCGCGGGGGCCCTGCGCCGCCACCTCGAAGAGCTCCCCGCGGTCGCCGACGGCCTGGCCCGTTCCGAACGGCAGATCCTGCGCGCCCTCGCGGCGGGTCCGGCGGGAGGAACGACCTTCCCGGAGCTCTTCGGCGCGACGCAGGCGATGGAGGAGCGGGTCTACATGGGCGATCTCCCCTTCCATCGCATCCTGCGCGAGCTCGCCTCGTCCCCCCGTCCTCTCGTCCGGCTCGACCCCGGGACGCAGGGCGCGAGCCGCTCCCCGCGCTTCCTGCAGATCGCCCTCACCGCCAGCGGTCGCGAGGTCCTCGACGGCCGGGACGATTGGGTGCGCAGCCGCGGTATCGATCGCTGGCTGGGCGGCATCCACCTCCAGGGCGTGGAGGCGGCCTGGCGATGGGACGCTGAAACGGGGCGCGCGTTTCATACGTAAGAAGGAAGCGAAGGGAACGGAGCTGGAATAGGGCTTCGGTCCCGATCGTTTTTCGCTTCAGGATTCCGGAGGCACCCACACCATGTCACCACGCCCGGCGCGATTCTGGACCCGGCATTCTCTTCTCTACGTAGCCCTGCTTCTCAGCGTCGCGGCGATGCCCGCCGCGGCCCGTTCGAAATCCGTCCTCGACGACGAGGCGTTCCGCGCCGAGGTCCGCCAGGGGCTCGACCACCTCTACGACATGGACTTCAACGACGCCAACGCCGTCTTCGCCGGCGTCGAGCAGCACTACCCCGGCCACCCCGTCGGCCCCTTCCTCCGCTCGCTGCAGCCCTGGTGGGAGATCCTGGTCGATCCCGACGACTCGTCGCACGACGACGCCTTCTTCGACGCCATGGACGAGGTGATCAAGCGCTGCGACCGGCGGCTCAAGGCCGATCCGGAAGACCTCGACGGGATGTTCTTCAAGGCCGGCGCCCTGGCGTTCCGGGGGCGTCTGCGCACCGACCGCCAGCAGTGGCTGCGCGCCGCGCTCGACGGCCGCAAGGCACTCCAGCTGCTCGAAGAGGTCCGGAAGCGCGACCCGCAGAACCCCGATCTGCTGCTGGGGATCGGCCTGTTCGACTACCTCGCGGACGTCGCTCCGCACGAGTATCCGATCCTCAAGCCGTTCACCCGCTTTTTCCCCAAGGGGAGCCGCGAGCGGGGGCTCCAGGAGATCTCGCAGGCGGTCGAGACGGGGAAGTTCGTGCAGGCCGAGGCGGCCTTCTGCCTGGTACAGGTCGAATACGTCTTCGAGAAGGACTACGCGACCTCGCTCCACTACGCCCGCTGGCTGCGCGAGCGCTATCCGAACAACTCGCTGTTCCACATCTACGAGGGGCGGGCGCTCGCCCACCTCAACCTGTGGGCGGACGAGCATCAGGACCTGCTCGACGTGCTGTCCCGGCAGGCCGAGGGGAAGACCGGCTATCACGGCGACGTGACCCAGCAGGCCCTCTACGTGCTCGGCCGCGACGACGTGCGCTGGCGGCAGTACGGCGAGGCCATCCCCTTCCTCTCGCGGCTCGAGGGGCTCCCCTCGCGCAGCACCACGGACGCCGACTACAAGGCCTACGGCCGGCTCTATCGCGGCATGGCCCTCGACGCGCTGGGCAAACGCGAGGACGCGGTCTTCTGGTACAACCGGGCCCTCTCGTCGCGACCGCCCAGCGAGGTCCGCGACCGGGCGCGGAACTATCTCAGGGCGCCCTATCCGGGATGACCGGGGCCTCCGGCAGGGGTGGCATGGGGGGCTGGCGCCAGAACCTGTAGATCAATCCGCCGACGATCAGCGCGATGGCGCCGGCGATCAGGTTCTCCTTCTTCGCGCTCGCCGCGAAAGCCACGCAGAGCAATGCGGCGGCGATCGGGATCGTCGGGCCGCCCGGCAGGCGGAGCGTCGCCTGCCCCGCGAGCTTGCGCCGCAGCACGGGGACCGCGAGCGCGGTGCCGAAGTAGGTCGCCAGCCGGGCCACGGTCGACAGCGTGGCGAGTGCCTCGAAGGAGCCGGTGAAGGCGAGCGGCAGGGCGATGGCCGTCTGCACCAGGATCGCCGCCGTCGGCGTCCGGTAGCGCGGATGCAGGGTGCCCAGGAAGCGCGGCCCGAAGCCGTCGCGCGCCAGGGCGAAAAGGTAGCGCGGCCCGGAGAGCACCGTGTTGCCGTTGGTGCCGAGGATCGAGATCACGCCGCCGACCGTCATCAGCAGGCCCCCCCAGGGGAGGAACCGCGCGGCGGCATCCGCCAGCGGCGTGGTGGAATTCACCACGCCCGGCAGCGTGCCCAGAGTCACCCACTGCACGGCGGTATAGATCAGGGTGACGATGACGATCTGCACGATCAGGGCGAACGGCACGTCCCGGCGCGGATTCTTGAACTCGCCCGCCGGCGCGGCCGTGTTCTCGAACCCGGCGTAGGCATAGAGGAGGAGGAGCACGGCGTCGCCGATCCCCCCGGCGCCCGGCTTCGCGGCGACCGAGGTGGCGAGGCTTCGGGAGACGTAGAAGATCCCGACGAAGATGAAGAGGAGGAGCGGCAGCGTCTTGGTGATCGCCAGGAACACCGCCGTGCGCACCCCCGACTTGACGCCGATGATGTTGATCCAGGTCAGCGCCAGCACCGGCAGGACGATCGCCAGCGCCTGCCCCCTCCCCACGTTGGCGGCCGGCCAGAGATAGCCGACGGCGCGCGCGAAGCCCACCGACAGCGAGGAGACCGAGGCGACGCGCGCCAGCCAGGTCATCCACCCCACCTCGAACCCGGCCAGATCGCCGAACGCCTCGCGGGTGTAGACGTAGGCGCTCCCCGGGCGGTCGAAGTAGCTCCCCGCCTCGGCGAAGCAGAGCACCAGCAGCAGCACGGCGAAACCGGCGAGCACCACGGCCCCCACGCTCAGCCACCCCAGGATCGCCGCGGCGGCGGCCGGCAGCAGATAGACGCCGCTGCCGATGACGTCGTTGACCGAGAAGCCGACGATCTCCCAGCGGGAGACGGCGCGGCGCATGCTCACGCGTTGCGAGGCGGCAGGGGAAGGGCTGGAGTCGATCAAGCCCCGCGATGGTAGCTGAAAATCAGTGCCGGATGACCGGCCATCTCGACCAGTCGTTCCGGTAGGGGAGGAAATCGCGATCGGAGCACCGCAGGGATGAATCCTGAACGTTGAAGCGGAGGATCAGGTTGCCCTGGCTGGCATTTCCAATACCGTGAATCTGGAATTCGTTCCACAGGGCGTCGCGGTCGATGATGACGAAGGGCTCCCAGGAAGATGCTCTCCGGGTGGCGAATAAATAGACGAGATCAGGGGCTCGTCCAGTCTCGAGCTGGCGGAGAGAAACACTGAACTGCGCGGTATATCCGTCCCTCTGTAGCCGCGCGGTCGCGGTCTTGACCTGGACTCGCCAGAGCTGGCCGCCCTCGTCCTTGATGACGAAGATGTCTTCTCCGACGTCCACCTCCGGAAGCGCGACGTTCCAACCCCGCCAGAGAAACTCCGCCATCGCGGCCATCTGACCGGCGCGACCTACATAGAGGTTCTGCCTTTGGGACATGAAGGAGGTCAGGCGGCCTTGGATTCGAAGACAACCCCGTGATCGACCGGATCGACGAAGGTAAAGCCCCCCAGCTCCTGGATCTGCTGCTCGGTCAAACCGGTCAGGAGCATGACGACCTGGGCCCACATGGGATCTCGCATCAGCGAGAAATCCCACCGCCGTTCGGCTTCGAGGAAGACGCCTCTGGGGCCGCGCGCCCAGCCGGGCAATCGCGCCTCGAGCATCTGACGGGTTCTGGGGGTCAACTGGAACACAGCTCCGTTACCCTGATCCGCGACCGCGACCTCGATCATCACCAGCACCTCCGACCCGATTCTACCACCGGCATGCCTTACCGAAACTAAACCTCGATTCTCACGCCCACCGTCTCGGGGAGCGTCCACACCCACAGTCCCGCCAGGGCGGCGAAACCGGCGGCGAGGGCTACCCCTCCCGCCAGCCCCCAGCGGGCGGCGACGCCGACGATCACCAGGGGCGCCGCGAACTGCGCGCCACGGCTGACGTTCATCAGGATCGACATGGCGGCGCCCCGCACCCGCGTCGGGAAGAGCTCCGAAAAGTAGGCGCCGTAGCCGGACCAGGTGCCCGTGCCGACACCGGCGATGAACATGCAGGCGAGCCCGATCGCGGGACGCGACGCGAGGACGCCCCAGAACAGGGTCACCATCAACAGCCCCGCGGCCGTGATCGCGCTGTAGAGCGCGAAGGAACGGCGGCGGCCGATCGCATCCGAGACCCGGCCGAAGGTGAGATAGCCGAGCAGCGAGCCGGCGACGAACGTCAGCGTCCACCATCCCGAGCCGAAGATCGACAGCCCGTGGTCCTTCTGCAGATAGCGCGGCAGCCAGACCACCGCGAACCAGTAGGCCGACATGTTCAGGAGGGTCAGGACGAAGGCCTTGCCGAAGACGCCGGCGAGGTCCGGTCCCACCAGCTGCGCCAGGATCGGGCCGCGACCGGCGAGCTCCCCGGCGCGCAGCCGCCGCCGATGCTCCAGCCAGAGGTCCGACTCCGGGAAGCGCCTCCAGGCGAGCAACACGAGGATCGGCGCCGCCGAGAGCAGGAAGATCGTCCGCCAGCCCAGCGCGGGAGCGAGGAACGAGCCGACGATCGTGGCGAGGCCGAGCCCCACCGGCGAGCCGGTCTGGGCGATCGCGCCATACCTTCCGCGCAGGGCCGGCGGAACGGTCTCGCCGAGCATCGCCTGTCCGGCCCCCCAGGTGCCGCCGATGCCGAGACCGGCGAACGCCCGCGCGGCGAGGAGCCCGCTGAAGCCGGGGGCGAGGGCGCACGCGGCGTTGCCCAGAGAGAAGGCGGCGATCGAGACGATCATCGAGGTCCGGCGGCCGAGCCGGTCGCTCATCCAGCCGAAAAGGAAGCCGCCGACGCCGGTCATCCCCACGCCGACGGCGGTGAGCGTCGCAAGATCCCCGTCGGAGAGGCCGAGCTCGCCCTGGATCGGCGGCAGCAGGAAGGAGAGCAGCGTCAGCGAGTAGAATCCGGAACACCAGATTCCCCACGCGGCGGCGAGGATCCAGCGATGCGCCGCGACCGGGCGGTCGTGGTCGCTGAGGCGCGCCGGAGCGGACTGCGATACCGTTTGCAAGACCGGCCGATCCTACCCGAAATCGTCCTCTCTGAAATCGCCATGAAATCCGTGACACCCCTCCTGCTCCTTCTCCTTCTCCCCTCCGCACTCTTCGGAGCCGACGTGCGCGGCGAGCTCCTGGCGCGGATCAACGCCGCGCGGCAGCGGGCGGGCGCGCCGCCGATCCGCCTCTCGCCAGAGCTCACCCGCGCCGCCCAGGAGCACGCGGCGGAGGTCGCCGCGCGCGACTCCCTGAAGCTGCGGGCGGGCTCCACCGACGAGATGCGCGAGCGGCTGAAACGGGACGGCTACCTCGCTCATGCCTGGACGGAGAGCCTCGCCAGCAACTCCGGCTCCCTGGAGGACGTGCTGGGCGATTTCCGCCAGAACGACCCGGAGACCTACCGCAAGCTCCTGGCTCCCGAGTTCCGCGACCTCGGGATCGGCCTCGCGCGGATGAAGGGGGCGCCGCTCTACACCTTCCTCTTCGCCGAGCCGGAAGGCGAATGGTTCGCGGCCCAGACCGCGGCGCTCCACGATCTCCGGCGGGCCCAGGCGGCGATGCTGGCGCGGGTCAACGCCGAACGGAAGGCGGCAGGAGCGCTGCCCCTGACCGCGAACGCCAGGCTCGACCTCGCCGCCCAGCGCCACGCCGACGACATGCTGGCCCGCCACTACTTCGCGCACGAGAGCCCCGAGGGGAAGACCGTGCGCGAGCGCGCGAGCGCCGCCGGCTACGACTGGCGGGCGATCGGCGAGAACATCGCCGAAGGACAGCTCTCGGTCGACGAGGTGATGGAGACCTGGATGCACAGCCCCGGCCATCGACGGAACATCCTCGACCGCGACTTCCGGGAGCTCGGCGTCGGCCTCGCCCTGGGCCGGAGCGGCGACGGGTGGCAGGTGGTGTGGGTGCAGACGTTCGGCTGGAAAGCCAAGCCATAGCCTTTCGCGGTCGTGTCCTGGTTTGAAGCCTGCTCGCCTCCTTCGTGTGCGCTCCTTCGTCGCTGCCAGTCGGCTGCGCGGTTTCAAACCAGGACACGACTCCCTTCGCTGGAAGGGCTAGTGGACGTGGCGGGTCCCCGCCTCTTTGATCAGCCCCTCGATCGCCGCATGATCCGGCGCCTCGGGCTCGAGGACGAGGTAGCGCTCGAGATCGCCGATCCCCCCGGTCGGATCTCCCCATCGTAGCGACAGCAGACCGCGGTCGCGCCGCGCTCCGACATCGTCGGGATCGAGCAGCAGGACGCGGTCGAGCGCCGCGATCGTGCGCAGGAACTCACCGCGGTGGAGGTAGATGCGCCGCAGGTTGTTGAGCATGCGGATCAGGATGTGGCGCGGGCCCGCGACCTTGAGCAGGCGCGGATCGAAGGCCAGCGTGCCGCCGCTCAGCCGTTCGAGCATCCCCCGGCAGTCCTCCTGAGTGAGCAGCCGGCCGCGCTCGAAGGGATCGAAGAGGAGCCCGGGGCGGTGCGCGTGGCGCAGCAGGAAGTGGCCGGGGAAGCCGACGCCGTCGAGCGGCACTCCCGCCCTGCGGCCCACCTCCATGTAGACGAGCGCGAGGGTGATGGGAATCCCCAGCCCCCGCCCGAGCACCTCGTTGAGCAGGCTGTTGCGAGGATCGTAGTAATCCTCGGCGTTGCCGCGCAGCCCCACGTCTTCGGCCAGGAAATCGGCCAGCCGCGCCACCCGGTCGAGATCGTCGCCGACACCGTCCAGCCGCGGACGCAGGTGGGCGGCCATCTCGTCGAGACGGGCGAGCCAGAGGGCGGGATCGAGGCCGGGCTGCTCCTCGGCGGCGATCCAGAGCGCCGCCGAGGCGAGGTCGATCCGCTCGTCGGGCAGACCGGCGATCGCCGCGAAGCGCTCGCGGGCGGAGAAAGACGTTGAGACGGCTACGACCATGACCATCCCTGAAAAGGAGTTTGGCTCGCTTCTGATTCCCATCCGCGCAACGCATCGCAGCCCCGGCGATTTTATGTCCCGTTCCTGACGGCGACGCGCCGATAACTGCGTCTCTCAGGCTAAGATTTAAGCGCTCTGACATATCCTGAGTCCTGAGCGCGCAGGTCCAGGAATTCCGGCTCCCCAGGGCCGGTTATGGCAGGTACGAGATCACAGGCCCCCGAGGCACCGTGGTCGAGCAAGGAGACTGAGATGACTGAGAGAATGACACTTCCCGTCCTGCCGCTGAGGGATTTCGTGCTCCTGCCGGGCGTCACGGCGCCGATCAACGCCGGCAAGCCGGCGACCTTGAAGGCGATCGAGGCCGCGCTCAACACGCCCGGTCGCCTGGTGTTCGCGGTGTCCCAGCGCGAGGACGTTCAGCCGGTCACCCCCGAGGTGCTCCACACCATCGGCACGGTGGCCCGCATCGGCCAGCTTCAGCGCGGTCTGGCCGGCATGCAGCTCCTCCTCCACGGCGAGCACCGCGGCATCGCGATGAAGATCGTCGAGAAGGACGGCCACCTGCAGGCGATCGTTCGCGAGGCCGAGGAGATGCAGCCGCTGGAGGTGCAGGACCCGGCCTTCGTGGGCCTCTCCCGCGAGCTCCGGGAGCGCGCCGCGGAGCTGGGCAACAAGGCCGGGCTTCCCGAGGAGGTCGTGCAGCAGGTGCTCGAAGGGGTCGAGAACCCGAGCCGGCTCGCCGACCTCGTCGCCGGCTACACCGACCTGAGCAAGACCCAGCGCCAGATGCTGCTCGAGACCCTCTCCGTCGAGGAGCGGATGCGGCGCGTGCTGGTGCACGTCCAGCGGCAGCTCAACGTCCTGGAGGCCCAGGAGGACATCAAGTCCAAGGTCCAGGAAGAGCTCGGCGACCGCCAGCGCGAGATGCTCCTGCGCGAGCAGCTCAAGGCGATCCAGAAGGAGCTCGGCGAGGGGGAGGGGGGGAGCGACATCGACGAGCTGCGCGAGAAGCTCGCGGCGCTGGCGCTAACGCCCGAGGTCCGCAAGGAGGTCGACCGCGAGCTCGGACGGCTGGGGCGCATGGGCCGCGAGGCCATGGAGACCCAGGTGATCCGCACCTATCTCGAGACGATCGCCGAGCTGCCGTGGAACACCCGCAGCCCCGAGCATCTCGACATCCCGGTGGCGGCCGAGATCCTCGACACCGACCACTACGCCCTGGGCGACGTCAAGGACCGCGTGCTCGAATTCCTCGCCGTCCGCCAGCTGCGGCAGGCCGAGGAGGACGCCGCCAAGGCCGAGACCGGCACCGACGAGGTCGGAGTCTTCGCCAGCGACGAGATGGGCCAGGCGGCGATCGGCAAGGACGAGATCGTTCCTCCCTCGACCACCGAGGAGAAGCGGAAGGCCAAAGGCCCGATCCTCCTCTTCGTCGGCCCTCCGGGCGTCGGCAAGACCTCGGTCGCCAAGTCGATCGCGCGGTCGATGGGGCGCGAGTACGTGCGCATCTCCCTCGGCGGCGTGCGCGACGAGGCCGACATCCGCGGCCACCGGCGGACCTACGTCGGCGCCATGCCCGGCCGGATCATCCAGGGGATGCGGCAGGCCGGCGCCAAGAACCCGGTCTTCCTGCTCGACGAGGTCGACAAGCTCGGCACGTCGTACCAGGGCGATCCGTCGAGCGCGCTGCTCGAGGTGCTCGATCCGGCGCAGAACGACTCGTTCACCGACCACTACATGGGCGTGCCGTTCGACCTCTCCGAGGTGCTGTTCATCGCCACGGCGAACTTCATCCAGAACATCCCCGGACCGCTGCTCGACCGCATGGAGGTGGTGCAGTTCTCGGGCTACACGGAGCGCGAGAAGCTGGCCATCGCCCAGAAGTACCTGGTGCCCCGGCAGCTGACCGAGAACGGCCTGAAGGCGGCCCAGATCGACATCAGCGACGCCGCTCTCGGCGAGGTGATCTCCGGCTACACCCGCGAGTCGGGCGTGCGGCAGCTCGAGCGCGAGCTGGGCAAGCTCGGCCGCAAGGTGGCGCGCAAGATCGCCGCCCGTGAGGTGGAGCGCGTGGACGTCGACGCCGACAAGGTGCACGAGCTCCTCGGCCGGCCGAAGGTCCACCCCGAGCGGGCCTCCCGCGAGGATCAGGTGGGGATCGCCACCGGCATGTACTACACGCCGATGGGCGGCGACATCATGTTCGTCGAGGCCTCCACGATGAAGGGGAAGGGCGACCTCGTCCTCACCGGCCAGCTCGGCGACGTGATGAAGGAGTCGGCGCGGGCCGCCTGGAGCTACGCCCGCTCGCACGCCGAGTCGCTCGGCATCGCGGCGGAGTGCTTCGAGCGCGACCTGCACGTCCACGTGCCAGCCGGCGCCATTCCGAAGGACGGCCCCTCGGCCGGCGTCGCGATGGCGACAGCGATGGTCTCCGCCCTCTCCAGCCGCAAGTCGAAGCACAACCTGGCGATGACCGGCGAGATCACCCTCTCCGGCCGCGTCCTGCCGATCGGCGGCGTCAAGGAGAAGGTGCTCGGCGCCGTGCGCTCGGGGATCACCGAGATCCTGCTGCCGAAGGACAACGAGGCCGATCTCGACGATCTGCCGCGCGAGGTGCGCGACACCCTGACCATCCACTTCGCCGAGGACCTGGGCGACGCTCTCGCCCTCACTCTCCGCGGCGCCAGCTACCGCGAGGGACGCCTCCTCTTCGAGGCGCCCCTCGAGGACGGCCCCTACACCAGCATCCCGCACTGAGCCGGACCGGCCTCCCGGCCGGTTCAGCCTTCAGAGCCGCCGCCTCCGCTGGGGGCGGCGGCTTTTTTTCTTT
>DATBAW010000046.1:0-7249 GCA_036271335.1 Thermoanaerobaculia bacterium
GGGGAAGCTTCCCCGAGCTGCGGGAACGTTCCCCGACGACGAGGGAGCGTTCCCTGACGCGAGGGAGCGTTCCCCGGGCCCAGGGAACGTTCCCCGGCCGCTGGGGAGCGTTCCCCGAGCGATGTCCGTAAGGACCGGGCGCCGGTCTGCAGTCCCGGGGCCGCGTCTGCGAAGACGAACGAAGGAGGAAGACGATGGAGAGACGGGGAGCGAGTTTTGCGGTAGCGCTTTGCGTCGCAGGGCTCGGGATGGCCACGGCAGGGCCGGTCCGGGCCTGGGACTCGGTGGGGCACGAGGTGGTGGCGCGGATCGCCTGGGAGCGGCTGCGGCCGGAGACGCGGGCGAAGGCGGTCGCGCTCTTGAAGGCGGCGCCGCCGGACGCCGACATCGCGAACCTCGTGCCGCCGGACGGCCGCCCGGCCGCCGTGCGCGACCGCGAGCTGTTCGAGCGGGCGGCGACCTGGGGCGACGTGGTGCGCGATGAGAAGCACCCGGCGCGGAAGGAAAAGTACAGCCGGCCGGCCTGGCACTTCATCCATCGCTTCTGGGAGCAGCCGGACCCCCTCGATCCGAAGCTGCCGCCGCGCGATCTGCCGGACCGCAAGCCGGATCTCGAGAACGTCGTCGCCCGCCTCCACGGCCTCGAGCAAGAGCTGCCGGACGCGCACCGCCCGGCGGCGGAGCGGGCGGTCGACCTCGCCTGGCTGCTCCATCTCGTCGGCGACGTCCACCAGCCGATGCACACCGCGGCGCGGGTGACGGCCGCGGAGCCGCAGGGAGACGACGGCGGTCTCCTCTTCGCGCTCGATCCGAACGACAGCCTGCACTGGTACTGGGACACGATCCTCGGCCGCAGCGAGCCGCGGAACCCCCGGAAAGGAGAGGAGGACGAGGACGCCTACGCGGGGCGGCTCGCGGCGTTCGTCATGGCGCGCGAGCCCGCGGCGGCTCTCGAGGAGGCCGCGGACCTGCGCTACGAGGATTGGGTGGACGAGGGGTACCGGCTGGACAAGACCGAGGTCTACGATCCGGCGCTCGTGCGCGGCCGGCTCCCGGGGGAGGCATACCGGCGGCATGCGGAGGAGGTCGCTTTGCCGCGCCTGGCGCTCGCCGGCTATAGGCTCTCGGCGCTGCTCGAAAAGCTGCTCGGAACGTCCTGAGCGACGGGCGCCGCCGACCCGTTAGTCGAGCAGCCCCTTCTCTCCCATCCAGGTGCGGTTGAGCTTCGAGAGGTAGCGGTCGCCCGCGTCGGGGAGGAGGGTGACGACGAGCGCGTCGTCCGCCAGCTTCTCGGCCACCCGCCGCGCGCCGGCGACCGCCGCGCCGCCCGAGGAGCCGCAGAGGATCGATTCCTTCTTCGCGAGCTCCAGGACCGCCTGGTACGCGGTCTTGTCGTCGACCGCGATCACCTCGTCGATGTAGTCCCACCAGACGCAGGAGGGGAGGAAGTCCTCGCCGATGCCGTCGATCAGGTACTGGTGGATCTGGTCGGCCGGCGGCAGCTCGCGGTGCTGGTGGTAGTAGGCGTAGACGCTCCCCACGGTGTCGACGCCGATCACGCGGACGTCGGGGTTCTGCTCCTTCAGGAACTTGGCGGTGCCGCTGATGGTGCCGCCGGTGCCGACGCCGACCACGTAGTGCGTGACCTTGCCGTCGGTCTGCCGCCAGATCTCCGGGCCGGTGGTGCGGTAGTGCGCCTCGGGATTGGCCTGGTTGTAATACTGGTAGGGGAGGAACGCTCCCTCCTCGTCCCGCAGGCGCTCGGCCACTTTGTAGTAGGAGCGCGGATCGTCCGCCTCGACGTTGGTGGGGCAGGGGTAGACGGTCGCCCCCATCGCCTCGAGCAGCGCGATCTTCTCCTTCGGGATCTTGTCGGCGCAGGTGCAGATCAGCTTGTAGCCGCGCAGGTTGGCGACCAGAGCGAGGCCGACGCCGGTGTTGCCGGAGGTGGGCTCGACGATGGTGCCGCCCGGTTTCAGCTGGCCTGACTTCTCGGCCGCCTCGATCATGGCGATGCCGATGCGGTCCTTGACGCTGCCGCCGGGGTTGAAGGACTCGACCTTGGCCGCCAGGGTCGCCGGACCGGCATGGAACCGGCCGAGCTTGACCAGGGGGGTGTTCCCCAGCGTTTCCAGGATGTTCTCGTACATTTCCATTGGGATCTCCAGTCGCGAAAGGCGGCGGGATGCTAGCACAGGCCACGCACGGGACACGGGTTGGACGAAGTTGGCCTCTGCCTTGCAATGGATGTTGAGCACGGGGTCGGAGCCCTCCGGCCACATTCCATCCTTGAGAGGAGACATCCATGAACGAGAAATATGAGACCGGAGCTGGCACCGTCGTTACGGATCACGACGCCAAGGTCGAGAAGAAGCACGACTTTTCCAACGATAAGGTTCACCCGGTCGGCAGCGGCGTCGGCGCGGCGGCTGGCGCGGCCACGGGCGCGGCGGTCGGCACGGCGGTCGCCGGTCCGGTCGGTACTCTGGTCGGCGCGGCGGTCGGCGCCGTCGCCGGCGGCCTCCTGGGCCACGGCGTGGCCGAAGGGACCAACCCCACGGTCGAGGACGCCTACTGGCGCGAGAACTATGGCAACCGGCCGTACGCGAACGCCAGCCGCACCTACGACGATTATCAGCCGGCCTATCGCTACGGCTGGGAGTCGAAGGCCCGCTACGGCAACAAGACCTGGAACGAGGTCGAGCCGGAGCTCGGCAGCAACTGGAACGACTACAACCAGGGCTCCGCGCGCCAGACCTGGGATGAGGCCAAGCTCGCCACCAAGGACGCTTGGCATCGGGTCGAGGATCGCACCTCCGGCGACGTCAACCGCGACCGCGTCTAGATCGGTCCACGAACCCTTTGTGGCCTGCGACCTCATCCCCGTCCCTTCTCCTAAAGGAGAAGGGGGGCGCCTCCGGATCATCGTTTCCTACGAGGGCCCTCCCTCTCCTTCAGGAGAGGGATCGAGGGTGAGGTCGCAGGCCACGGACGCTTATCAGCGCCGAGCCGCCAGCTCCCGCACCGCCGCCAGCAGCCGTTCGATCTCCTCGGGCGTGTTGTACATCGCGAAGCCCGTGCGGAGCACCCCGCCTCTCTCGCTCAGGCCCAGCACCTCGATCGCCCGGACCGCGTAGAAGTCGCCGTCCCAGACCTGGATGCCCTTCTCGCCCAAGGCGCGCGCCGCATCCCTGGGATGCACGCCGTCGATGGTGATCGACACCGTGGGCGCCCGCGGTCCCGCGAAATCGGTGCCCCAGACGGTGACGCCTGGAATTCGCCGCACCTGCTCGTAGTAGGAGGAGGCCAGGCCATGCTCCCACTCGGCGATGCCGGACATCGCCGAGACGATCCGCTGGCGCAGGTCCGCGCCCTCGCCCCACGAGGCGATGTACTCCACGGCGGCCTTCACGCCGACGAGGGCGGCGTGGTTGAGAGTGCCGGTCTCGATGCGGAAGGGCGCCGCGTCGTCCTGGGTGATCAGCTTGTCGGTGCGCAGCCGGCCCAGCAGGCCGGGGCGGGCGTAGAGGATGCCCACGTGCGGTCCGTAGAACTTGTAGGCCGAGCAGAGCAGGAAATCGGTGTCGAGCGCCGCCACGTCCACCGGCAGATGGGCGGCGTAGTGGACGGCGTCGAGCAGCAGCAGCGCTCCCACCTCCTTCGACAGCCGCCGGGCGAGGGCGGCGTCGTTGACGGTGCCCAGCGCGTTCGAGGCGAGGCCGAGGGCCACCAGGCGGGTCCGCGCCGTCACCTGCCGCGCGAAGTCCTCGGCGTCGAGCCGGCCGTCGGAGCGCAGGGCGACCTCGCGGATCACGATCCCACGCTCGCGCAGGTGGTGCCAGGGCCCCCGGTTCGCCTCGTGATCGAGCGCGGTGACGACGATCTCATCCCCCGGCGCCATCTCCCGCGCCAGCGCGTGGCTGAGCGAGAAGCAGAGCGTCGTCATGTTCTGGCCGAAGGAGATCTCGCCGGCGCTCCGCGCGCCGA
This sequence comes from Thermoanaerobaculia bacterium, assembly GCA_036271335.1. GTDB lineage: Bacteria > Acidobacteriota > Thermoanaerobaculia > Multivoradales > UBA5704 > DATARR01. The sequence goes on from DATBAW010000046.1 coordinate 3,988, forward strand.
GGAAGGCGGCCACCGTCTCGCGGGTCGCGTCGAGGAGGCGGTCGGTCTCGCGAGAGGTGGGGAACTCGCCGTGTGTGTTGGCGTTCGAGGTCCGATAATAATCGGCCATCGCGGCGATGACCGGCTCCGGCACCTGCGTCCCCGCCGGCCCGTCGAGAAAGGCCAGTGGGACACCGTCGACGATCCGCGACAGCGAGGGGAAGTCGCGGCGGCACTCTGTACAATCGGCTTGGGTAAAGGGCATGGGGCGGTACTGTATCGCGCCCCGAAGAAAAGACGGATCGGTACAAAGCTCCTTTGCCGGCCCCAGCAAACCCAAACGCCCTGAATCCTACCGCCCCCCCTCCGACTCCGCCCCCGCCGCTGTCGTTGTCGCCGCCGTTGCCTTCGCCTCCGTCCGCTTGTGGCCGCCGCCGAGGGCCGCCTTGGGATTCTCGGCCATCGCCAGCGCGAGGACGCGGTCGAGGCGGCCGTCGACGCGCACCAGGGTCAGCTCGTCGCCCTCCAGGGAGACCACGAAGAGGTTCCGGAAGCTGCCGGCGGGATCGAGGCGGGCGTACACCCAGGTGCGCTCGCGCTTCTCCCGCGTGCGGACGATCGGCGACCAGCCGTTCGCCGCCAGTCGGCGCTCGAAGCGGCCGTCCTCGGCCAGACGGTCGAGGTCGGGAAGGGCGTGGACCTTGTAGCTGGCGAAGTCGACGGACTGGATCTGATCGACGATCTCCATCCCATCCCTGGCGTCGTCGTCATGACGGGCGGCCATCCGTACGATCCCATGCACCAGCCCCATCGAGAGACGGCCGAGATGGACGTGCTCGTCGGGATCGAAACGGGCCTCGGGGAAGCGGCGCTGCAGGTCCCAGCGCACCTGCTCGACCGAAGGGGACCCGCCGCAGCCGGCGAGCAGGGAGGCGAGGGACAGCAGGGCGGCGAACGGGAGCAGCTTGCGTTTCATGACATATCTCCGTCGTTTGAGACTCATTCATTCCGGTTTCTTCGGTTCGGGCTTTTTCGGAGCGCCGGTGGCCGGCATCTTCACGTTCAGGCCCTGGGCGATGCTGCCGAGCTGGGCCGGATCGATCTTGCCGACGATGTTGACGACCACCGCCTCACCCTTCGGATCGAACGACAGCAGGGTCAGCCCCTCGGCCTTCCCATTGGTCTGCTTGAGGTAGATGTAGGTCTCCTGGCCCTGATCGCGGACCTTCATCGTCGACTCCCATCCGCGCGCCTGCAGCCAGCGGGCGGCGCCGTCGATCTTCACCTTGATCGCGGCGGCGTCCGCTCCCTTGAGCGGATAGACCTGGACCCGGATCGACTTCAGGCCGGCCAGCAGCGCCGAAAAAGCGGGGTCGTCGGTTTTCGTCGCCGCCGCGGCCATGTGCAGCATCGGTCCGATCAGGTTTATCTCGACGCTCAGCTTGTCCGGCGGGAAGAGGCCGAGCTTCTCGATCGGCACGTAGCCGGGGAGGCTTTCGAGCGCCTGGGCATGTCCCGCCGCGGCGGCCAGGGCGAGCAGAAGGGTGACGAGAACGATCGGCTTGCGCATCTTCAAAGCTCCTTCCGCGGCTCGCCGGCCGCGTTCGTCATCCGGCTCAGCGACTCCGAGGCGTCGCGGGTGGCGGGCGCCACCAGGCGCCTCTCGAGGACCTCGTCGCGCACGTCGAGACCGGCCTTGCGGCTCGCCCGGCCGATGACGGCCAGGGCGTAACGCGCCTCCCGCGTGGCCTCGGCGATCTGCTCCGGGCTCGGCCGGTCGCGCGGCGCCTGGAGGTGGACGAAGAGCGATCCGCCTCCCACGGCCAGGATCGCCACCGCGGCCGCGGCCGCGATCCGCAGCCGGCCTGCCGTCGAGCGCCGTGGCCGGAAGGGCACGACCTCGCCGCGCCCCGCCTGGAGCACCCGCGCCATCAGCTCCGGCGGGACGTCCGGCTGCGGCAGGGCGCGCAGCTCCTGCTGCACCCGCCGGGCGAGGGCGAGCTCGGCGGCGCAGGAGGCGCAGGAGGCCAGATGGCCGCGCAGGCGCGCCTCCTCCTCGCCGGTCAGCTCGCCGTCCAGCCAGGGCTCGAGGAGGTCGAGCGCCGCCTCGCAAGAGAGAGAATCGTCAGGTCGCATGCTCATCCTCTTTCAGTCGTTCCCGCAGCTTCCGCCGCCCGCGATGGAGATGGACGCGGACGGTGACCTCGGGGATCCCCAGAGCTTCGCCGATCTCGCGATGGGCGAGGCCCTGGACCTCGCGCAGGATGATGATGCTCTTGTAGGGCTCGCCGAGGTCGGCCAGCGCCGCCAGCAGGCGCCGCCGGAAGTCGGCGGCCTCGGCCTGGGAGCGCGGGTCGGGCTCGGCGCTCGCCACCGCTTCCGCCGCCACGTCGTCGAGGGTCGGGCTCAGGCCCGCCGCGGCCTCGCTCCGGCGTTTCCGCAGCAGGTCGTAGCAAGCGTTGCGCGTGACCCGCAGCAGCCAGGGGGCGAGGCGTTCCTCGTCTACCCCCTCGCGATGGCGCCAGAGGCGCAGCAGCACCTCCTGGGTCACGTCCTCCGCCTCTTCCCGGCTCGAGAGCAGGTAGCGGGCGAAAGAGTAGATCCGGCGCTGGTACTGCTGCGCGGTGTCCTCGAAAGCCATCAGCATCCAGTGCAGAAGACGGACGAGGACGAGGAACGTTTCAAGGGCGCGCCGGCGAGCCGCCGAGCAGCCGGGCGGGCAGGAACAGCAGGGCCTTCAGGAAGGCGAAGACCGCCTCCAGAGTGATCCCCACCAGCCGGAACGGCAGCGAGAGCAGCCAGATGAAGGGATAGAGGACGAGCGCCAGCAGGGCCAGCGGCCAGCAGACGATGAAGAGGAGCAGCCAGACCAGGATCTTGATCATCGCGGGAGCCTCCTTCGCTCCAGGCAATCCTACGTCGCGGGAGAGCCGGAAGTTGCGCGGAGGCGCGGCATGCTGCGCCCCTACGATAGACTCACGTTCGTCATGGCAGGGAACCGCTTCATCCTTATCGCCCTCCTCTTCCTTCTTGCTCTTCCCGCCATGGCACAGAACGGCAAGCTCGTCGACAGCACGCCCTGCCGGCCCCACATGGTCAGCTACGAGCGCTGGCTGCGCGGCCAGGAGTACGGCTACAGCGCCGAGGTCGAGGAGGCGGCGCGGCTCGGCGTCACTATGCAGCCCTTTTCCGCTCTCCGGCCGCTGCTGCCGACGCGGGAGGAATTCGAGCGCCGGCGGGCCTACGAGGGGTTTGAGTGCGCGCGCCTGACTTATCTCAGCGA
>DATBAW010000047.1:0-10994 GCA_036271335.1 Thermoanaerobaculia bacterium
GGCTGGACGGGCGGGCAGGCGAGCAGGCCCCTAAGGTAAGATCCCACGGTGAGAGGAGCGACATCGTGGTGACCCGCAATCCACCCCCCGCGCGCATGAACCTGGGCGGCTTCGGCCTCGGCGGACCGGCGCCCCGCGACGTGCTGATCCTGCTCGGCGTCCTGTTCGTCACGTTCTCGCTACGCTTCTTCGACTCCACCCGGATCGTGCCGGAGCTGCTCCAGCTCACCCCGCTGGCCTGGCGGCTCGGCTGGGTCTGGCAGCTCGCCACCTACCCGTTCATCGGCGCGCCGTCGGGATTCTGGTTCCTGATCGACCTGCTGTTCCTCTACATCTTCGGCCGCGACGTCTACTTCGGTCTCTACCGGCGCCACTTCTGGCGGCTGGTGGTGTTCAGCACGATCGGCGCGGCGCTGGTGGCGGTGGGCGTCCATGCGCTGCTCACGCTCACCGGGTGGCTGGAGGTCCCCGTCCCGTTCGCCATCATGCAGGGGCAGTGGATCCTTTCGGCCGTCTTCATCGCCGCCTACGCCACGGCGCACCGCGACGCCACGATCTACCTCTTCTTCATCCTGCCGGTGCCGGCGCGCTGGATGCTGGCGGTGGAGATCCTCTTCGCCTTCATGGCCTTCCTCTTCTCGCGCGATCTCGTCGGTTTCTTCGGCATCTGCGCCGCCGTGGGGCTCTCCTACCTCTACGTCCGCTCGAGCGGCTCGCTGCGCGGCGGCAGGCGGACGATGCGCGAGATGCGGCTCCGCCTGGAGAAGTGGTGGATCCAGAAGAAGCTCGACCGCGCCCGCCGCAAGCGCGGGTTCAAGGTGATCCAGGGAGAGAAGGGACAGGGCGGCGTCCGCAAGGGGCCGTGGGTGAATTGAGCCGCCGGGCCTACGTCAGATGCCCCGTCCCTGAATCCCCCATCTCCACCTTCCCGCTCGGGAAGTACTCCTTCCATCGCCGCGTCACCGTCGCCGCCGTCTCCTCGTCGGCGAACAGCTCCTGCGGATACCAGGGCTTCATCCGCGCGTCGATCAGGATCGGCGGCGTGTAGGAGACGTGGTGCCGGACGAGGCCGGTGGCGGCGGCGTGGAGGTCGGCGGCGGGCTCGAAGCGGGTGAAGGTGGTCCACAGGAAGTTGATCGGGCTGGCGGCGGCGCGGCGGGGCTCGTCGGTGAGAACGATCAGCGGCCAGCCGGCGAAGGCGGGGTGAGCCGCGAAGCGCGCCGCGGCGCCGGGATCGTCCGCGTACGCCGGACCGCCCACGACGAGGCAGCCGGGGCAGAAGACGTGGACGTCCGTCATGCCCTGTGGGATCTCCGGCGCGGTGAAGCCTCGCGGCAGCTCGCGCACCGGGTCGCCGAGGCCGAGCCAGACGCCCTTCGAGCCCTCGTTGACCACCGGGCCGGTGTAGTCGAGCGTGTCCATCGAGAGGTTCGAGAAGACGTAGAGGTCGGTCTCGGGATGGGTGCGCTCGAGGATGTGGGTGAGGGTGGCGCGGAAGTCCTTGAGGTCGACGGCGCGGTCGGTCACCAGCAGGAACTTGGTCAGCGAGAGCTGCCCCTCGCCCAGGATGCGGAAGGCCGACGCCATCGCCTCCCGCTTGTAGCGCTGCTTCACCACCGCGGCCGCCAGCGAGTGGTAGCCCGTTTCGCCGTAGGACCAGAGCTGCTCGACGGCCGGCATCACCAGCGGGAAGAGCGGCGAGAGGAGCTCCTGGAGGAGGTCGCCGATGAAGAAGTCCTCCTGCCGCGGCTTGCCGACGACCGTCGCGGGATAGATCGCGTCCTTGCGGCGGGCGATCTTCTCGACCTCGAAGACCGGATAGTCGTGCTGGAGCGAATAGTAGCCGTAGTGATCGCCGAAAGGCCCTTCCGGCCGCCGGACGCGCGGCGGCACCTTGCCGATCAGGGCGAATTCCGCGGCGGCGACGAGGGGATGCGAGCCCGGTCCGGGCGAGACGAGCTTCACCTTTTCGCCGGCGATCAGCGAGGCGAGCATCAGCTCGGGGACGTTCTCGGGGAGCGGCGCGATGGCGGCGAGGATCAGCGCCGGCGGGCCGCCGAGGAAGACGGTCACCGGCAGCGCCTGGCCGCGCGCCTCGGCGACCGCGTAGTGGAAGCCGCCCCCCTTGCCGATCTGCCAGTGCATGCCGGTCGTCCGCGCGTCGTGGACCTGGAGCCGGTACATGCCGAGATTGTGCCCCTTGCCCTCCGGGTGCTCGGTGTAGACCAGCGGCAGCGTCACGAAGGGGCCGCCGTCCTCGGGCCAGGTGGTGAGCGCGGGGAGGCGGTCGAGGCGGGCGTCGGAAGTGACGACTTCGGCCACTGGCCCTGAGGCTCGCCGCGAGGAGCCGATCCGCAAGGCCTCGCGGCCGAGATCGCGGGCGCCCCAGAGCTTGGCGGGCGTCGGCGGCAGGAGCGTCTCGGCGAGGTGGACGAGGCGCCGGATCAGCCGCTGCGGGCGCGTGCCGAAGGCCCTCTCGGCGCGGCGGGCGGTGCCGAACAGATTGGTGACCAGCGGAAAATCGCGCTCCTTGACGTTCGTGAACAGGAGCGCCGGTCCGCCCGCCGCGATCACCCGCCGGTGGATCTCCGCCGCTTCCAGGTGCGCATCGACCGGCGCCTCGACCGTAACGAGATCGCCGTCGCGGCGGAGCGGTTCGAGGAAGGCGCGGAGATCCGGATAGGTGACGTCGGCCATGGCGAGGAGTCTATCCGAGGACTCTCCAAGCCCGGAGCGCCGAACGAGACGCCCGGAGGCCGGGCGTCTCACGAGGATCTGAAGGGAAATGGGGTCAGAGAGCTACGGGCACTGGGTGACGCCGTCGATGTTGACGCAGCCACCGGTGGTGCCGCCCTTCTCGATCTCGACGGAGAGCGAGGTGCTGCCGGTACGGCTGGCGCTGTCGATGGCGGTCAAGCCCAACGTGTAGGTGATGTCGGTGGCGACGCCGCCGGAGCAGGTCGTGCGGGCATAGCTGGAAGCCGTACTGACGACGCTGCCGTTCCAGGTCCATGAATAGGTGTACGGCAACGTGCCGCCGGTGGCGGAGGCGGTCCAGGTAGAGGTCGTGCACCCGCTGAGCGCGTTGACGAAGGACGGCCCGGTGATGTGGGGCACGGGGTTGGTCACGACCGCGGGGCAGCTGGTGTTCGTTACGGCCATGGAGAAGGCAGAGGAGCTGATGCTGCTGGTCATGCTGGCATAGGCGTACGACGTGCAAGTCGGGACGCCGGTCTGGCTGGTGAATGCGCTCGCGGTCACGTTCGCGCCGGTGCGAGGGCCGTCGACCAAGCTCTGGGTGGTCGGCGCGCCGGCCACGGACGCCGTGGAATAGGAGTAGGCATAGACTTCGCCGGTGAAGGGAGAGGTGATGCCGGTGCAGCTGGTGCTGAAGTTCGCGCTCGCGGTCCCCGTGACACCCTGCGAGGTGGTCAGGGATCCAGCGGTCGCGCTATAGCCGAAGTTGATGCTGCAGGTGACCTTCTCGATCGGGTTATCGCCCTCAGCCTCGGCGGCTGCGGCGATCGCGATCATCTTCTGGGTGTTGGCGATCTCCTGCCGGTGGCTGAGGATGGTCTTCCGTAGCGCCGGGCTCGGGTCCAGCTGGTAGGCAAGACGCAGGTTGTGGAGCTGGCTCTGGAGATCCTGCAGCTTCCAGACGAAGCCCGGCGAACCGAACACGAAAGTCTCGACCTGACCCACTCCACGTTCGCGCTGCATCACGCCGTCCTGCACGATCTTCCAGCCGGCCCGCTGCATCTGGGCGATCGGGTCGTTGGACCTCGACTTGTCCTGGGCAAGACCAGGATGGACGCTGACCAAGACCGCGAGGCAGAACAGGAGACACGCAACGAATTTCTTCAGCATAGACACTCCTTTAGCGATCCGCCGGCCTCAATGGCCAAAGCGGGGGAACCGCGTGGCGACGAGAATTCAAACTTAAAGATTCTTGGTTTCTCGGATCGTACGAATAAATTGTAAATCTGTCAACTGGCGCTCGCTCCCGCGCGCCGCTGCTGGCCCGCTTGCGGCGCGGGCTCCGGTCGGAGAGACTTGAGGCCGCCGTTCCCTGCCGTCCCGAGGAAGAACGAGGAGAAGCCTCATGGCCCAGCCGGTCTATGCCGTCCGTCCCCTCCACCGGTCTCGCCGCCGCCGGCGCCCCGTGCTCCGCGCGCTGCTGGCGCTCGCCGTGCTGCTCGTCCTCATCGTTCTCGCCGCCGGGATCTGGGTGCACGGGCGCCTGACGGCGAGCCTGCCGCAGCTCGACGGCAGAGGGCGGATCGCCGGTCTGGCGGCGGCGGTCGACGTCGAGCGCGACGCCCTCGGCGTGCCGACGATCCGCGCCGCCAACCGCCTGGACGCCGCCCGCGCCCTCGGCTTCCTCCACGCCCAGGACCGCTATTTCCAGATGGACCTGCTGCGCCGGCAGGCGGCGGGCGAGCTGGCGGAGATCGTCGGACCGGCGGTGGTGAAGGTGGACCGCCGGCATCGCGTCCACCGCTTCCGCGAGCGGGCGCGGGCGGTCCTGGCGGCCTCCTCGCCGGCCGACCGGGCGCTCTTCGCCGCCTATGCCGAAGGGGTGAACGCCGGCCTCTCCGCGCTCGGCGGCAAGCCGTTCGAGTACCTCCTGCTGCGGGCCGATCCGCTGCCCTGGCGGCCGGAGGATTCGCTCCTCGCCCTCTACGCCATGTTCTTCGAGCTGAACGACGACACCGGCCGCCGCGAGTCCTCCCTCGGCCTCCTCCACGACACGCTCCCCGGCCCCATGTACGAGCTCCTCGCCGCTCCCGGCACCGAGTGGGACGCGCCGCTCCTGGGCCCGCCTTTCGCGACTCCCCCACTCCCGGGGCCGGACGTGTTCGATCTGCGCAAACGGCCGGCGCCGGCGAAGGCGGCGTCCCTGCGCCCGATGCTGGAGAACGACGAAGAGCTGGCGGAGGCCACGGCCGGCAGCAACAACTGGGCCGTGGCCGGCTCGCACACGGCGGACGGCCACGCTCTGCTCGCCAACGACATGCACCTGGGGATCCGCGTGCCGAACACCTGGTACCGCGCGTCGCTGATACGGCCGGACGGCCGGGGCGGCATGCTGCGCATCACCGGCGTGACGCTGCCGGGCACGCCGACCTTCGCCGTCGGCAGCAACGGCCACGTCGCCTGGGGGTTCACCAACAGCTACGGCGACTGGACCGATCTGATCGAGCTGGAGGTCGATCCCAAGGATCCCGACGTCTACCGCACGCCGCAGGGGCCGCGACACTTCACCACGGTGCAAGAGCACATCCGGGTCAAGGGGCGAGCCGACGACGTGCTGGAGGTCAAGGAGACGATCTGGGGCCCGGTGATCGACAAGGACCATCTCGGCCGTCCGCGCGCGCTCGCCTGGACCGCCCATCATCCGGAGGCGGTGAACCTGCAGATCGACCAGCTCCAGACGGCGGGCACCCTGGAGGAGGCGATGGCGATCGCCAATCGCTCGGGCATCCCGCCGCAAAACTTCACGGTCGCCGACGAGACGGGGCGCGTGGGCTGGACGATCATCGGCAGAATCCCGCGCCGCGTCGGCTTCGACGGCCGCACCCCATCCTCCTGGGCCGACGGCACGCACCGCTGGGACGGCTGGCTGACGCCGGAGGAGTACCCGCGCGTCGTCAATCCGTCCTCCGGCCGGATCTGGACGGCGAACGCCCGGGTGGGCGACGGCGAGCTGCTGGCGAAGGTCGGCAACGGCGGCTACGACCTCGGCGCCCGCGCGCGGCAGATCCGCGACGACCTCATGAAGCTGGAGCATGCGACGCCCGCCGACCTGCTGGCGGTGCAGCTCGACGACCGCGCCCTGTTCCTGGAGCGCTGGCGCGAGCTGCTGCTGAAGACGCTCTCGCCGGCGGCCCTCCAGGGGCATCCGCAGCGCGGGGAGCTGCGGCGTCTGGTGGAGACCGGCTGGACGGGCCGCGCCTCGGTGGATTCGGCCGGCTATCGCGCCGTGCGCTCCTTCCGCGCCTTCCTGGAGAACCAGGTCTTCGTCTCGCTGACCGGCCAGGGGAACGTGCCCGAGGACGACCGTTTCCAGCCTCCCTCGCAGTTCGAGGGGCCCCTCTGGCGGATCGTCTCCGAGCGTCCGATGAACCTGCTCGATCCCCGCTTCGCGACTTGGGACGAAGCGCTCCTCGCCGCCGCGGACGCCATGGTGAAGAGCCTCGACGGCCAGGGCTCAAAGCTCGCCGACCGCACCTGGGGGGAGCGCAATACGACGCACATCCAGCACCCCCTGAGCCTCGCGGTGCCCGCCCTGGGGCGCTGGCTCGACGTGCCGTCGCGCCAGCTGCCGGGCGACCAGAACATGCCGCGCGTGCAGGGCCCGGGCTTCGGCGCCTCGGAGCGGATGGTGGTCTCGCCCGGCCACGAGGAGGCCGGCCTCTTCGAGATGCCGGTGGGCGAGAGCGGCCATCCGCTGTCGCCCTACTATCAGAACGAAGAGGCGGCGTGGGAGCAGGGCAAGCCGGTGCCGTTCCTGCCGGGACCGGCGGTGCATCTCCTGCGGCTGTCGCCGCGGTGAAAGATTTCTTGAATTCAGATCATTACTTCAACGAGAGGGGACCGCATGGCGCAGGCTACCGTTCACGTGATCGCCATCTTCTACGCCGAGATCGGCAAGGAGGATGAGATGGAGAGCGTCCTTCGCGAGCTGATCGAGCCCACCCGCCGCGAGGAGGGGTGCCTCCGCTACGACCTCCTCCGCTCGCTCAAGGGGGAGAGCTACGTCGAGTTCGCCTTCGTCGAGGAGTGGGCGTCGGAAGCGGCGCTGGACGCGCACGGCGAGACCGAGCATCTCAAACAGCTGCGCGGCCGGCTCAAAGGCTCGATGGGGTCGCTGCCGCGCGTGATCCGCTACCGGCAGGTGGGATAAGACCTCGTATCGTAGGGGCGGCCCTATGTGGCCGCCCTAGGTGGAAAGCAGGGCGGCCACATAGGGCCGCCCCTACAAATCTGTCCTACCGCGTCTTCGGCCGGCTGGCGAGGATCACCTCGCGTCCCGCCAGGTAGAGCAGCAGGGTCAGCACCGCGAAGGGGATCAGCGCCAGGAGATCCGAGGAGCCTCCTTCGAAGAACGGATTGATCGCCTTCATGGTCTCGGTCATCTTGTTGTCGAAGTTAGTCAACAGCCCCTGGCTGAAGGCGATGGCGATGCCGGCGATGGCGCCGCCGGCGATGTAGCCTGACGCCATCAGCACGCCCGGGCTCTTGTCCCCTTCGGCCGTCAGCTCCTCCTCGGTGAGGTTCTGGCCGGCGAACTTCCGCGCCAGATACTTGTCGACCAGCCAGCGCACCATGCCGCCGATGAAGATCGGGCTGGAGGAGGAGAGCGGCAGGTAGACGCCCACCGCGAAGGCGAGCGAGGGGATGCCGGACATCTCGAGGACGAGCGAGATCATCACCCCCAGCAGCACCAGGCCCCAGGGGAGCTGGCGGTTGAGGATACCCTTGATGATGTAGGACATCAGCGTCGCCTTCGGCGCGTCGAACTTGTTGACCGTCGAGCCGTCCGGACGCGTCTTGTGGGTACCGTTGATGCCGGGATCGACCAGATAGACGGGCACGCCGGCGTCGTCCACCAGGTAGCGGCCGGCCGGGCCGCCCACGGCGTCGGTCTTCTGCCAGGAGTGATAGACGGTGTGGTCGGAGACCGACTGCGGACCCTGGAGCGACTCGGTGCGCATGGTCGCCAGCGTGGCGGGATCGACCTTCAGGTCCGGCGCATAGCCTTCGGCGGTGATGCGGCCGTGGTCGGCGATCGGCACGTAGACCGTGGCGGCGTCGTTGAGCTTCAGCAGGATCGGTCCGAGCACCAGGGCCGAGGCGAGGGCGCCGAACAGGATGGCGACCTGCTGGTGGCGCGGCGTGGCGCCGACCAGGAAGCCGGTCTTCAGGTCCTGCGAGGTGGTGCCGCCGTTGGAGGCCGCGATGCAGACGATGGCGCCGATCGACAGCGCGGTGACGTAGTAGCTCGGGCCGGTCCAGCCGATGGCCAGGAACACCAGGCAGGTCAGCAGCAGCGTCGCCACCGTCATCCCCGAGATCGGGTTGGACGACGAGCCGATCTCGCCCGTCAGGCGGGAGGAGACGGTGACGAACAGGAAGCCGAAGACGATGATCAGCAGCGCGCCCAGCAGGTTCCACTGCAGGTGGAGCTGGGGGACCAGCATGATGACGGCGATCAGCGCGACGATGCCGCCGGCCACGAACTTGAGCGACATGTCCTGGTCGGTGCGCAGGACGGCCCGCCCGCCCTGGGCCGCGGTGCGGCCGCGGAAGTCGGCGAGGCCCCCCTTCAGGCCGTGCCAGATCGTGGGGAGCGAGCGGAACAGGCTGATGATGCCGCCGGCCGCCACCGCGCCGGCGCCGATGTAGAGCACGTAGGCGCCGCGGATCTGGTTGGGGCCCATCTCCGAGATCGGCACGGTGCCCGGCGCGATCACCCCGGTGGCGACGCCGCCGAAGTACTTGATCGCCGGGATCAGCACCAGGTAGGCGAGGACGCCGCCGGCGCACATGATCGAGGCGATGCGCGGGCCGATGATGTAGCCGACGCCGAGCAGCGTGGGGTTGATCTCGGCCGAGATCGAGCCGGCCTCGAAGGGCTTCTTGAAGATCCGCTCGGGGGTGTCCTTCCAGAGCTTGAAGACCTCCATCGCCGTCTGGTAGACGAGGCCGATGCCGAAGCCGGTGAAGATCGCCTTGGCACCGGACTGCGGGAGCGCCGCGGCATTCGAGGCCACCTCGCCGCCGGCGCCGGCAGTCATGGCGCCGCGCGCGGCGATCGCCCGCTCCTCCTCCGAGGCGCCGGCCTTGAGCACCTCGGCGCAGGCGGTCCCCTCGGGGTACTTGAGCAGGCCGTGCTGCTGGACGATCAGCGCGCGGCGCAGCGGGATCATCATCAGGATCCCCAGCAGGCCGCCGAGCACCGCCACCAGCATCACCCGCGTGATCTCGAGATCGAAGCCGAGGATCATGATCGCCGGCATCGTGACGCCGACGCCGAAGGCGATCGACTCGCCGGCCGACCCGGCCGTCTGCACGATGTTGTTCTCGAGGATCGACGCCCCCCGGAACCCCATGCCGCGGAGAGCGCGGAAGATGGTGAGCGAGATCACCGCCACCGGGATCGAAGCGCTGACCGTCAGGCCGACCTTGAGCACCAGGTAGAGCGACGAGGCGCCGAAGATGATGCCGAGGATCGTGCCGACGAGGAGCGGCACGATCGTCAGCTCCGGCAGCCGCACCGAGGCCGGGATGAACGGCCGGAACGGCACCGCCGTCTGCGGCTCCTCCGGAACCAGTCCGACGACGTCGGGGTACTCTTGCGCGGGAACTTCGGAAATCGCCATGCGGATGACCCTTTCCTGCCGAATGGTTTTGGGTTCGTACCCTACCATTGCCATCCTGGGGAATCCAGGGGGACGGGCGCTCTCGTAAGCTTCTTCGGAAGCCGCACCTCGGCTCCGGGAGGATCGAGATGAATCGCAGCAACGCTCTCTGGCTCGCCGCCGTCCTCTGTGGAGGTCAGGCCCTCGCCGTGCAACCAGCCACGCCCGCGGCGCCGCCCACCACCAGGACCGCCACCTTCTCCATGTTCTGTTACTGGACCGGCGAGGCGACCCTCGGCAAGGCGCCGGGCGTGGTCGCCACCCGCATCGGCGAGCTCGGCGGCAACGAGGTCGTAGAGGTCACCTACGATCCGGCGCGGACGGACGTGGTCCAGCTGGCCGACATCCTCAAGAAGCAGGACTCGTTTTACTCCCTGATCGCGCCCGGCCCCGAGGCCGCGAAGACGTCCGGGTTGCCTCGCTCCGAGGTCAAGGTCCGCTCCGGCCATCCCGACTACGTGGAGCCCAAGCACTCCCTGCGCGTGGTCCATCCCGAGCTCTACTACCTCGACCTCACCGAGGCGCAGGCGTTGGCGCTCGACAGCTGGAGCTTCTTCGGCGGCCCGATACCCGCCGTACTCACCCCCGAGCAACTCCAGATGGCCACGAAGATCAAGGAACGTCTCGCCCACGGCCGCGCTCCCGGCGAGCCCGCCCGCTCCGGACAAGAGCGCGAGGAGTACCGGAAGACGCTGATGGCGTGGATGGGGAGGTAGGAGAGCCGAGGGAAACAAGGACCAAAAGGACCAAAAGGACTGCAGGGACCTAAAGGACACGAAGCCGATGGCGCGCGGCTTTTGTCCTTTAGGTCCTTGCAGTCCTTTTGGTCCTTTTCTGGGTTCCTACGTCGTGAACGCCAGCGTCAGCAGCGTCTGCTGCTCGATGCCGTGGGCCTTGGCGGAGCCGGTGGCCGGGCTGCCGCTGGCGGAGCGCTTGATCGAGCGGATCGGCCGGGCGATCAGGCGCTCGATGCGGCGCTGGACGAAGGAGAGGGCGCCCATGTTGGCCGGCTCCTCCTGCACCCAGATGATACTGCGAGCTTCCGGATGCTTGGCCAGCGCCGCCGCCAGCTCCTCCTTCGGGAAGGGGTAGAGCTGGTCGAGGGCGAGGATCGCCGTCTTGGTGTCCTGCCGCTTCTCCCGCTCCCGCCGCAGCTCGTGGACGATCTTGCCCGAGCAAAGCAGGACCCGCTGGGCGTTCTGGACCTGGCCGTCGTCGACCACCCGCAGGAAGCGGTCGCGCGCGAAATCCTCCAGGCTGGAGGCGGAGTCCTTGTGGCGCAGCATGCTCTTGGGAGTGAAGACGATCAGCGGCTTGCGCCAGGGGCTCAAGGCCTGGCGGCGCAGCAGGTGGAAGTACTGCGCCGCGGTCGACGGCTGGCAGACCTGCATGTTCTGCTCGCCGCAGAGCTGGAGGTAGCGCTCGATACGCGCGCTCGAATGCTCCGGCCCCTGCCCCTCGTAGCCGTGCGGCAGCAGCATCACGACGCCGGAGAGCAGGTGCCACTTGTCCTCGCCGGCGGAGATGAACTGGTCGATGATGATCTGCGCGCCGTTCGCGAAGTCGCCG
>DATBAW010000048.1:0-2014 GCA_036271335.1 Thermoanaerobaculia bacterium
CTCTAACTCAAACTAACTCAAACTAACTAAAAGCGGAGTTAGAGCCGGCGGGACGCCGGCGGTCCCAGGGAAAACGCCCTTGACCCGGAAAAATAAATAACTGTAAACTTATTTATCATGGGACGCCGGCCGAAGGTCACGCGCGAGGAGGTCCTCGCCACCGCCCGCCAGGTCTTCTCCGAGCGAGGGTTCGAGGGGAGCACGCTGGCGGCGATCGCCTCGCGGCTCGACCTCAGCCCGGCGGCCCTGCTCCGTCACGCCGCCAACAAGGAGGATCTGTTCGCCGTGGCGATGAGCCCGGCGCCGGGCGAGATCCGCGTGCCGATCGAGTTCCTGGCGGAGGTGGAGGGCACCGAGGACCCGCGGCTGGTGGCGCGGCGGATCGGCGAGGCGTTCGTCCCCTTCCTGGAAGAGAAGATCGACGAGCAGATCTCCCGCTGGATGCGCTCCAAGGCCCTGCAGGAGGCCTCCAGCTTCCCCCCTCTCCCCTTCGATCCCGAGGTCCGGCCGACGCCGCCGCAACGTGCCCTCGCCCTGGTCGAAGGGTACCTCGGCCGCGCCATCGCCGCCGGTAGGGTGCGCGTTGCCGATCCCAAGGCGGCGGCCCTGATGCTCCTCGGAGCCTGCCACTCGTTCGTCACGCTGCACCGGATCGCCCGCATCGTCGAGCCGCCGCTGCCGCTCGACCGCTACCTCGACACGCTGGTCGAGATCTGGACCCGCGGCGTCGCCGTTGACCCCGGCGTAGGGGCGCAGCATGCTGCGCCCAGGGAGAGCTCGCGATGAAATCCAGGATGAAAATCGTGGTCCGCCTCGTCCTGCTGCTGGCGATCGCCGGCGGGGCGGCCTGGTGGTGGTTCGCCTATCGCCCGCGCCATCTGGATACGAAGCAGCTCGTCCTCTCCGGCTCGATCGAGGCCAACACCGTCGAGGTCGGCTCGCTCCTCGGCGGCCGCGTGGCGACGGTGCACGTGAAAGAGGGAGACGTCGTCCACGCCGGCCAGCCGCTGGTGACCTTCGAGCCCGATCTGCGCGATCTGGAGATCGCCCAGCAGCGCGCCCTGGTGACGCAGGGTCGGGCCGAGCTCGCCAAGGTCCGGCGGGGGCCGCGCGAGGAGGAGCTGCGGCAGGCCCAGATCAACTGGGAGAGCGCCGAGACCGACCGCAAGCGCTACGAGGCGCTGCTGAAGTCCGGCGCCATCAGCCAGCGCGACTACGACGTCACCCAGGTCAAGGCGGCCACCGCCCACGAGAGCCTGCTCGCCGCGCAGCGCGGGGGCCGGGTGGAGGACATCGCCGCGGCCGAGGCCTCGCTGGCGGCCGCGGGAGAGCGGCTCGCCTTCCTCGAACGCCAGCACCAGGAGCTCGTCGTCACCGCTCCCGCCACCGGTATCGTCGAGGCGTTCGACCTCCGTCCGGGCGACCTCGCGGCGGCCAATCAGCCGGTCGCCACGCTGCTCGAACCCGACCAGATCTGGGTGCGCGTCTACGTCCCCGAGATCCAGCTCGGCCGGGTGAGGATCGGCCAGCCGGCGGCGGTCCACATCGACACCTTCCCTCACCGCGCCTTCCCCGGCCGTGTGGTCGAGATCCGCACTCAGGCCGAGTACACGCCGCGCAACATCCAGACCCTCGACCAGCGGAGCGACCAGGTCTTCGGCGTCAAGGTGGCGATCGATCCGACTCCCGAGCTGAAGCCCGGCATGGCCGCCATCGTGGACCTGGCGGATCAGGGACCTCAGGGACAGCAGGGACTTCAGGAACGCAGAACCTCTGCTCCTGTCCCTGAGGTCTCTGGTGTTCCCCCTTCAGGACAGTTGCAGTGATCTCCGATTTCGGCATCCTCGCCGAGGGGGTCTCCCGCGACTTCGGCACCTTCCGCGCCCTCGACAAGGTGACGCTGCGGGTGCCGCGCGGCGAGATCTACGGCCTGCTGGGCCCCAACGGCTCCGGCAAGTCGACCTTGATCCGCATCCTCTGCGGCCTGCTCGCTCCCACCGAGGGGCACGCGGCG
>DATBAW010000049.1:0-18180 GCA_036271335.1 Thermoanaerobaculia bacterium
CACGCCTTCCACTGCGGCCTCATGGAACCAGTCGCGGAACGGTTCAACCGTCTGGTGGCCGGAGTCGCGCGCCGGGCGCCGTCGATCCCCTGCCTCTCGAACGTCACCGGCACCTGGATGCGGCCTTCGGAGGCCACCGACCCCGGTTACTGGGTCCGCCACCTCCTCGGCACCGTGCGCTTCGCCGACAACCTGGCCGAGCTGTGGAACGAGCCGGGCCGCATCCTGCTGGAGGTGGGCCCCGGCCAGAGCCTCGCCAGCCTGGCGCTTCAGCATCCGGCGAGCGCCGGGTCCGCGGGCGCCGCCGGCCCCCTGGCCATCCCCTCGCTCCCCGCCGCCTATGAGCGGCAGGACGATCAGGCGGCGTTGCTGGGCGCCCTCGGCCGGCTCTGGCTGGCGGGGATCCGCGTCGACTGGCGGCGGTTCTACGCCGGGGAGCGTCGCCTGCGCGCCGCCCTCCCCACCTATCCCTTCGAGCGCCAGCGCTACTGGCTCGACGAGTTGGAGGAGGGGAGCGCGTCGGCGCCGGAGGCTACCGCTCCGGCGCCGTCCCGGGGAGGCACCAGCGTTCACGCGCGGCCGAACCTCGCGAACGCCTACGTGGCGCCGGAGACCGGTCTGGAGCAGGATCTCGCCCGACTCTGGGAGGAGTTGCTCGGAGTCGAGCAGGTCGGCGCCCACGACAGCTTCTTCGCCCTCGGCGGTCATTCGCTGCTCGCGACACAGGTGATCTCCCGGCTGGTCGACTCCCTGGGGGTGGAGCTATCCCTGGAGGAGATCTTCGCGGCGCCCACCATCGCCGAGCTGGCCGGCGTGATCGGCGCGGCCCATCCCGGGGCCGGGGCGGCGCCCCGGTCGCCGATTCCCCGCCGCCCCGATTCCAGGCCGGCGCCCCTCTCCTATGCCCAGCAGCGCCTCTGGTTCCTCGACCAGCTCGAGCCCGGCTTGACGGCGTACAACAACCCGTCGGTGATGCGGCTCAGCGGACCGCTCGATCTGCGGGCACTGGCGGCGGGGTTCGACGAGATCACCCGCCGGCATGAGGCGTTGCGCACCCGATTCGTCCTGCGGGACGGGCAACCGTGGCAGGTCGTCCAGCCCTTCGCTCCGGAGCCGCTGCCGCTGGTCGACCTGGCCGCGCTGCCGGAGCCACGGCGGGAGACCGCCGCCCGCCGTCTCGCGGCTGAAAGCGCGCAGCGCCCCTTCGACCTCGCCGGCGAGCGCCCGGTGCGCATCGTCCTTCTGCGCTTGGCCGGGCGGGAGCACATCATCGCCCTGACCCTCCACCACATCGTCTCGGACGACTGGTCGAACGGCATCCTGATCCGCGAGCTCGCGCTGCTCTACGAGGCCTTCTCGGCCGGCCGGCCGTCGCCGCTCCCCGAGTTGGCGATCCAGTACGGCGACTTCGCCTGGTGGGAGCGCGAGGTTCTCCAGGGGGAGGAGCTCGACCGTCAGCTCTCCTACTGGGTGGAGCGGCTCCAGGGGGCGCCGTCGGCGCTCGCCCTGCCCACCGATCGCCCGCGGCCGGCGCAGCAGACCTTCCGCGGCGGCAGCGAGCCGTTCGCCCTGGAGTCGGAGGTCTCGGCGGCGCTCCAGGAGCTCGGCCGGCGGCACGAGGCGACCCCTTTCATGGTGCTCCTCGCCGCCTTCGCGACGCTGCTCTACCGCTCCACCAGCCAGGAGGATCTGGTGGTGGGGTCGAGCAGCGGGAAGCGCGGCCGGACCGAGATCGAGGACCTCATCGGCTGCTTCATCAACATTCTGCTGCTGCGCGTCCGCCTCGCCGCCGGGCTGCCGTTCTCCCGTCTCCTGGAGCAAGTGCGCGAGATCGCCCTGGGCGCCTACGCGCACCAGGATGCCCCGTTCGATCTGCTGGTGAAGGCCCTGCGGCCGGAGCGCGACCTCGCGCACACGCCGCTGCTCCAGGTGATGCTCGTCCTCCTGAATGCTCCGACACGCGCGATCCAGGCGCGCGAGCTGAGGCTCGACGGTGTGGCGGTCGAGCGCCGCTCGGCCCAGCTCGACCTCACGCTCTACCTCGGCGAGACCGAATATGGGCTCGCCGGTTATGTGGAGTACAACTCCGACCTGTTCGACCGCACGACGGTGCGCCGAATGCTGCGGCAGCTCACGACGCTGCTCGCCGGCATCGCCGCCGGTCCGGAACGGCGCCTCGACGAGCTACCGCTTCTCGACGACGCGCAGCGCCACCACCTGATCGTGGCGCAGAACGACTCGGCGGTCGAGCGCCCGCGCGAGATCTGCCTGCACGAGCTGATCGACGAACAGGCGGAGCGTACGCCGGATGCCGTCGCGGTCGTGTTCGAGGGGATGAGCCTCACCTGGCGAGAGCTGGTCGACCGCGCGTCACGACTCGCCCGCCGGCTGCGGGAGATGGGCGTCGGTCCCGAGATGCCGGTGGGCGTCCATGCCGAGCGCTCGCTCGAGTTGGTGGTCGGCCTGTTGGGCGTGCTCCGGGCTGGCGGCGCCTACGTGCCCCTGGACCCCTCCTATCCCGGCGAGCGGCTGCGGCTCATGGCAGCGGACGCGGGCCTGCGAGTGGTCCTCGGGCAGAGCCACTTGGCGCGGACGGCATGGATGGCGGATGGCGGGATGGAGGTCATCACCCTGGACGGACCGGAGGCCTCCTGGAGCCATGGCGAGGCGTGCGCGCCGGCCTCCGCGGTGACGCCGGACCATCCGGCCTACGTCCTCTACACATCGGGTTCCACGGGGCGGCCCAAGGGGGTGGTCAACAGCCATCGCGGGATCGTCAACCGGCTGCTCTGGATGCAGGAGGCCTACCCCCTCGGCAGCGACGACCGGGTGCTCCAGAAGACCCCGTTCAGCTTCGATGTCTCGGTCTGGGAGCTCTTCTGGCCGCTGCTGACGGGAGCCCGCCTGGTGATGGCCCTGCCGGAGGGGCACCGGGACGGGGGCTACCTGGTGGATCTCATCGCGCGCGAAGGCGTGACGACGCTCCACTTCGTCCCCTCGATGCTGGCGGCCTTCCTGGAGGAGCCCGGGCTGGCGGCCCTCCCCAGCCTGCGCCGGGTGATCGCGAGTGGCGAGGCCCTCTCCCGGGACCTTGTCTCCCGCTTCCTCGACCGGTTGCCCTGCGAGCTGCACAATCTCTACGGCCCCACCGAGGCGGCGGTGGACGTCACCGCCTGGGCCTGCCGGCGCGAGCCGGGGGAGAGCCCAGTGCTGTTGGGCCGGCCGATCGCCAATGCGCGGATCTACGTCCTGGAACCCGGGCTGCGGCCGGTTCCCCTGGGCGTGGCCGGCGAGCTGTGCATCGGCGGCACGCCTCTCGCCCGCGGCTATCTGGGCGAGCCCGGGCTGACCGCGGATCGCTTCGTCCCCGATCCGTTCGCCGCCGCTCCGGGTGGCCGCCTCTACCGGACGGGTGACCTCGCCTGCTACCGGGCCAATGGCGAGCTCGATTACCTGGGGCGCCTCGACCACCAGGTCAAGATCCGGGGGTTCCGCATCGAGCTGGGCGAGATCGAGGCCAGGCTGGACCGGCACCCCGGCGTCCGGACCAGTCTGGCCATGGCCCGGCATGAGGAGAGGCGGACGCGGCTGGTGGCCTACGTCGTGCCCGAGAGGGGAGACCCTTCCGATGCATCGGAAAACGAGCTGCGGCGTTTCCTCGCGGAGACCCTGCCGGAGCACATGGTACCGTCCGCCTTCGTCTTCCTCGCCGCCCTGCCTCTGCTGCCCAACGGCAAAGTGGATCGCAAGGCGCTGCCCGCCCCTGAGGTCGCGCCCGCTGTCCTCGCGGAGGGGGTGGCGCCGGCGACCGCGGCGGAGCGGCAACTCGCCGGCATCTGGACGGAGGTTCTGGGCCTCGACCGTGTCGGTCTCCACGATCGTTTCTTCGCGCTGGGAGGGGACTCCATCCTCGCCATGCAGGTCGTCTCGCGGGCGCACCGGGCCGGGCTCCGCCTGACCCCGCGTCAGATCTTCCAGCATCAGACGATCGCCGAGCTGGCGGCGGTCGCCGGCGTGGCGGTCGCGGCGGGCGACGAGGCGCCGGTCTCGGGCCCGGTGCCGCTCACCCCGGTCCAGCGCTGGTTCTTCGAGCTGGATATGGCCGAGCGCCACCACTGGAACCAGTCCTTCCTGTTCACCCTGCGTGAGCCGATCGACCTCGCCTGGCTGGCGCCGGCGGCGGAGCGGCTCGCCGAGCACCACGCGGCCTTCAGCCTGCGCTTCGTACCGCGGGAAGGGGACTGGGAGCAGGTCAGCGAAGGGCCACGCGGCGCGATCCGCGCCGCGCGGGTCGACCTTGCCGCGCTGCCGGCCGCTCGGCGGCAGACGGCTCTGCGGGCCGCCGCGGCGCAGGTGCAGGCGAGCCTCGATCTGACCGCGGGTCCGCTCCTGCGCCTGGTCGCCTTCGAGCCGGAGGAGGGCGCATCGGTCCGCCTGCTGGTCGCCGCCCACCACCTGGTGGTCGACGGCGTCTCGTGGCGCATCCTGCTGGAGGACCTCCAGGCCCTGTTGCGCCGACTCCCGGCCGGCCTGCCGCCGGCTCTACCGCCGCCGACCACCTCCTTCCAGCGTTGGGCGTTGCGCCTCTCCGAGCACGCCCGGTCGAGCGGCTGGCGCGGCGAGTTGGAGCGATGGTCGAAGGCGCCGTTCCCACCGATGGAGCTCCTGCCGCGCGACGCTGGGCGGGAGAGCTCCGAGGGAGCGAATATCGAGGAGTCCGGCCGGACGGTATCGGTCGCGCTGGAGCCGGAGGAGACCCGCGACCTGCAGCGCGCCGCAGGCGACGCGCACATCCGGATCGACGAGCTGATGCTCGCCGCCCTGGTGCGGGCGTTCGGAGCGTGGACCGGTGTACCCTGCCTCCGGATCGACCTCGAATCACACGGGCGCGGGGATCTCTTCGCGGACCTCGACCTGTCGCGGACCGTCGGCTGGTTCACCAGCATCTACCCGGTGACTCTCGACCTGCGGGGAGTCGAGGGGCCGGGCGAGTCGCTGCAGGCGGTCCGGGAGCAGCTCCGCGGCGTCGCTGACGCGGGCATGGGGGGTGTCGGCTACGGAGTGCTGCGCTACCTCGGCGATGCCCCGGAGATCCGCTCCGGGCTCGCGGCTCTGCCGCCGGTGGAGGTGAGCTTCAACTACCTGGGCGCCCTGGACCACGTGCTCTCGGCCGGATCGCTCTTCGACCCAGGGGGAGAGGGGAGCGGTCCGCCCCGCAGCCCGGGCGCGCCGCGCCGCTATCTCCTGGAGGTCGACGGCGGCGTCTCCGAGGGGAGGCTCTGGACGAGCTGGACCTACAGCGCCAACGTGCACCGGAGGGCGACCGTCGAGGGGCTGGCGCGGGAGTTCCTGGCGGAGTTGGGGGCGCTCCTCGCGCACTGCCTGGCCGCGGGGGCCGGAGACTATCTGCCGTCGGACTTCTCCGACGAGCTGCTGAGCGAGTCGGAGCTGGCGAAGATCTTCGGGCAGATCGAGGAAGCCCAGTCGTCGTAGAAAGACGAGCGAGACCTATGATCCAGGAGAACGTCGAGGCGATCTACGCCCTCACCCCTCTGCAGCAGGGGATCCTCTTCCACACGCTGTACGCCCCGGGCTCCGGGGAGTACTTCGAGCAGTTCAGCGGTCCGGTGGAAGGCCGGCTGGACGCCGACGCGTTCGAGCGTGCCTGGCAGCGCGTGCTGGATCGCCACCCGGTCCTGCGCACCGCCTTCGTGTGGGAGGGCCTCGAGCGCCCGCGCCAAGTGGTGCACAAGCGGCTGCGGCTCCCCTTCGAGCGCCTCGACTGGAGCGGGCTGCTGGCGGAAGAACGGCAGGAGCGCCTGCGGGCGCTCCTCGCCGAGGACCGCGACGAGGGCTTCCTCCTCACCCGGGCCCCCCTGATGCGCCTGAAGCTGATCCGTCTGGAGGAGTGCCTCCACCAGTTCGTCTGGAGCCATCACCACATGTTGCTGGACGGCTGGTCGGTCAACCTGGTGATGAGCGAGGTTTTCGCGTTCTATGAGGCCTTCACCCAGGGGACCGACCTGCAGCGCTCCTCCGGCCGTCCCTTCCGCGACTACATCACCTGGATCCAGCGCCGGGATCGCGAGTCGGCCCGGGCCTTCTGGAGCCGCGAGCTGGCCGGCTTCACCGCGCCCACGCCGCTGCCGGAGGACCGTGGAGCCCGGCCGGACGCCGTGGCCGGAGACGACTACGGCAGCCGTGAGACGCGCCTGGGGGTGGAGGTCTCCGACCGGCTGCGCGAGCAGGCACGGCGGCACGGCCTGACGCTCAATACTTTCGCCCAGGGCGCCTGGGCGCTGCTCCTGTCGCGCATCTGCGGCGAGACCGACGTGCTCTTCGGCGTCACCTCGGCCGGCCGGCCGCCGGAGCTCGACGGCGCAGAGGCCATGGTCGGGTTGTTCGTCAATACCCTGCCACTGCGGACGGCGGTGCTGCCCGGCGGCGAGGTGCTCGCCTGGCTGCGCGAGCTCCAGGAGCGCAACGCCGAGATCCGGCAGCACGAGCACACTGCGCTCGCCGACGTCCGGGAGTGGAGCGAGGTGCCGCGCGTCCTGCCGCTGTTCGAGACCATCCTGGCCTTCGAGAACTTTCCGGTCGACCGGTCGCTGAGCAGCTCTGGCACGGGGCTGCGCCTCCCCGGGATGACCTCCGTCTGGGAGCGGACGAACTACCCGCTCACAGTCCAGGTGATACCGGGGGCGGAGCTCGCCGTCCGCATTCTCTTCGACCGCCGCCGCTTCGCGCCGGCCACCGTCGCTCGCATGCTCGGGCATCTGGACAATATCCTGATGGCCCTGTCCGTGGACCTCGAGCGGCCGCTCCACAGCGTGCCGCTCTTGGGCGCCGCGGAGCATCACCAGGTGCTCCGGGAGTGGAACGGCGCGGCGGAGGCCGAGCCGGACGTGCGCTGCCTGCACGAAGGGTTTGCGGAGCAGGCCGCGCGGACTCCCGCGGCGGAGGCCGTCGTTTGCGGGGAGGACCGGTTGACCTACTGCGAGCTCGACCGCCGCGCCAACCGGCTCGCTCACCACCTGCAGCGCCTCGGCGTCGGGCCGGAGGTGCCGGTGGCGGTCTGCCTCGACCGGTCGGTCGACATGGTGATCGCCATCCTCGGCGTGCTCAAGGCCGGCGGAGCCTACGTTCCGCTCGATCCCGCCTATCCCCGCGAGCGTCTGGCCCTGATGCTGGAGGACAGCCGCGCACCGGTGGCTGTGACCGCGGCCGGCCATCTGGAGGACCTCGCCACGGTGGGACTCGCGGTGGTGCGCCTGGACGAGGATGCTGCGGCCCTCTCCGCCGAGAGCAACGAGAGCCCGGCGAGCGGCGCCGCGTCCGGAAACCTGGCCTATGTGATCTACACCTCAGGCTCGACCGGCCGACCGAAGGGAGTGCTCGTCCGGCACCGGCAGGTCGTCCGCCTCTTCGCGGCGACGCAGGGCTGGTTCGGCTTCGGCGCCGGGGATGCCTGGACTCTCTTCCACTCCTTCGCCTTCGACTTCTCGGTCTGGGAGCTCTGGGGAGCGCTCCTCTACGGCGGCCGTCTGGTGGTGGTGCCCTACTGGATCAGCCGTTCTCCGGAGGCGTTCCTCGATCTCCTGCGGCGCGAGCGGGTGACGGTCCTCAATCAGACCCCGTCCGCGTTCCGGCAGCTCGTCGGCGCGGAAGGAGCGGAGGAGGGGGGAGGGGCGGACGGCCTCAGCCTGCGCTGGATCGTCTTCGGCGGCGAGGCACTCGACTTCGAGAGCCTCCGGCCCTGGTTCGAGCGGCATGGCGACCGGCGGCCGCGGCTGGTCAACATGTATGGCATTACCGAGACCACGGTGCACGTGACTTGGCAGCCGCTGGCGTGCGAGGACCTCGACCGGGCGCGCGGGAGCGTCGTCGGCATCCCGATCCCCGACCTGCGAACCTATGTGCTCGACGGCGATCTGGCGCCGGTCCCTGCCGGAGTGGCCGGCGAGCTTTACGTCGGCGGCGCCGGGGTGGCCGGCGGCTATCTCGGCCGTCCCGAGCTGACCGCCGGACGTTTCCTGCCCGATCCCTGGAGCGGCGCGCCGGGCGCGCGGCTCTACCGGTCCGGTGACCGCGTGCGCCATCTCGCGGACGGCTCCATGGAGTACCTGGGTCGCGTCGACCAGCAGATCAAGGTGCGCGGCTTCCGGATCGAGCCCGGAGAGATACAGGCGCTGCTGGCCACCCATCCCGGAGTGCGGGAGACCGTGGTGATCGCCCGCGAGACCGCGCGCGGGGAGGGAGGGGGAGGAGAGTCCGGGGATCGCAGCCTGGTGGCCTACGTGGTGCCGGAGCCGGGGGCAGCCGAGGCAGGCGCGGAGATGCCTGACGCCGACGACCAGGTCGGCCGCTGGCGGGAGGTGTTCGAAGGCACCTACGGCCAGGAGGTCTCGCAGGCTGATCCAACCTTCAACATCACCGGCTGGAACAGCAGCTACACCGCGACGCCGATCCCCGCCGGGGAGATGCGTGAGTGGGTCGAGGGGACCGTCGAGCGGATTCTCGCTCTGGGCACCCGGCGGGTGCTGGAGATCGGCTGCGGCACCGGCCTGCTGCTTTTCCGCGTCGCCCCCCACAGCGAGGAGTACTTGGCCACCGACTTCTCGCCGCGCGCGATCGAGTGGGTAGGCGGCCATCTGGCCGGGCGGGGGCTCCCACACGTCCGCCTCGCCCGCCGCGCCGCCGATGAGCTCGACGATCTGCCGTCGGAGACCTTCGACTTGGTGGTCCTCAACTCGGTCGCGCAGTATTTCCCCAGCCTCGACTACCTCCGGCGGGTCCTCGCCGGAGCGGTGCGAATGGTGGCGCCGGGTGGCGCCGTCTTCGTGGGCGACGTTCGCAGCTTGCCGCTTCTGGAGGCGTTCCATGCCGGCACGCAGCTCGTCCGGGCTTCCGCCTCCCTGACGCTGCCGCAACTGCGGCAGCGCGTCCGGGCGCAGATGGTCCAGGAGGAGGAGCTGGTCATCCACCCGGCTTTCTTCTCGTCCCTGGCGCGGAGCCTCCCCGGGGTGAGCGGCGTCGAGGTACACCTCCGGCGCGGCCGGCACCACAATGAGATGTCGCGCTATCGCTACGACGTCGTGCTACGGGTGGGGGGTACGGCTCCGCCGCCGCCGGCGGAGTGGCTCGACTGGTGTGGGCTGACGGTCGCGGCGCTCCGGCAGCGTCTCGCCGAGGAGGTCCCGGAGCATTTGGCGCTCCGCGGCGTGCCGAACGCCCGGCTGAACGCCGAGGTGCGGGCGGTGCGGCGGCTCGCCGATCTCCGGGGCGCGGACGGCCTGCGCACCGCGGGCGACCTCCAGGTGGCCCTGGCCGACACCGCCTTCCTTGAGCCGGCAGTCGACCCCGAGGATCTGTGGGGGCTCGCGGGCGAGCTGCCGTACGCGGTTCACATCGGATGGTCGGAATCCGGAGAGGCGAGCAGCTTCGACGCGATCTTCGTCCGCCACGGCTCCCGGCCCGTTGCGCTCTCGGCGCCGGAGGTGGTGAGCGATGGCGAGCGCCTCGCCACTCGCCCGCTGGAAGGAATGTTCGTCCGCCGCTTGGCGCCGCGCCTGGCCACCCATCTCGCGGCGCGGCTGCCGGACTACATGGTGCCGGGCTCCTTCGTGCTGCTGAGCGAGCTGCCGCTGACCCCCAACGGCAAGGTGGACCTCGCGGCCCTGCCGCCCCCCGATGGCAGCCGTCCTGAGATCGCCTCCGCGTTCGAGGCGCCGCGCACCCCCACCGAGGAGCGCCTCGCTCGCATCTGGCAGGAGGTGCTGGCCGTCGGGCGGGTCGGTGTCCACGATGATTTCTTCGCCCTGGGCGGTCATTCGCTGCTGGCGACGCAGCTCATCTCCCGGGTGCGCGAAGCGTTCCGGGTGGATGTCGGGCTGCGCACCCTGTTCGCGCAGCCGACCGTCGCCGGGCTCGCCGGGGCCGTGGCTCTGGAGAGGGCGCGCCAAGCTGAGTCCGGTGGCGCTGCCCGCGGGCTCCCGACCCTGGTGCCCGACCGCGAGGGCCGGCACGAGCCGTTCCCACTGACCGACGTGCAGCAGGCGTACTGGGTCGGCCGCCGGCCCGATATGGAGCTGGGCAGCGTGGCGGCCCACGTCTACGTCGAGTTGGAGAGCACCGAGTTGGACCTCGCGCAGCTGGAGCGCGCCTGCCGGCGGATGATCGAGCGCCACGACATGCTGCGCGCCGTGGTCCTGCCCGACGGCCGCCAGCGGGTGCTTCCGTCGGTGCCGCCGTACGTGATCGAAACGTTCGACCTGAGCGGGGAGCCCGTGGACGCCGTCGCGGCGAGCCTGGCCGCGATTCGCCAGCGGATGTCCCACCAGGTGCTGCCGGCCGATCGCTGGCCGCTCTTCGA
Source organism: Thermoanaerobaculia bacterium (assembly GCA_036271335.1). Taxonomy (GTDB): domain Bacteria; phylum Acidobacteriota; class Thermoanaerobaculia; order Multivoradales; family UBA5704; genus DATARR01. Next base: position 10,373 of record DATBAW010000049.1, read on the forward strand.
GGTTCGCGCCTCCCTCCTCGATGGCGGCCGGATCCGCCTCCACGTCAGCCTTGACGTCCTGCTCTTCGACGGCTGGAGCTTCGGGCTCCTCGGAGGAGAGTTGGCGCGGCTCTACGCCGACCTTGAGGCGGAGCTCCCCGAGCTCGACATCACCTTCCGGGACTATGTGCTCGCCGATGTCGCGCTCCAGGAGACCGAGCTCTACCGGCGCTCTCTCGAGCACTGGCAGTCCCGCCTGGAGACGCTGCCGCCGGCGCCGGAGCTGCCGCTGGCCGTGCATCCGGGCTCCCTCGGCCCACCTCGCTTCGAGCGGCGGGGAGAGCGCTTCGACGCCGCCGTCTGGGGCCGGCTGAAGGAGCGGGCCGCAGCTTCCGGGCTCACCGGCTCGGGGCTCCTCGCCGCCGTGTTCTCCGAGGTCCTCGCGGTTTGGAGCCGCAACCCGCGGCTGACGATCAACCTGACCCTGTTCCACCGCATTCCGTTCCATCCCCAGGTGAACCGCATCCTGGGCGACTTCACCTCCCTGACCCTCCTGGAGTTCGACGGCACGGCGGCGAGCACCTTCGAGCTGCGCGCCCGGCAGGTCCAGGAGCGGCTGTGGACCGACCTCGACCACCGCTATGTGAGCGGGGTGCGGGTCATGCGCGAGCTGGCTCGCCGGGGCGGTGGCCGGAGCGCCGCGCTGATGCCGGTCGTCTTTACCAGCACGCTGAACCTCGACCCGGGCCGGGGCGAGCCGGCGGCGGCCCCGGTGCCGCTCGAGCCTGTCTATAGCATCGGCCAGACCCCGCAGGTCTGGCTCGATCATCAGGCGGCGGAGCGCGGCGGCGACCTGCTGGTGCAGTGGGATACGGTGGCCGGCTTGTTCCCCGCTGGCATGATCGAGGACATGTTCGGCACCTACGTGGGCTTCCTGCGCCGCCTCGCCCGTGACGAGGCGGCCTGGCAGGAGTCGCGGCTTCCCCTGCCGGCCGCACAGCTCGCGCTCCTCGCGGAGGCGAACCGCACCACGGCGCCGATCGCGCCGGCGCTCCTCCACACGCTGTTCACCACCCAGGCGCGGCGCGAGCCGGGGTGGACGGCGGTAGTGGCAGCGGGTCGGAGCCTCACCTACGGAGAGTTGGACCGCCGCTCCGACCTCCTCGCCCACGCGCTCCGCGAGCGTGGCGCGCGTGCGAATGTCCTGGTCGCGGTGGCGATGGAGAAAGGCTGGGAACAGGCGGTCGCCGTTCTCGCCGTGCTCAAGGCGGGGGCCGCCTACATGCCGGTCGACCCCGGCCTCCCCGCGGAGCGTTTCGCCGCGCTGCTCGCGCAGGGCGAGGTGACCGTCGCCCTGACCCAGAGCCGGTGGCACGACCGGCTTTCCTGGCCCGCCGGGGTGGAGTCCCTTTGCGCCGACGGTCCTTCCTATGAGCCCGGGGAGAAGTGGGACGCTGCACCCCCGGCGCCGGCGCAACGGCCGGAGGACTTGGCCTACGTCATCTTCACCTCGGGCTCGACCGGCGTCCCCAAGGGGGTGATGATCGACCACCGCGGCGCCGTCAATACCCTGTTGGACGTAAACCGGCGCTACGGTATCGGACCGGAAGACCGCGTGCTCGCCCTTTCGGCGCTCAGCTTCGATCTCTCGGTCTGGGATCTGTTCGGGATCTTCGCGGCCGGTGGCACCGCCGTGTTGCCCGAACCCTGGGCGGCGCGCGATCCGTCGCACTGGCTGGAGCTGATGATCCGCGAGCGGGTGACGGTGTGGAATTCGGTGCCCGCCTTGCTGGAGATGCTGGTGGAGTACCTTGCCGGGCGGAGCGAGCCGTTGCCGGGCGCGCTCCGGTTGGCGCTCCTCAGCGGCGACTGGATCCCGGTGAGCCTGCCCGACCGGGTCCGAGGCCTGGGAGCGGGCGCACGATTGGTGAGCATGGGGGGGGCGACCGAGGCCTCGATCTGGTCGATCCTCTACGAGATCGGCGCCGTCGATCCGGAATGGCCGAGCATCCCCTACGGGCGGGCAATGGACAATCAGACGTTCCACGTCCTCGACGCCGCGCTGGAGTCCCGCCCCGTCTGGGTTCCGGGCGAGCTCTACATCGGCGGCATCGGCCTCGCTCTGGGCTATTGGCGCGACGAGGAGAGGACGAACGCCGCCTTCGTCCACCACCCACGGACCGGGGAGCGCCTCTATCGCACCGGGGACCTGGGCCGCTGGCTGCCGGACGGCAACATCGAGTTCCTGGGGCGCGAGGACACGCAGGTCAAGGTCCAGGGCTTCCGCATCGAGCTGGGGGAGATCGAGGCCGCCCTCATCCAGCACCCGCGGGTGCGCGCCGCCGTGGCCGCGGCTCCCGGCCGCCATCGCGACCGGCGCCTGGTGGCCTACCTGGTGATGGACCGGGAGGAGCCGGCCTCCGAGGGGGACCTCGACCCTCTGGCCAAGCTGGAGCTCAAGCTCTCCCAGCCCGGTTTGCGCCAGGAGCCGGACCGCCCTGCCCTCCCGCTGTGGCGCGCCAGCGAAGCCGCACAGCCGGAGGGGATGCGCCGCCGGCGGAGTCACCGCAAGCTCTCACCGGAGGCGGTCTCGCTGGCAGATCTGTCCGGCTGGCTCGGCGCGCTTGCGCAGGTGCAGTCGCCGGACCGGCCGCTCCCCGGGCGCCGGTACGGATCAGCCGGCAGCCTCTATCCGGTCCAGGTCTACCTCCATGTGCGACTGGGGCGGGTGGAGGGAGTGGCGGCGGGGACCTACCTTTACGATCCGGCCGGGCACCGCCTCATCGCGCTCACCCCGGGCGCCGAGATGGACGCCGACGTGCACGCCCCGGCCAACCGCGGTGCCTTCGAGACCGCCGCGCTGTCGGTCTTCCTGATCGGGAAGATGGACGCGATCCGCCCGCTGTACGGCGACCGCGCCCTGCGTTATGCCCTGATCGAGGCGGGCCTGATCACCCAGCTCCTGGAGACCTCGGCGCCGTCCTGCGGCCTCGGCTCGTGCCAGATCGGCGACCTCGATTTCGATCGCATCCGCGACCTCTTCGCTCTCGACTCCGATCACGAGTTGCTGCACAGCTTGGTCGCCGGCCGACCGGCGGACGATCAAGAAGCCCCAGCCGGTCGCGAGCGGGACGGCGTCGCCGGGCTGCAGAGCTTCCTGCGCACCAAGCTGCCGGAGCACATGGTGCCGCAGACCTACGTTTTGATGGAGGAGCTGCCGCTCACCGCCAACGGCAAAGTGGACCGCGCCGCGCTGCCGGAGCCTCGGGAGACCCGCGAGCGCCAGGGGTACATGCCACCTTCGTCGGATTTGGAGGAGCGCATCGCCGCCGTGGTGCGCGAGGTGCTCGGCCTCGAGCGGGTGGGCGTCGACGACAGCTTCTTCGAGATGGGCGGCAACTCAGTGCACCTGGTCCAGGCGCACGCCAGGCTGCGGGACGAGCTGGGCCGGGAGGTGCCTCTGATCGAGATGTTCCACAACCCCACGGTACGCGCGCTGGCGGCTTTCTTCGGTCGCGCGAGCGGCGAGCGTGCGTCGGCGGGTGACTCCGGGGATGCTGGTGAGGCCACGGAGGCGTTGGACCGGCTCGCCCAGGGCCGGGAGCGGCGGCAGCACCTGCGACAGCGGCTGCGGGACGTCTCGGACTCCGAGCCTGGGGAGGAGGCGTGATGTCGCAGCACACAGGGGAGGTCACCGGTCTCGAGGTGGCGATCGTCGGCATGGCCGGTCGTTTTCCCGGGGCGCGCACCCTGGAGGAGCTCTGGCGCAACCTGCGGGATGGGGTCGAGTCGGTGACTTTCTTCTCCGCCGAGGAGCTGATGGCCGGCGGGGTCGACGCGGCGCTGCTTGCCAATCCCGACTATGTGCGCGCCAGGCCCCTGCTGGAAGGTTGCGAGCTCTTCGACGCGGAGTTCTTTGGCTTCACCCCGCGAGAGGCCGAGGCCATGGACCCGCAGCACCGGATCTTCCTGGAGTGCGCCTGGGAGGCCCTGGAGGACGCCGGCTATGACGCCGGGCAGTCCGGCCGGCTGGTGGGGGTCTACGCCGGTAGCGGCATGAACCACTATCTGCTGGCGAACCTGCTGCCCAACCTCGACCGCCTGCGAGGGCTGAGCGGCCTGCAGATGGTGGTGGGCAACGACAAGGACTACCTGGCGACTCGGGTCTCCTACAAGCTCGATCTGGAAGGGCCCAGCCTGAGCGTGCAGACCGCCTGCTCGACGTCTCTGGTGGCCGTCCACCTAGCCTGCCAGAGCCTGGTCAACGGCGAGTGCGACCTCGCCCTGGCCGGAGCCGCCTCCATCGCGCTACCGCAGAGGAGCGGCTACCTCTACCAGAAGGAGGGGATCCTCTCGCCGGACGGCCACTGCCGCACCTTCGACGCGCGCGCCCAGGGCACGGTCTTCGGTAGCGGGGCGGGAGTCGTAGTGCTGAAACGTCTGGAGGATGCCCTGGCGGAAGGCTATGCGATCCGCGCTGTCATCAGAGGCTCGAGCGTCAACAACGACGGCGCTACCAAGGTCGGCTATACGGCGCCGCGGGCCGCCGGCCAGGCAAGGGTGATCCGCACCGCCCTGCGGGCCGCGGCGGTGGAGCCGGAGACCCTGAGCTACATCGAGGCGCACGGCACCGCCACCCCGCTCGGCGATCCGATCGAGATCCAGGCGTTGATCGAGGTCTTCCGCGAGCGGACGGATCGCCGCGGCTTCTGTGCCATCGGCTCGGTGAAAACCAACGTCGGGCACCTCGATACCGCTGCCGGCGTGGCGGGGCTGATCAAGACTGTGCTGGCGATGGAGCACCGGCAGCTGCCGCCGAGCCTGCACTTCGAGCGTCCGAATCCCGAAATCGACTTCGAGGGTAGCCCCTTCCACGTCGTTACCCGGCTTGCGGACTGGCCAGCCCACGGCGCGCCGCGGCGTGCGGGCGTCAGCTCGTTCGGCATCGGCGGCACCAACGCCCATGTGATCGTCGAGGAGGCCCCGGAGCCGGCGCCTCCCGCGCCGGCGCGCCCCTGGCAGCTCCTCGTACTGTCGGCGCGTAGCGAAGCCGCTTTGGAGGAGGCCACGGCCAAGCTCGCCGATCGCCTGCGGCAGGACCCGGACCTTGCGATCGCCGACGTGGCCTACACCCTGCAGGTGGGACGCAAGGCCTTCCAGCACCGGCGGATGCTCGTCTGCCGCGACGCCGGGGACGCGGCCCGGGCGCTCGCGACGCTCGACCCCGAGCGCCTCTTGACGTTGGGCGGCGAGCGGCCCGAGAGGCCGCTCGCCTTTCTCTTCCCCGGCCAGGGAGCGCAGCACACGGGCATGGGGGCCGGCCTCTACGCGGTCGAGCCCACCTTCCGCGTCCGCATCGACGGCGCAGCCGAGCGGCTCCTCCCGCGCCTCGGGCTGGACCTGCGGACGGTGATCTTCCCTGAACCACAGCATCGGGAGGAGGCCGGCCGGCGGCTTGAAGGAACGCTCCTCGCCCAGCCGGCGCTCTTCGTGCTCGAGTACGCCCTCGGCGAGCTCTGGCTGGAGTGGGGGCTGCGCCCCCAGGTCCTCCTCGGCCACAGTATCGGCGAGTACGTTGCGGCTTGCCTGGCCGGCGTCTTCACCTTCGAGGAGGGGCTGGACCTGGTGACGGCGCGGGCCCGGCTGATGCAGGGGCTGCCTCCCGGCGCCATGCTGTCGGTGCCGCTGCCGGAACGCGAGCTGCTCTCCCGGCTGCCGCGCGAGCTTTCGCTCGCCGCAGTGAATGCGCCGGGGATGTGCGTGGTCGCCGGCGCCGTGGAGGTTGTGGAGGCCTTCGCGGTCGGCCTGACCGCCGAGGGCGTCGAGTCCCGGCGCCTGCACACCTCGCACGCCTTCCACTCCGCCCTGATGGAGCCGGTGGTCGACCGCTTCGCCGCCGAGGTGGGGTTGGTGCGCCTGCGGCCGCCGCAGATCCCCGTGCTGTCGAACGTCACCGGCACCTGGCTGACTCCGGAGCAGGCGATCGACCCGTGGTACTGGGCGCGCCATCTGCGGCAGACCGTCCGTTTCGGAGAGGGCCTGGGCGAGCTGTTCCGCGGCCCCGAGAGGCTGCTGTTGGAGGTCGGGCCCGGCCGTACACTCTCGACGCTGGCGCAGAGGCATCCGGACCGTCCGGCGGGTCAGGTGGTGATCCCCTCCCTCGGGCATCCACAGGACGAGGTCCCGGAGGTTGCCGCCGTGCTCACGGCGCTGGGCCGACTCTGGCTCGCGGGCGTTGCGCCGAGCTGGCGGCGGTTCCACCGCCACGCGAAGCGTCGGCGGCTGCATCTGCCCACCTACCCGTTCGAGCGCCAGCGCTTCTGGATCGATGCTCCCCACACGGCCGCCGCTGGCCGAGAGCCGGCTGCCGGGCCGCGCGCCGAGGCTGCTCCCGACGCTCCCGTCGCTGATTCAAGGGCATCCGTGCCCGTTCCCGGGCGCCATCCACGCCCCCCCCTGGGTACCGCCTTCGTCGCCCCCCGCGATGAGACGGAGCGGGCGGTGGCCGCGGTCTGGGAGGAGCAGCTCGGCATCGACCGGATCGGAGTCTACGACAACTTTCTGGAGCTGGGGGGGCACTCGCTCCTCGCCACCCAGATGGCCGCCTCCCTCGCCCGCGCCTTCCGCGTCGACCTGCCGGTGCGCAGCCTGTTCGAGAGCCCCACCGTGTCCCGCCTCGCGGAGGTCCTCGTCAGCCTCCGGGGGGCCCCGGGCGCGGAGGCCGCGGCCGAGCCGCTGCCTGTCGCGGTCCCCGACCTCGCCCACCGCGGCGAGCCGTTCCCCTTGACCGAGGTGCAGCAGGCGTACTGGGTCGGCCGGGGAGGCTCCTTCGAGCTGGGCAACGTCGCGACCCACTGGTATGTCGAACTGGAGGGAGAGGGGGTGGACGTTGCTCGTCTCACCCTGGCCGTGCGCCGGTTGATCGAGCGGCACGAGATGCTGCGGGCGATCGTCCTGCCGGACGGCCGGCAGCGGATCCTGCCGGTGGTGCCGCCCTACGAGATCGCGCTGCTGGATCTCGCCGGCAGCGGCGATGCGGCGGCGGAGCTGGAACGCGTCCGGCGCGAGATGTCCCACCAAGTGCTGCCCAGCGACCGGTGGCCGCTCTTCGAGGTGCGCGCCAGCCGGCTCGACGGCGACCGTACCAGGCTCCACATCAGCTTCGACTTCCTCCTCGGGGACGCCTGGAGCATCCACCTGCTCACCCGCGAGTGGCTCCGGCTCTACGCGGAGCCGGCGGCGGCACTGCCCCCCCTGGAGCTGTCGTTCCGCGACTACGTGCTGGCCGAGGTGGCGCTCCGGGACACCGCGCTCTTCCACCGGGCCCTCGCAGCCTGGCTCACCCGCCTGCCGGAGCTGCCCGCCGGCCCAGACCTCCCTCTCGCGAAGAGCCCCGCTACGGTGGTCCACCCGACGTTCGTTCGGCGCGCCGGCCGGCTGGAGCCGGAGCTCTGGAGCGCGCTCAAGGAGCGGGCGGCGCGGGAGGGGCTCACCCCCTCGGCCCTGCTGGCCGCCGCCTTCGCCGAAGTGCTCGCGACCTGGAGCCGGTCGCCGCGCTTCCTGATCACCCTGACTCTGTTCCATCGCCTACCGCTCCACCCTCAGGTGATGGACGTGGTGGGGGATTTCACCTCGCTCACCCTGCTGGAGGTGGCGGGACCGCGCGAGCCGTCGGTCGGGTTTCTGGCGCGGGCCCGCCGGCTCCAGGGACAGCTGCTCGAGGACCTGGAGCACCGCTATGTGAGCGGCGTCCGGGTGCTCCGCGAGCTTGCCCAGAGCCGCGGCACGCGGCAGGGTCCGTTGGTCCCGGTGGTGTTCACCAGCACCCT
>DATBAW010000050.1:0-3606 GCA_036271335.1 Thermoanaerobaculia bacterium
CGGGCTCTCCATCCGCGGCCTGTCGGTGACGGCGCCGTTCAAGGAGGCGGCGCTGGCGGTCTGCGGCGCCGAGAGCCCGCTGGTCAGCCTGATCGGCGCCGCCAACACGCTGGTCTGCAATCAGGGCGTCTGGGAAGCCGAAGCGACCGATCCGGACGGCGTGGTGCTGCCGCTGCGCGATCGTGGCCTCGCGATCGAGGGGATGGAGGTGGCGGTGGTCGGCGCCGGCGGCGCGGGGCGCTCGGCGGTGGCGGGACTACACCGGGCGGGGGCGAATGTGACGCTGTTCAACCGCGATCCCGAGCGCGGCAAGAGCTCGGCCGCGTATCTCGCCGCCAAGCAGCTCCATGTCACCTTCCGGCCGCTGTCCGAGCTCGATCCGTCCGGGTTCGACCTGCTGGTGAACGCCACCTCGCTCGGCCGCGCCGCCGACGATCCCCTGCCGTTCGCCGTCGATTCCCTCAAGCCGGGGGCGGTGGTGATGGACCTCGTCTACTTCGTGGACCGGCCGACACGCCTGCTGGTGGAAGCGGTGGCGCACGGAGCGCTGGTGATCGACGGCCGTGAGGTGCTGGTGGATCAGGCCCGCGGCCAGTTCCAGCTGATGACCGGGCGCGAGCTGCCGCTCGGTCTCGCGCGCCAAGCCGCCGGGCTGGAGACGGATCTGGAGGCGGTGCCGTGAGGATCTCCGCCGCTCTGCCCACGGGTGTCGCCGCGCTGCTGTTCGAGAGCGCCCGGCGGCGGCGTGGCACCGAGGAGCGGCTGGTGGCGCGGCTGGAGGCGGCGGGCTATGGCGAGGTGATCCTGCCGATTCTCGACTATCTGGAGCCCTACGAATCGATGCTGGCGGCGTCGACGCGCGGCGAGCTCTACCGTTTCGTCGACCGCGACGGCGAGCTGCTGGCCCTGCGCGCCGACTTCACGCCGATGCTGGCGCGGCTGCTGGCGCCCCGCTTGCCGTCGCTGGAGCTGCCGCTGCGTCTCTATTACCGCGGCGATGTGATTCGCTATCAGGAGGAGCGGGCGGGGCGGGCGCGCGAGTTCTATCAGGTGGGCGCCGAGCTGCTCGGGCTCGCCGGCGAGCGGGCCGAGCGCGAGGTGCTGCGGCTCTTCCTGGAGCTCGCGACGGCGGTCGTGGAGGGTGACGGCGGGCTGCAGGTGGTCCTCGGCTTTGCCGGCGCGCTCGACGACCTGCTGCTGGCGGCGGGTGTCGAGGCTCCCCGGCTGGCGGCGGCGGTGGCGCGGCGCGAGCGCGGGGAGGTCCGGCGGGCCGGCTCCACGCTCCTCGCCATCGTCGAGAACGGCGTCCCCGATCGGCCAGAAGCGCTGGGAGCGGCGGCGGCCGAACGCCTGCGCGCGCTCTACGATCTGCGCGACGAGCTGGCCGCCGCCTTCCCCGGCGTGCTGCTGTCGATCGATCTCGCCGAGTTCGCGTGCAACAGCCTCGATCCGCGTCTGGCCGGTGGCGACGGCGACCGCCCCTACTACGACGGCCTGGTCTTCCACGCCTACGCGGGCGCCGCCGCGCTGCCGGTCGGCGGCGGCGGACGCTACGACCGCCTCTTCCGCGCTCTCGGCGCCGAGGTGCCGGCGGTGGGCTTCTCTCTCAGCCTGGAGAGGTTGCTGGAGGCCGCCCTTTCCCCCTCTCCCGGTGAGGGAGGGTGGGAGGGGACGGGAGAGGGGGCAGGGGGTGAGGGCATGGAGGTGCGGGTGTGATCCGCCTGGCCCTCCCCAAGGGGCGGAACCTTGACGCCGCGCTGGCGGCGTTCCGGGCGGCGGGGATCGGCCTCGATGGTCTCGACGGCGCCGGCCGCAGCCTGCGTACCACCCTTCCCGAGGAGGGGATCGAGGTGCTGTCGCTCAAGGATTGGGACCTGCCGCTCTACGTTACCCACGGCATCGCCGACTGCGGCATCGTCGGCAGCGACGTGCTGGCGGAGGTGGACGGCGATCTGCTGGTGCCGGTGCGGCTGCTCCAGGGGCGGTCGCGTCTATCTTTCATCGGCCGTGAAACCGCGCTCCCCGCGGCGGGGACTCAGGTACGGCTGGCGACCAAATATCCGAATACGGCGCGGCGCGTGGTGGCTGGAAGGGCGTGGGGCGCGGAGATCGTCGAGCTCTCGGGCTCGATCGAGCTGGCGCCGATCCTCCGGCTGGCCGAGCTGGCGCTCGACATCGTGCAGACCGGGCGCACGCTCGCCGAGAACCATCTGGTGGAGATCGAGACCGTCGCCGAGGTCGCCGCCTGCCTGGTGGTCAACCGTGCGTCCTACCAGCGCCATCGCGCGCTGATCAACGATTGGATCGGCCGCCTCGAGGCGGCGGGGGTGGTCTCATGAGCCCGATCGAAATTCTCCCCACCGACTCCCGCGCCGGCCGCCGCGCCATCGAGCGTCTCGTCGGCCGTGGCGAGACCGTGCTGGATACCAGAACCCTGCGCCGCGCGGAGAAGATCGTCCGCGAGGTCCGCCGGCATGGCGACCGTTCGCTGCTCGACTACGCCCGGAAGCTCGACGGCGCCGAAGCGGATGCGGTCGCCGGCCTCGCCCTCGCGCCGCTGCCCGGCGACGCGGCGGATGGCGCCGGCCTTCCCGCCGGCTTCGTCGAGGCGCTGGAACGCGCGATCGTGGCCGTCGAGCGCTTCCATGCGCCGCAGGCGCGGACCGGGTATCGCCTGGAAGAGGAGGGGGTCGAGCTGGAGGAGCGGATCACACCGCTTCGGCGGGTCGGCCTCTACGTGCCCGGCGGCCGCGCCAGCTATCCCTCGACGGTGGTGATGACGGTGATCCCCGCGCGCGTCGCCGGAGTCGGCGAGATCGCGGTGGCGACGCCCCCCGCCGCCTATCGCGCCAATCCCGCTCTGCGCTACACCTTGACGCGCCTGGGCGTCACCGAAGTCTGGGGGATGGGGGGCGCTCACGCGGTGGCGGCGTTCGCCTACGGCACCGAGACGATCCAACGAGTGGACAAGATCGCCGGCCCCGGCAACGCCTGGGTGACCGCGGCCAAGAAGCTGGTGGTGGGGGACGTCGGCATCGACGGCCTCGCCGGGCCGAGCGAGGTGGTGATCGTGGCCGGTCCGGACGCCGACGCGGCGGAGGTGGCCGCGGACCTGCTGGCGCAGGCCGAGCACGATCCGCAGGCGGCCGCCGTGCTGATCACCACCGACGCCAAGCTGGCCAGGAAGGTTTCGGCGGAGATCGACCGTCAGCTCGAGGGCCTCGCCACGGCGGACACCGCCCGCGCCTCTCTCGAAAGCTTCGGCGTCGCCCTCGTGGTGGCCGGGCTGGACGAGGCGGTCGATCTGGTCGACAGGATCGCTCCCGAGCATCTGCAGCTGGTGGGGCGCGACGTGGAGGTGCTCGCCCTGCACGTCCGCAACGCCGGCGCCATTTTCCTCGGCGCCTCGACGCCGGAGGTCTTCGGCGACTACGTCGCGGGCCCCAGCCACGTCCTCCCCACCTGCGGCAGCGCCCGCTTCGCGTCGGCCCTCGGCGTCGAAGATTTTCTGCGCAGAAGCCACACCGTGCGGTTTTCTCCGGTGGCGGCGAGCCACCGCGCGGCGGCGGCGGCGGCGCTGGCGGATGCCGAGGGATTGCCGGCGCA
>DATBAW010000051.1:0-5881 GCA_036271335.1 Thermoanaerobaculia bacterium
TTGAAGTCTTCCTTGGCGAGGACCATCCGGTAGCGCGGCATGCGCCGATTCTAATCCGGACTCCCTTAGGGGAAGAACCACCGGGGGCGATAGGATAGCCGACGTTCTCAAGGGGGGAATCGATTTGAACGCCAGCCCGCAGCGCTTCCGGACGGTCCTCGCCGCCTCGCTCTTCCTGCTCCTCGCGGCCGCCGCACCCCGGCTCGCCGAGCCACGCCCCTTCGCGCCCGAAGGGACGCCCGTCCGCTACATGCCCACCCGGCAGTACCATCTCCAGAGTCTGCGCCTCGATCTCACGTTCGACTGGGACGCGCGGAGCGTCGAGGGGACCGCCACCAACACCCTCACGCCCCTGTTGCCGGGCGTCGACGTCCTGGTGTTCAACGCTGCCGGCCTCGACGTCCACAAGGTGCGCGTCAACGGCGCCGAGCGGCCGTTCGCGCTCGACCCGCAGGCCCAGACGCTGACCGTGAAGCTCGACCACGGCTACGGTCCGGCGGATTCCCTGGAAGTGATGATCGACTACTCGGCGCACCCGAAGGCCGGACTCTATTTCGTCGGCCCCGACGCCGGGTACCCCAAGAAGGCGAAGCAGATCTACTCGCAGGGCGAGTCCGATCTCAACCGCTTCTGGTTCCCGAGCTGGGACTACCCCAACGACCGCGCCACCACCGAGATGATCGCCACGGTGAAGAAGCCGCTCTCCGTGGTCGGCAACGGCAGGCTCCTGGAAGTGACCGACCGACCGGGCGGCTGGCGGCGCTATCACTGGAAGATGGAAATCCCCCACGCGACCTACCTGGTCTCGGTGGCGATCGGCGATTTCACCCGGGTCACCGACGAGTGGCGCGGCATCCCGGTCGAATACGACGTCCCCCCTGGCGTGGACGAGGCCACGGCCCGCCGCTCCTTCGGCGCCACGCCGAAGATCCTCGAGTTCTTTTCGCAGGCCACCGGTCACCCCTACCCCTACCCCAAATACGCCCAATCCGCCGTCGTCGACTACATGTGGGGAGGCATGGAGAACATCTCGGCCACCACCCAGACGGCGACCACGCTGCACGACGCGCGGGCGGACAACGATTCATCGAGCGAGGGGCTGGTTGCCCACGAGACGGCCCATCAGTGGTTCGGGGACTTCCTCACCTGCGAGGACTGGTCGAACGCCTGGCTGAACGAGGGGTTCGCCGACTATTTCACGGCGCTCTACATGCGGTCGGCTCACGGCGAGGACGACTTCGCGGCCGAGATCGACGACCTGCGCCGAGCCTATCTCCGCGAGGCGCGGGACTACCGGCGGCCGATCGTCGAGAAGCGATACGCCGACCCGATCGACATGTTCGACCGCCACACCTACGCCAAGGGGGCGCTGGTGCTGCACATGATCCACCACCTGCTCGGCGACGAGGGGTGGGCGAAGGGGGTCCACGCCTACGTCGAGCGCTACGCCGCCCAGACGGTGACCACGGCCGACCTCCAGGACACGCTGGAGAAGACGACCGGCGTCGCCCTCGGTCCCATCTTCGACGGCTACGTCTACGGCGCCGGCCACCCCGAGCTGAAGGTGAAGTGGGACTACCGGCCGGACACCCATCAGGTCCATCTCGAGATTCGTCAGGTCCAGAAGCTCGGCGCCCAGGTGGGCCTCTTCGCCTTCCCGCTCGACATCGCTCTGGTAGGCGAGCACGGCGAGCACGAGACGACGAGGCGGACCCTGCCGGTGGCGGCCCGCGACTTCCAGGACCTTTACCTCGACAGCCCCGAGCGGCCGCGGACGGTGGTGCTCGATCCCGAGGGCTGGCTGCTGAAGACAGTCGACTTCATGAAGCCCGCCGCCGAGTGGGCGATCCAGCTCGACGCCGCCAAGCCGCTGGCGGCGAAGCTGGAGGCGATCCGCGAGCTCGGCGACCTCGGCGGCGACGAGGCGGTGACGGCGCTCGCCCGCGCCCTGCGCGACCAGCCGTTCTACGCCACCCGTCGGGAGGCCGCCAAGGCGCTGGGTGAGATCAAGAAGGATTCCGCGCTGGCGGCCCTCCGCGCCGCGATCGCCGACAAGGACAGCCGCGTGCGGTCGACCGTCGTCGACGCGCTCGGCTCCTTCCACGACCACGCCGAGCTGATCCCGATCCTCAAGACCGCTCTGGAGACGGACGACAGCTACGCCGTGCGCGCCGCGGCGGCCGGCGCTCTCGGCGAGTTCGACAACCAGCGCGCGGAGGTGGCGCCGCTGCTGGTGGCCGCCCTCTCCCAGGAGAGCCACCGGGAGGTGGTCCGCGGCGCGGCGATCAAATCGCTGGCTCAGGTCGATCCCGACCACGCCTGGGATCACGCCGTGCGCCTGGCGAAGTACGGCGCTCCGATCCCGAGCCGCGGCGAGGCGCTGGACGCCCTGATCACCATCGCCAAGCACGACCACCACCGCCACGACGAGGTCCGCAAGATCATCGAAAGCTACCTCGACGACCCCTACTACTCGTTCCGCGAGGCCACTTACCGCCGCCTCGGCGAGCTCGAGGACCCCGCTTCGATCCCGGCCATCGAGCACCGCGCCCGCCTGGAGGCCGACGGCCGCCAGCAGCGCAACGCCGAGAAGGCGATCGAGCGGATCCGCACCGCCGAGGCCAAGGGGCACGAGGACCAGTCCCTGCGCGACCGCGTCGAGCAGCTCGAACGGGAGACGGAGGTGCTCAAGGAGCAGCTGCGGCAGGGCGAGAAGAAGGGCGGGAACTAAGGGCGCCGCACAGAACTTTGACCAACCCTGCCGCCTTCGTAGGGGCGGCCCTATGTGGCCGCCCTGCTCGCGAAAAGGTACCCCGCCCAGGGCGGCCACATAGGGCCGCCCCTACGGAAATTCTTGCAGAGGCTCTAAGGCCGCAGCCCCGCCGCCTTCTCCATCCGGTCGGCCAGCTCGGCGGCGCCGGCGCCTCCGGGCTGCTTGTCGATCTCCCGCACCTGGCGGACGATCCCGGCGAGATCCTCTTTGGCGCTGGGCGCGCGCTTCAGGACGTCCAGGAACCGCGCCGTCAGGGCGCTCACCCGGAAATCCGGCGACGCCTGCTCCCAGGAACGGGCGAAGTCCGACAGCGCCACCTCCCGCTCGTTCCCGGGCGGGTCGACCAGACGCAGTGTCGCCACCTGGCCGGCGCGGGGAGCGCCGGGGTGCAGCTCGATCTCGTAAAGACCGGTGGGGCCGTCGCCGACCGGCCGGTAGCGGGCGACCGCCAGGGGATTGAAGCTCACCTCCACTCGGGTGCCCGTGGGCGCGCCGCCGATGTGGAAGCGCAGCAGCCGGAAGCGCGGCCCGGGGACGAAGGGCGTGGGCGCGCCCTCGGCCGTGATCGCGACGGCCCCAGGCTCCGGCATGGGCCCGAAGACGTCGAAATCGTAGTAAATCACCGGTGAGTCGACCCGGTTCGAGACCGCGTCGGACGGCGCGCCGGCGACCAGCCGGAACGTGGAGACCGGGTGAGCCGCCGCGTCCGCGTAGGGATTGCCGGGGCCGACGTACTCGCTCTGCCGGCCGCTCTCGTTGCCGCCGACGTTGATCCGGTCGGTCACAACGCCGGGCGTCTGCTGCAGAACGGCCCAGGGATCTCGCACCGCCGGGGCTGCCGGCTCAGCGCGGGCCGAGCCGGCCCGCCGCTCCTCGTGCAGGGGGGACTCGGTGACGACCGCAATGTTCTCCTCCACCTCCGGCTTTGGGGCAGGGGATGGCGCGGGAGCGGCGGGGGGCGGCGGCGGCGGCGCGGCTACCGCTCCTCCCGCGACCCCACCCACGACTCCCGCCTGCAACCGCTGCTCCCGCACCGGAGGACGGCTGTACTCCAGCGCCTTGAGCGCCTCCTGGTCCTTCTTGAGCAGAGGCGGCGGAGGAGGAGGCACTGGCAAGGCCTGCTGGGGCCGTCGCGATTCCTCCGCCCGGCGCTGGAGCGCATCCGGAAGCGGAACGGCGCCCTGTCCTCCATCCTCGGGGACGGCGCGGAGATCCTTCTCCGGGGGACCCGCAGGGCTTGCCAAGGCCGCTGTCGGCGGCGCCTCTCTTTGGACCCGGAGGGCGAAGAGGCCGGCGCCGACCATCGCCACCAGCGAGGCGGCGATCAGCCAGCGCTGCGGAGACTGTGACGGCCGCCGCGTCTCCAACCGCGGCACGCCGACCGGGATCGTCGGCGGGATCTCGCCCTTGATCTTCTCCAGCAGCCCGGCCGGCGGCTCGAGCTCGTCGCGCTCCGCGAGCTTCCGGGCGATCTCGCGCTCGTTCCAACGGCTCATCGGGCGTCCTCCTCCAGGCTGAGAGCCAGCAGCCGGAACGCCTTCTTGAGACGCTTCCGGATGGCGACCGGCGTGATCCCCTCCTGGAGCGCGATCTCCTTGACCGGCAGGTCGCCCCAGAAGACGGCGGTCACCAGATAGCGCAGCTCGTCCGGCAGCGCGAGCACCGCGCGCCGCAGCCGGTCCCCCTCCATCCCCTGCCCCACCATCTCGTCGGCGGCCGGCGCGGGGTCCGCGACGGTCGCCTCGTGCTTCTCCTCGAGAGGCACGAGGCGCCGGGGGCGGCGCACGTGGTTCAGGAAGGTGGTGTAGGCGATGCGGAACAGCCAGGTCGAGAACTGCGCCCGCCGGTCGAAGCCGGGGAGCGCCGCCCACGCCTTGCGGTAGGTCTCCTGGGTCAAGTCTGCCGCCAGCTCGGCGTCGCCCGAGAGCCGGCGCAGCAGTGAGAACACCCCGCGGTACGTCCGCTCCACCAGCCGCTCGGCGGCGCTCCGGTCCCCGGCCGCCAGGGCGGCGAGCAGGCGCGTTTCCTCTCCCGTCTCCGGACGGTCGCGCACGTCACCTCCCCAGGTGCCGGTGGAGATCGCTGTGGCCAGGAAGCTCATCTGGAGAGTTGGACACCGGCCTTGGGCAAAAGGAAACCAGGGACCCAGGGGACTACAGGGACTGCAAGGACAAAAGACGGCCAGGGGGAGTTCTTCGCCCCTGTGGTCCTTGAGGTCCTTGGGACCCGTTTTACTCCTCAGCCTCGGGCACGGCCTCAGGCTCCGCCGCCGCCGCCTCCGCCCGCACCATCTGCACCACCACCTCCATGTGACCGGTCTGCGGGAACAGGTCGAAGAAGGTGAAGCTCTCGATCCGGAAAGCGGGTACGAGCTGGCGCAGGTCGCGGGCGAGGGCGGCGGGGTGGCAGGAGACGTAGGTCAGCCGGGCGGGCCGGCGCACGAGCAGGGCGTTGCGCACCTCGCGGGCCAGGCCACCGCGCGGAGGGTCGGCGATCACCCGGTCGAGCCCTTCCGGCATCCACTTCACCCAGCTCTCGACGACCTGGTTCACCACGTCGACGTTGGAGATCTGGTTGCGCCGCACGTTGAGCCGGGCGTAGCGCGAGCCGATCTGGTCGGCCTCGACGGCGATCACCTTGCCATAGCGGCGGGCGAGGGGCAGGCTGAACAGGCCGACGCCGGAGTAGAGGTCGACCGCCGTTTCCCCCGTCCAGGGGCCGACCGTGACGTCCACGAGGCGGGGAAGCAATCCGCGATGGCCCTGGAAGAAGCCGCGGGCGTCATAGGCGTAGGTGATCTCCCCGATCTTGGTCGACACCTCGCCGTGCGGCAGGCCGGGGATCACCGGCGCGACGGTGACCGCGCCGTCGTCTCCCGCCGCCAGGTCGATCCGTTGCGGCGCGTCCGGGCCAAGGAGGGTGGGGAGGTCGCGGAGCAGGGCCTCCAGCTCGGGCACCAGCAGCGGGCAGCCGGTGACGGCGACCACGTCGTTGGTTCCCCGGGCGTGATAGCCGACCCGCACGCCGCCGGCCACGGGATCGATCTCGGTGTGAACCTGGGTGCGCAGGCGATAGCCCCAGGGCTCCCCCTTGATCACCTCGACGTCC
>DATBAW010000052.1:0-17127 GCA_036271335.1 Thermoanaerobaculia bacterium
AGGAGGGCCGGAGCACCGGCCAGACGTTGCCGCCACCAGCCGAGCCTCTCCTCCAATACCTCGCCCTGCAACCACTGCCGCTGCCAGCGCGCATAGTCCGCGTACTGCACCGGCAGCTCCGGCAAGGAGGAGTGCTCAGAGTGCTCAGACGCTCCATAGAGATCCGCGACCTCGCGCGCCAACACGCCCACCGACCAGCCGTCACTCGCGATGTGATGCAGGGTGACCAGAAGCCCGTGATCTTCCTTCCCAAGCCGCACGAAGCCCACGCGCAGCAGGGGCCCACGCGCGAGGTCGAAAGGACCCGCAGCCTCCTCCCGCGCCAGTCGCGCCAGCTCCCGCTCGCGCCACGCGACGGGTAGAGCCGCCAAGTCGATTTTCCGGAGCCCGAACGCTGGCGTGGGATCGATCACCTGCGTCGGCTGGCCCTCGACCTCGACGAAACGGGTGCGCAGCACCACGTGGCGCCGCACGATTTCCGTAAAGGCGCGCTCCAGCGCCTCTTCCGCGAGTAGGCCCTCCAGCCGGAACGCCGCCGGCATGTTGTAGGCCGCGCTCCCAGGCTCCAGCCGGTCGAGGAACCAGAGCCGCTCCTGGGCATAGGAGAGCGGCAGCGGCCCGTCGAGCGATCCCGCCAAGAGCGGCGGTGCCGGCTCACCTCCCGCTCGCAGAGCCGCCGCGATCCGTTCCCCCAGGCCGGCCACCGTCGGCGCCTCGAACAGCTCGCGGAGGGGCAACTCCACGCCGAACGTCTGCCGCACCCGCGACACGACGCGGGTGGCCAGCAGCGAATGACCGCCCAGATCGAAGAAGCCGTCTTGGATGCCGACCGCCTCGACTTCCAGGACCTGCTGGAAGATCCCGACGAGGAGATCTTCGACTGGCGTGCGCGGCGTCTCCAAGGCGGTCGCCGTCTCGCGCTCGGGCTCGATCTGCGCCAAGGCCAGACGATCTACCTTGCCGCTCGGCGTCAGCGGCAGTGCCGGCAGCACCACGAATGCCGCGGGCACCATGGGCTCCGGTAGCCAGAGGCCCAGCTCCCGCCGCAGATCCGCCGTCCGTGGCTCTTCCCCCTCTGCCACCACGTAGCCCACCAACCGCTGCCCGAGCGCGAGAACCGCCGCAGCCCGTACCCCGGGCTGGCGCAGCAGCGTCGCCTCGATCTCCCCCAGCTCGATGCGGAAGCCGCGGACCTTGACCTGCTGGTCGACGCGTCCGAGGAACTCCAGGCTGCCGTCCGGGAGCCGTCGCGCCAAGTCGCCGGTGCGGTAGAGCCGCTCTCCTTCCGCCGTGGCCATCGGGTCCGGCACAAACTTCTCCGCGGTCATCTCCGGCCGGCGCAGGTAGCCGCGAGCGAGCCCAACGCCACCCACGCACAGCTCGCCGGCCACCCCCACCGGCACCGGCCCGAAGGCGGCGTCGAGCAGCCAGACCCGCAGGTGGTCGATCGGCCAGCCGATCGCCGGCGGCCGGTGCTCCTCCCCGGCGGGTGGCACCTCTCCGGCGCTCGTCACCACGGTGCTCTCGGTCGGACCGTAATGGTTGACCAGCGTGTACGGAGATCCCGGAGCCGGCCGGCGGTGGAGGCGATCGCCGCCGGTCAGCAACCAGCGCAGCGCGAGCCCCGCGGGCGGCGGCTCGCCCAGCACCAGCTCGGCGAGCGGCGTCGGCAGGAAGGCGTGCGTGATCGCACCCGCCGCCAGCCAGCGCAGCAGCCCGGCCGGCTCCAGCACCGTCTCCTCCGGTGGCACCCAAAGGCTCGCGCCGGCGGCCAGATAGGGCCACATCTCCCACACCGAAGCGTCGAACCCCACACCTGCGACGAGCGCGGCGCGGTCGTCTGGACCCGGGGCGTAGGCGCGCCGGTGCCAGGCCACGAGGTTGGCCAACCCCGCGTGGCTCAGCTCAGTGCCCTTCGGCACACCCGTCGAGCCCGAGGTGTAGATCAGGTAGGCGAGGTTTCCGGGGAGCACGCCGGCGGCCAGGCTCCCCGCGCTCTCGCTCTCGAAGCCCTCCCGGTCGAGCAGCAGCCGCTCGGCCGCGGCGCCGGTGAGGCACGGCGCGAGACTCTCCCGGGTCAGCACCCATCGCGCGCCCGCATCCGCCAGGAAAAAGGCCAGGCGTTCCGGCGGCTGTGCCGGATCGAGCGGCAGATAGGCGCCCCCGGCCTTGAGCACGGCGAGTGCACCGGCGACCAGCTCCGGCGAGCGCTCCAGACAGATCGCCACCACGGCCTCGGGCCCGACGCCCTTCGCCCGTAGCGCGCGGGCGATCCGGTTCGCCCAGCCGTCGAGCTCGCCATATCTCAGCCGCCGCTCGCCATACGCGATCGCCAATGCCGACGGCTGCCGCGCCGCCTGTGCCGCGACCAACTCGTGGATGCAGGCCCCTGGCACCGGCTCTGCCGTCGTCGTCCGGTTCCAGGCAGCGAGCTGTTCCCGCTCGGCGACGGTGAGGATCGGCAGGTCGGCGGCCGGCACCTCCGGCCGGTCCACCGCGGCGAGCAGCGCTCCGAGGTGCCCCAACAGCCGCGCCATGGTCGCGCTGTCGAAGAGCGCGGCGCGGTGCTCCAGCGTGAAGGCGAGGCCGCCGTCGAGATCCGCGCAGAGCAGCGTCAGCTCGAACTCCGTCGAGGGGCGCGCCAGCGCGAGGGGCTCCAGGACGAGCCCGCCCAGCTCCATGCGCGACCCCGGGAGGCCCAGCGCGAAGGCGGCGAGCCCCTCCTGGCTCGCGAGGTGAGCGCGCTGCAACGCGAGCACGGCCTGGACGAGAGGCGGTCGCCCGGGGTCTCGGGACGGCCGCAGGCGCTCGACGAGCACCGGGAACGGGAAGCCCTGGTGCGCCAGGGCGGCGAGCGCCGTGCCACGGGCGCGGTCGAGGATCTCCACCAGTGACGGATCTCCGGAGAGGTCGGCCCGCAGCACCACCGGGTTGGCGAAGTAGCCCACCAGCGGCGCCAGCTCCGGCGCGCTCCGCCCCGCGGCGGGCGATCCGATCAGCAGGTCCTCCTGACCGGTCCAGCGGTGGAGGACCACCTCGAAGAGAGCGAGGAGGGCCATGTTGAGCGTCGCTCGCCGCCCCCGGGCCAGCGCCCGGAGAGCGGCCGCTTCCGCCTCACCCACCCGCAGGGTCACCGTCCCGGCCCGGCCCTCGGGATCGCCCGGCTCATTTCGCGGCCGGTCGGTGAGGAGCTCGAGATCGGGAAGCTCGCCTGCCAGACGCTGCCGCCAGAAGCCCCACAGCCGCTCCCCCTCGGGGCCGGCCAGGAGCTGCCGCTGCCGGCGCACCCAGCCGCCCCAGGTCGCAGGGAGCGGCGGCAGATCCGCGCCAGCGCCGCCGGTTTCCTGCCGATAGAGCTCCCCCAATTCGCGTGCCAGCACCGCGAGCGACCAGAAGTCGCACACCAAGTGATGGAGAGCGAGCACCAGGACGCCCTCGCCGTCCGGCCGTTCGTCCGAAGGTCCGCCCGAGCGTTCAAAGACCGCGATCCGCAGCGGAGGCCCATTCTCCAGGTCGAAGGGGCGCCACGCTTCCCGGGCCAGCCGCGCTTCGACCTCCTGATCGGTCCAGCCATGGGCGTCCTCGATCTGGAAGGCGACCTCTGCCCGCGCGGCGATGCGCTGCACCGGCTCCCCCGCGCGTTCGACGAAGGTGGAGCGCAGAACCGCGTGCCGGTCCACGAGCGCCTCGAAGGCGCGGCGCAGGGCGGCGCTGTCGAGACCCGGAACCCGCGCCGCCGCCGCGACTTGGTGCGCCGCGCTCTCCGGCGCGAGCCGGCTCTGGAACCAGAGTCCTTCCTGGCCGTGAGAGAGCGGGATTTCGGCTTCCTCCTCACCGGCGAGTGGCGGAATCCGCGCCGGCGTGGCCTCCCTCTCCATCGCCTGCGCGAGCCCCGCCGCGAGACCGGCCACGTTCGCCTCCGCGAACAGCTCCTCCAGATCGAGCTCGACTCCGAGGTCGGTCTCGACCGCGTGCTGGAGCTCGATCGCGGCCAGCGAGTCGAGCCCCAACGCGGCCAGCGGCTGTGCCGGATCGACCGCGGCGACCGGACGGCGCAGGGCCCGGGCGGCGCGGCTCCGCAGATAGGTCTCCAGTGCCGCGCACCTCTCCGCCAGCGGCAGGATGGCGAGCGCGGTCCGGCCTGGCGCCGCGGCGGGCTCCGGGACGACGTCTCGCGCGGCGACTTCGGCGGCGAACGCGCTCCGGGCGACGACGACCAGTCCCTCCGCCAGATACAGGTCCCGGCAGGCGTGGCGCCGGATCTTGCCGCTGCTCGTCTTGGGCACCGTGCCGGTGCGGACCAGCACCACGTCGTGGACCTGGACCTCGTGCTCTTCCGCCACCGCTTGGCGGATCGCGTCCAGGGCGGCGGCCGCCTCCCGCCCCGCGGTCCGCTCCAGCTCACAGACGATCACCAGCCGCTCCTCCCCCCGCGACTCCACCGGGAACGCGGCGCCGCACCCCGCGCGCACGGCCGGATGCGCCCGCTCGGCCGTCCGCTCCAGATCCTGCGGATAGTGGTTGCGGCCGCGCAGGATGATCAGGTCCTTGATCCGGCCGGTGATGAACAGCTCGCCGCCGAGCTGGAAACCGAGGTCGCCGGTACGCAGAAACCGGGCCTCACCGCCGGCGAGACGGGCGCCGAACGGATCCGCCTGCTCCGCCGGCCGGTGCCAGTAGCCGGCAGCTACGCTGGGGCCGGCGACCCAGATCTCCCCCACCCGGCCCGGCGGGGAGGGGCGGAGCGACCCGAGATCGACGACCGATACCTGATGCGCCTCGGCCGCGGCGCCGCACCCCACCAGCTCCCGCCCTGGCACCTCCGGGTCCGTGCTCTCGACCGCGCGGCTCCGCTCCAGGGCTGCCGCCTCCACCCGCACGACCACGGGCGGCTCCGTCAATCGGCCGCCGGCGACGAACAGCGTGGCCTCGGCGAGGCCGTAGCAAGGCAGGAAGGCCTGGCGCCGGAAGCCGCAGGGCGCGAAAGCCGCCGCGAAACGCGCCAGCGTCCCCGCGTGCACGGGCTCGGCGCCGTTGAACGCCACCGACCAGGCGGCGAGGTCGAGATTCGCCCGTTCCGCTTCGCCGATCCTCTCCGCGCACAGCTCGTAGGCGAAGTTGGGACCGCCGCTGGTGGTCGCCCGGTAGCGGCTGATCGCCGCCAGCCAGCGCAGCGGCTTCTGGAGGAAAGCGGCGGGGGTCATCAGAACGGAGCGGCCGCCCGACCAGAGGGATTGCAGCAGGCCGCCGATCAGCCCCATGTCGTGGAAGAGCGGCAGCCAGCTCACCACCACCGACTCCTCCGACTGCGCGAAGGCGCGGCCGATCGCCTCTTCGTTGGCGAGCAGGTTGCCGTGGCTCACCCGCACGCCGCGCGGGTTCGAGGTCGAGCCCGAGGTGTACTGAAGGAATGCCAGGGAGCTGCTGTCGAGCGTGGGCTCCCGCCACGCCTCCGCCAGGCCACCGTCCAGGGCATCGACGGCGATCCATCGCGCCTCGCGCAGCTCCTCCATGGACTGCGCGGACGCCGCGAGCCGGGGGAGCAGCGCCGCGGTGGTGAGCACCGCCCGCGGACGGGCGTCCCTGGCGATCGCCTGCAGCCGGGAGTCGGGCCGGTTCGGGCGTGGCGGATAGGCCGGGACGGCGATCGCGCCGGCGTAGAGACAGCCGAAGAAGGCGGCGGCGAAGTCGAGCCCGGAGGGGACGAGGAGCAGAACCGGCTCGTCGCCGATTCCCAGCCGTTGCAGCTCGGCCCCCACCGCCCGCGCCCGCACGTCGAGCCCGGCGAGCGTCAGCTCCTCCGCGTCGCCTTCCCCGTCGCGGAGGAAGGTGTAGATCGGATGGTCCGGGCGCTCGCCGGCCCGGGCGCGCAACACCCCGACCAGATGGACGGCTCTCTGCAATGGATCCATTCCGTCGGTCTCGCCTGGAAGCACCACCGGGACCGGTGGAGAGTCAGTCCTTGGCGTCCGGCCTCCGGTTCTCCATCACTTTCTTGTACTCCTCCGGCGAGAGCCCCACCCGCGTGATCAGGCTGATCTCCACCGTCACCTCGTCCGCCACGAACTGCGCGCCGTCCTCCATCACCCGCGACCAGGAGACCCCATAGTCGCGGCGGTTGAGGGGGAAGCTCGCGTGGGCGCCGAGGACCTTGCCCTTGCGACCGGTGATCTGGAAGGGGATCTCGATCTCCTTCGTGACGCCGCGCAGGGCGAAGTCGCCGCGCACCGCGTAGCCGTCGGCGGTCTTGCGGACGCTCTTGCTCTGGAAGGTGATCTGCGGGAACGTCCCGGTCGAGAAGAAGTCGGGCGTCCGCAGGTGCTGGTCGCGGTCGGCGATGCCGGTGTCGACGCTCGCGGCCTGGATGCGCACCGAGACGGTAGCCTTGGCGAGGTCGCCGTCGTCGGGCACCACGATGGTCCCCTCGAAGTCCGGGAACTTGCCCGTCACCTTGCTCAGCCCCAGGATCGAAGCGGCGAAGCCGATCGTCGTGTGATTGCGGTCGATCCGATAGATCGTCTCCGCCGGCAGCGAGCAGGCGACGAGCAGGAGCGCGCAGAAGGCGGTCAGAGCCTTGCCGCGACGTGCCGATCGGGCTTCCATGTCGATCCTCCCGCCGATCCCCGGCATCACAAGGTTTTCAGGAACGCGATCAGAGCCTTGCGATCGGCTTCCGAGGGCGTCAGCACATACCGGTGGCCGATCACCGGCCGCGCCTGGACGCCGGCGCCGCGGAAGCCGGTGGGGACGTAGTCGTCGCGCAGCCGCCGCGGATCGAACCAGTCCTCGAGGGTGGCGACCGACCCGGAGTGCTCCAGCGGACCGCGGTACCACAACCCCTTGAGCGACGGCACCTTGTAGAGCCCCGTGCCGCGGCGGGTGTAGAGGGCGAGCCCCGGATCGGTGCCCACCGAGAAGGGGAGGATGTCGGCCCCTTGCGGGTGGTCCGGCCGCGGCGTGAAACCGTCCACCGGCGTCAGCTTGTTGTTGGTGTAGAGCGGTGGCGTGTGACAGCCGTCGCACCCCTCGCGCTCGAAGACCCGTTTGCCGCGCGCCGACAGCGCATCCGGTCGGTTCGGGTTCTCCGGCGGCTTCAGCGCGTAGATGTAGAGACCCAGCGCGTACAGCATCTCGTCGCTGTAGCGGCTCAGGACCGTCGGATCCGCCGGCGGCGGCGTCGGCTGGAAGTCGCCGAAGCGATCGAAGAACGCCATCCCCTGGTTGAGCGCGGCGTAGCGCATCAGGTCCGCGATCGAACGGTTCTGCGCGTGTCCGGTGCGGTCCAGGTAGCGCCGATCGCGGACGCCGATCAGGTCCGGCACCTGGACCGGATGGGTCATGCCGGTGCCGAAGCGCGCCTGGACGCCCGGGGGGATCGCCTCGTGCGCCGCGGCGAAGCCCTCGGCCGACATCGCCACGATGCGCTTCTGCGGATCCTCGTCGCCCAGCCAGGGCGCCCCATAGGTTCCCCGCGAGCGGGAGTGGAAGCGGTCGAGATAGTCCTGTGGGTGCTCGGCCTGGGCGCTCCGCCGCCGCTGGTCGAGCCCGTCGAGCCGGCCCAGGGGAAGATTGCCCTGCGCTCCCGGGATCACCTTGCCGTCGGGCATCACCCGGGTGTGGCAGGTGGCGCAGGAGAACTGTCCCAGCTCGACCTTCCCCTTCTCGCGCACCACGTAGCGGAAGAAGGGGACGGTGCCGTCGCCCGCCACCGGCACGCCCGTCCGCTCGTACCAGGCGGAGTCGCGCACGTCCTCCACCCTGACCAGGGCATCGTAGGCGATCGGCGCCGCGAAGACGAGCTCCCCGGCCGCGGTCCAGTCGGCCTCCGTGCGCAGCTTGTCCGGATCGAACGCGGTCTCCGGCTCCACCGTCTTCAGCCGCTCGAAATAGCCGGCGGGCTCCTTGCCGGGGCGATAGACCGGATAGCTCTTGAAGATCGGACGGACCGGGATCTTGTAGTAGTACTCGGCGGACAGGTGCCTGGGTGTCGCGGCCGGGTTCGCCAGCGGCACGTCGTAGGTCGCCAGCTCCTTCTCATCCCACGTCCTGGGGATCTCGGGCTTCCAGGCGGCCACCGCCGCCTGGTTCTGCCCGCGTCCGGCCAGGACGCAGACGAGGGCCGCGACCAGACAAACGCCCACATTTCTCCAGGTTCCGGGTCTCATGCATCTCTTTCGGAGGAATGGACACCCTGGCATCCGTTCAGGGATCGCTATAACCTAGCGGCTTCGTATGAGTGGGTCAAGGACCGCGGAACGCGCCGCCGGATGAAGGGCTCGAGCAGCCTTGCCAGGGATCTCCGGCTGAGCCTGCGCGCCCTCGGGCGGGCGCGCGGCTTCGCCCTGGCGGTCGTGGCGTGCATCGCCCTCGGCATCGGCGCCAACGGCGCCGTTTTCACCATCGTCCACGCCACCCTGATCCGGCCTCTCCCCTTCCCGGACCCCGGACGGCTGGTGGTGATCCGGAGCAGCTTCCCCGACCGCGATCTGCCGTCGGCGCCGCTGTCCGAGCCCGAGCTGCTCGACCTCCGGCGGCAGAGCTCGGCCCTGGCGCCGGTCGCCGGGCTGCTCGGCTGGCGGTTCAACCTGACCGGCCTTGCCGAGCCCGAGCAACTGGCGGGGGCGAAGGTCTCCGTGTCGTTCTTCCCGATGCTCGGAGCGCGCGCGGCGCTGGGCCGCACCTTCACCGCCGAGGAGGAGACGCCGGGCCGGGACCGGGTGGTCGTGCTCGGCCACAGCCTCTGGCGGAACCGCTTCCGCGGCGATCCTGGAATCGTCGGGCGCTCCCTGACCCTCAACAGCGAGCCGTACACGATCGTCGGCGTCCTGCCGGCGGGTTTCCATTTCGGCGACGAGGACTTCGACCTCTGGGCGCCGCTCACCGTCGGCGGCGCGCTGGCCCCGCCGCGCACCGCCCGGGCGGCGCTCGCCGTGGGGCGCCTGAGCCGCGGGGTCTCGCTCGCGGAGGCGGGGGCGGAGATGGACGTTCTGGCCCGCCGCCTGGAGCGGGAGTATCCGGAGGTCTACCCGGCGGGCTGGGGTATCCGGCTCACCCCCCTGCGGGACGACCTCGTCCAAGAGGCGCGTCCGGCCCTGCTGGCCCTTTTCGCGGCGGGCGCGCTGGTGCTCCTGACCGCCTGCGGCAACGTCGTCCATCTGATGCTCGCCCGGGCGACCGACCGGCGCCGGGAGCTCGCGATCCGCTCCGCCCTGGGCGCCGGCCCCGTGGCCCTCGCCCGCCCCCTGGCGACCGAGGCGACCCTGCTGGCCCTCTCCGGCTGCGCGCTGGGCCTGCTGCTGGCGTTCTGGATCGTGAGCGCGCTCGTCGCCCTGGCGCCGCGCGGCGTTCCGCGGCTGGACGAGATCGCCGTCGACCACGCCGCCCTCCCTCTCGCGCTGGGCCTTGCTCTGGCCGCCGGTCTGGGATTCGGCGTGCTCGCCACCGTCTGGGCCTTGGATCAGCGCGGCATGGAGGCGCTCAAGGACGGGGGCGAGGGCGCCGGCAGCAGCGCGCGCAGCCAGCGCACCCGCAGCCTCCTGGTCACCGCTCAGGTGGCGCTGGCCCTCCTGGTGCTCATCGGCGCCGGGCTGCTCACCGAGAGCTTCCTGCGGGCGCGACGGGTGGACCCGGGCTTCCGCCCCGACCATTTGCTGACGTTCCAGATCTTCCTCCCCCGCACGGGATTCTCCGAGCCTGCCAAGTCCGTCGAATTCTTCGCCGGTCTGCTCGGCGAGCTCCGCGCCATCCCCGGTGTCCGCTCCGCCGCCGCCATCTCCGACCTCCCATTCAGCGGCAGCGACATGTCGGGGGAGGTCAAGGCCGAGGGCGCCGCGGCGGCGCGGTCCGGCGAGTCGTACCCCACGGCCTCGTGGCGGGTGGTGACCCCCGGCTATTTCCAGACCCTCGGCATCCCCCTCGAGCGGGGCCGCCTGTTCGGGGTCGAGGACCGGGCCGGGGCTCCGGGCGTGGTGCTCGTGGACAGCCGGCTCGCGCGCCGGCTCTGGCCGGCCCAGGACCCGGTCGGCAAACACCTGCTGCTGCCGGACCGGCCGGAAGCGGGCTGGCTGACGGTGGTCGGCGTGGTCGGAGCGGTCAAGCACGACGCGCTGACCGCCGAATCGCGAGAGCAGCTCTACCTGCCCCATCCGCAGAGCTCCCGGCGCATCATGTCGGTCGTCGTGCGCAGCGCCGCGGATCCGGCGGCGCTGGCCGCCACCGTCCGCGCCCGGGTGGGACAGCTGGCTCCCGATCTGCCGGTGACGAAGCTGCGGACGATGGACGAGCTGATCGCGGCGACCACGGCGAGCCTCCTCTTCAATCTCTGGCTCTTCGGCGGCTTCTCGGCCGTTACCGTCACCTTGGCGACGCTCGGGCTCTACAGCGTCACCGCCCATTCGGTGGCGCGACGCTCGCGCGAGATCGCGCTCCGGATGGCGCTCGGCTCCAGCCCTGCGCAGGTGCTCCAACTCGTCGTCAGGCAGGGCCTCCTGCGGCTCCTGCCCGGCTTGGTCCTGGGCCTGACGCTCTCCTTCTGGATCACCCGCCTGCTGCGGAGTCAGCTCTTCCAGGTGGCTCCCGGCGATCCCGTGACGTTTGCCGCCGCCGCTCTGTTCATCATGGGGCTGGGGCTGCTGGCGAGCTACCTTCCGGCCAGGAAGGCCGCTCGCATCGAGCCGCAGTCGGTCTTCCGGCAGGGATAGATCTCCGGAGCGCGGTAACGTGTTGGGAGAGGGGTCTCCCTCGCCGGGAGATCCTCCCCCCGCTGGCGATCTTGCGTGGAGCCCCTCTCCCTCAGGGGGGGCGCCCTCTCCCTCGATGTCCAGGACGACAGGATTTCCAGCTTCTTGTAACCCGTCTCGTCTGCGATCAGGCCAAGGCGCTCGCGCAACTTCAGGATGTCGGCACGCTGCTCCCTGGCGGTCTTGGCGGACTTCTTGGCGAGCCGCACCAGAAGCGGCGTGTCTTCGGCGATGTGCACCACCAGGGTCGGATCGTTCGGCTGTTTCAGGAAACGCTCGCGCAGACAGTCTTCATTGCGGCGCACCCATGAATAGCCGTCATTGACCATGATCTTGATTTCGCCCGGGCCGCGGATAAATGGCGCGAAATCGTAGTCCGCCGAGCGCCGGCCTTCGGCGGGGTCTTTACACGAACTTCGTGGTCTCCTAAGATCGAGCCATGAAGAACATCACCGTGGCCCTGGAGGAAGATGTCGCTCTCTGGGTACGGGTTCGCGCAGCAGAGCAGAACCAGAGTGTCTCGCGGTACCTTGCAGAGATGCTCCGGAAGCAGATGGGCGAAGAGAAGACGTACGAGGAGGCCATGGCAAGTTTCCTCGCGAGCAAGCCTTCCCACATCAACGACTCGGACACCTACCCCGCTCGCGAGACGCTCTATGAACGCCCCCGTGTTCGTTGATACGAACGTCCTGCTTTACCGCCACGACGACGCCAATCCCGAGAAGCAAGAGGCAGCCGCGGCCTGGTTGGTCCATCTCTGGCGAACCCGCAGTGGCCGGTTGAGCACCCAGGTGCTGCAAGAGTTCTATCTCAACGCGACGCAGAAGCTGAAACCGGGCCTGAACCCGGAGATGGCTCGACGAGAGGTCATCGATCTGGCGGCATGGCACCCGATTTCCGTTGACCTCCGGGTCATCGCTGATGCCTGGGACCTCCAGGACCGCTACCAACTCTCGTTCTGGGACTGCCTCATCGCAGCCGCCGCCAAGCTGGCAGGATGCCGATTTCTTCTCACGGAAGACCTTCAGCACGACCAGGACTTGAACGGCGTCCGCGTTCTCAATCCGTTCATAGCCCGCCCAGGCTCCTCCCCTTAGGCTCGAAGGCCGCAGACTCTCAATCTGCGGGCCCAGGGCTGGGGTCTCTGACGGCCCGCCCTGGAATCAACGGTTTGCGCCGGTTCACAGCACCGTCCCGATGCCCCGAATCACATTCCGGCACCGTTCGAGCCTGAACCCGCCGTCTGAACGGACGTTCGGCCCGGCCGTCACGTCGTTCCGCCAGGGCTGGCCGGCCTCCAACCCGCCGCGGCGGACGGCTCGCCTGTGTGGGTCGGCGGTTCGCCCAGGCTGGCGGGATTCCGGCCTACCTGGGCCGACGTTCCGCCGCGGGGGGCCGACGGTCCTCTCGCCCAGGCCGGCGACTCGCCCTGCTGGACCGGTCGTCCGTCTGCCCTGGCGGACGAGCCGCCGCTGCGGGCCGGCCTTCGGCGAGCCCGGGCGGAACAACATTTTGTCGGGGCGAAGGGTGGAAAAGGACGTCTATCTCTGCTCGAGCACGCGGCCGAGACGCCCGGAGGTCAGGCGCTCCAGGCTGGCGTCGGAGCGGACGATCGTCTCCTCGCGGCGAGGGCCGGTGGAGACCAGGGTGACCGGCGCCTCGATCTCCTGCTCGATGAAATCGATATAGTCCCGCGCCTCTTTCGGCAGGCCTTCCCAGTCGAGGATGCCGACGGTCGACGTCTTCCATCCTTTGAACGTGCGCAGCACCGGCTCGGCCGCCTCCAGCGAACGGCGGTCGGGCGGAAACGTGTTCAGCGTCTCGCCGTGGAGCTTGTAGGCGATGCAGACCGGAATCTCGTCGAAGTCGTCGAGGACGTCGAGCTTGGTCAGCGCGACGGTGTCGACGCCGTTGAGGAGCTGACCGTAGCGGGCGGCCACGATGTCGAGCCAGCCGCAGCGGCGCGGCCGGCCGGTGACGGTGCCGAACTCGTTCCCCCGCGTGCGCAGGAACTCGCCGGTCTCCTCCGTCAGCTCGCTCGGGAACGGCCCTCCCCCCACCCGCGTGGTGTAGGCCTTGAGCACGCCGATGACGCCGTCGATCCGCGTCGGCGGCACGCCGGTGCCGGTGCAGGCGCCGCCGGCGGTCGAGTTGGAGCTGGTGACGTAGGGATAGGTGCCGTGGTCGATGTCGAGCAGCGACCCCTGGGCGCCCTCGAAAAGGAGGCTCTTGCCCTCCTTGATCCAGCCGTTGAGGAGCTGCTCGGTGTCGCGCAGGCTGGGGCGCAGCTTCTCGGCCCAGGTGTGGCACATGTCCTGGTAGAACGCGGGCGACGGCAGCGACTCGCCGTTGAGGCTGGCCAGCTCGGCCTGGATGCGCTGGAGGATCACGCGCAGGCGCTCCTCGAGGTCGGGCGCGAAGAGGTCGACCATCCGCAGGCCGGCGCGCGAGGCCTTGCTCTCATAGGCCGGGCCGATCCCCCGCGAGGTGGTGCCGATGCGGCCGGCGCCGCGCGACTCCTCGCGCGCCCGGTCGAGGATGCCGTGGCAGGGGAGCAGCACGTGGGCGCGGTTGGAGACGAACAGCCGGCCGTCGAAGCGCACGCCGGCCTCATAGAGGCGGGCGAGCTCCGAGAGCATGGCGTCCGGCGCCACCACCATGCCGTTGCCGAGGACGCAGAGCATGTCCGCGTGCAGGATGCCCGACGGGATCAGCTGCAGGGAGAAGTGGCGGTCGCGGAACTTCACCGTGTGGCCGGCGTTGTGCCCTCCCTGATAGCGCACGACGCCGTCGAAGGCCGGGCAGAGGAGATCGACGATCTTCCCCTTGCCCTCGTCCCCCCACTGCATCCCCACGATGACGGCGTTGGCCATGTCCGCTCCGCTCTCTGATCGTCCGCTGTCTGATCAAGGTTGCCGGTCCGCTATCCAGCTAGCAGACGGCCGGTCACAGTACCACCGGATGGGAGGGGGGGCAAGAAGATGCTAGCATTCGGGGGCTGCTCGTCGCGGTTCAGCTCGGGGCCGCCCGCCCGGGAGGGGGATCGCCCCGCAGGGGCGGGCTTTGACTAGCCTGGGGTTTCAACCCCAGGCGGGAGGCCGGTATTCACGGATACGGTGATACGGCCACCTCCGGCGCGGTTGGGATGACGCGGGGACGGCACGACGGCGCGGGTATCGGGGCCGCCGCCCGGGAGGGGGATCGCCCCGCAGGGGCGGGCTTTGACTAGCCTGGGGTTTCAACCCCAGGCGGGGTCGGGGGCGTCACCGATACGGCCACCTCCGGCGCGGGTTGGGATGACGACCGGCACGACGTGGCGGCGAACGACACGGCGGCGCGGGAACGAAATGACGACGCGGGCATGACGACGCGGAACGACCGGCACGACGACGTAATGCGTAACGACGTGGTGGCCGCATGATGAAGTGGCAAACGGCACGCCGCCTGGGGTTGAAACCCCAGGCTCTTCAAAGCCCGCCCCTGTAGGGCGGTCCCCCTCCCGGGAGGGGTTTATAGGGATATCCAGCTTTTGCAGACCTTTCTCGACGTCGTCGCCATCCTCCTGCCGCTCGCCTACCTGCTGGTGGCGATCGACTACGGCTTCCTGTTTTTCGCCTCGCAGCCGTTCGCCGAGCGCACGGCGACGCCGGCGCTGCGCGGCACGGTGCTGCTCCATCTCGCCTCGCTGGCGGCGGCGACGGTTCAGTGGCAGCAGTTCCCGGCGGCCACGGTGTCGCAGGCGCTG
This sequence comes from Thermoanaerobaculia bacterium, assembly GCA_036271335.1. GTDB lineage: Bacteria > Acidobacteriota > Thermoanaerobaculia > Multivoradales > UBA5704 > DATARR01. The sequence goes on from DATBAW010000052.1 coordinate 14,485, forward strand.
TCGGTGGTGGCCTTCGCGGTGGCGGTGGTCTACGTGTTCGTGGAGTGGCACGGCCGGGCGCGCTCGACCGGCTTCTGGCTGGTGTCGCTGGTCTTCTTCTTCTCCCTCCTGTCGTCGCTGTTCACGCGCCCCAACCCGCCGGACCGCGCGATCTTCCACGACCCGTTCTTCGCCACCCACGTCTCGCTCGCCCTGCTCGGCTACGCCGCCTTCGTGGTCAGCGCCGCCTACGCCTTCCTCTATCTCCAGCTCTACCGCGACCTCAAGGCCGGGCGCTTCTCCACCTTCTACGGCAAGCTGCCGCCGCTCGAGGTGCTGGAACGGATGATGATCGGCGCCATCTGGGTGGGGTTCCTGACCCTCACCGGGGCCGTGGCCACCGGCGCGGTCTGGGCCGAGCGGCTGTACCACAACGGCTGGCTGCACGATCCCAAGATCCTGTTCACGCTGGCCATCTGGGTGGTCTACGCGGCGGCCCTGGTGATGCGCAAGCTGCATCGCTGGCAGGGGCGGCAGACCGCCCTCGCCAGCCTCGCCGGGTTCGGCGTCATCCTGTTCTCGCTGGTGGCGGTCAACTTCTTCTTCACGGACTTCCACGGCTTCCTTTAGTCGGCTCCGGAAACCCGCGCCGCCATGTCCAGCGAGCTGAACGGCCCCCGTCACGATCCGCCGCTGCTCCTCGTGGGCACCGACTTCCGCTGCTCGCCGATCGAGCTGCGCGAGCGGGTGGCGTTCAGCAAGGAGGAAGCCGAGAAGGCGCTGGTCCATCTGATCGCCCGCGCCGAGGTGGCGGAGGCGTTCCTCATCTCAACCTGCAACCGCACCGAGATCTATCTGCAGCCCCGCGACGAGGACGGCGCCTACCGCGCCGCCCTGGAGATGGTCTTCCTGGGGCGCGAGCCGGAGCTGGAGCGGCCGGGGCGGCTGTACGTGAAGCGCAACGGCGAGGCGGCCCGGCATCTCCTGGCGGTGGCGAGCGGCCTGGAGTCGATGGTGCTCGGCGAGCCCGAGATCCTCGGCCAGGTGAAGGCCGCCGCGGCGCTGGCGGAGGCGATGGGAGCCGAGGGGCCGGTGCTCAAGCGCCTGCTGCGCAGCGCCACCACCGCCGGCAAACGGGCGCGCCAGGAGACGGCGATCACCGCCGGCGCGGTGTCGCTCGGCTACGCCATCGTCGAGCTGACGCGGCAGATCTTCAGCGGCCTCGACGACTGCCGGGTGCTGCTGATCGGCGCCGGCGACATCGCCCGCTCGGTCGCCCGGCCGCTGGTCGAGCGCGGCGCCCGCGAGCTGCGGGTGGCCAACCGGAGCATCGAGCGGGCGCGGCTGTTCCATCAGGAGTTCGCCCAGGCGGAGCTGCTCCCCTTCGAGCATCGCCTGGAGGCGGTGGTCACGGCCGACCTGGTGATCGTCTCGACCGGCGCCGACGAGCCGGTGCTCACCCGCCGCGAGCTCGAGGAGGCGATGCGCTCACGCGCCGGCAAACCGCTGCTGGTGGTCGATCTCGGCGTGCCGCGCAACGTCGATCCGGCCGCCGGCAAGGTCGAGAACGTCTTCCTCCACTCGGTGGACTCGCTGGAGCACCTGATCGAGCGCAACCTGAAGCGGCGGCGGGAGGAGCTGCCGCGCGCCGAGGAGATCATCCAGGAGGAGCTGGGGCACTTCCGCTCCTGGTTCCGTGGCCTCGAGGCCGAGCCGCTGGTGGCCCGCATGCAGAAGCAGGCGGAGCGCATCCGCCTCACCGAGCTCGCCGAGGTCCTCCCCCGCTTCCCCGCCGAGACCCACGCCGAGCTCGAGCGGCTCACCCGCTCGCTGGTGCGCAAGATCCTCCACCACCCCAGCAGCCGTCTGCGCGCGCGCGACGGCGCCGACGACCTCTCCCGGCTCGACTTGGTGCGCGAGCTGTTCCATCTCGATGCCGACGACGAAGACTGACCCGGTCATCCTCGACACCAGCGTCCACCTCCGCCTCGGCACCCGCCGCAGCCCGCTCGCCCTCGCCCAGTCGGGGATGATGGCGCGGGCGCTGGAAGCGGCTCACCCGGGACTCACCGTCGAGCTGGTGCCGATCGTCACCACCGGCGACGTGGTCCCCGGCGACCTCGCCCGCTTCGGCGGCAAGGGGCTGTTCACCCAGGAGCTGGAAGCCGGCCTGCTCGACGGCTCGCTCGACCTCGCCGTCCACAGCCTGAAGGATCTGCCGGTGACCCTCCCCGCCGGCCTCGCCCTCGCCGCCCTCCCCCGCCGGGCCGACGCCCGCGACGTGCTGGTGAGCGAGGCCGCCGAGGATCTCGACGGCCTTCCCGAGGGTGCCGTCGTCTTGACCGGAGCCCTACGGCGCCGGGCGCAGATCCTGATGCGCCGGCCGGACCTGCGGGTCGAGCCCCTCCGCGGCAACGTCGACACGCGCCTGCGCAAGTGGCGCGAGACGGGAGCCGGCGGCGTCATCCTCGCCGGCGCCGGCCTCGACCGGCTGGCGCTCACCGATCTCCCCGCCCATCCGATCGCCCCCGAGATCCTGCTGCCGGCCCCCGGCCAGGGCACTCTCGCCCTCGAAACCCGCGAGGGAAGCCGCGCCTTCACCCTCTGCCAGGCGCTGAACGACCTCCCCACCGCCCGCGCCGCCGACGCCGAGCGCCGCGTCGT
>DATBAW010000053.1:0-6013 GCA_036271335.1 Thermoanaerobaculia bacterium
CCTGGATGCAGCGGATCACCTCGCATCCCCATCACGTCGGCTCGCCCTGGGACAAGTCGAACGCCGAGTTCATGGCGGGCCTGTTCCGCTCCTGGGGGTACCAGACGGAGATCGAGCAGTTCAAGGTCCTCTTCCCGACCCCCAAGACGCGGCTGCTGGAGATGGAGGCGCCCACCCATTTCAAGGCGAGCCTCGCCGAGCCGCCGGTCGCCGGGGACTCCACCTCGACCCAGACTGCCGAGCAGCTCCCCCTCTACAACGCCTACTCGATCGACGGCGACGTCACCGGCGAGCTGGTCTATGTCAACTACGGCGTGCCCAAGGACTACGAGGAATTGCAGCGGCGGGGGATCGACGTCAAGGGGAAGATCGTGATCGCGCGCTACGGCGGCTCCTGGCGCGGCATCAAGCCCAAGGTGGCGGGCGAGCACGGGGCCATCGGCTGCCTGATCTACTCCGATCCGCGCGACGACGGCTACTTCCGGGGCGACGTCTATCCCAAGGGTGGATACCGCAACGAGAACAGCGGCCAGCGCGGCTCGGTGGCGGACATGCCGCTCTACTCGGGCGACCCGCTGACCCCGGGCATCGGCGCCACCGAAAACGCCAAGCGGCTCGCCGTCAAGGATGCGCCGACGATCACCAAGATCCCCGTGCTTCCCATCTCCTACGGCGACGCCCTGCCGCTGCTCAAGGCCCTCGGCGGCCCCATCGCTCCCGAGGACTGGCGCGGCGCGCTCCCCATTCCTTACCACCTCGGCTCCGGCCCCGCCCGCGTCCACCTCAAGCTGGCGTTCAACTGGGACCTGGCGCCGATCTACGACGTCATCGCCCGCCTCCCCGGCTCCGAGCGGCCGGACGAGTGGGTGATCCGCGGCAACCATCACGATGGCTGGGTCAACGGTGCCTCCGACCCGGTGAGCGGTCTGGTGGCCGAGCTGGAGGAGGCCCGCGCCGTGGGCGAGCTCGCCAAGGGAGGATGGAAGCCGAAGCGCACCCTGATCTACGCCGCCTGGGACGGTGAGGAGCCCGGCCTGCTGGGGTCGACCGAATGGGCCGAGACCCACGCCGACGAGCTGCGCGAGCACGCGGTCGTCTACATCAACTCGGACGGCAACTCCCGCGGCTTCTTCAACGCCGGCGGCTCCCACCAGTTGGAGACCTTCGTCAACCAGGCGGTCCGCGACGTCACCGATCCGGAAAAGCACGTCAGCGTCCTCGACCGCTCCGTCGCCCGCGCGCAGCTGAACGGGTCCGGCGAGCGCCAGCAGGAGGCGAAAGCCGGCAAGAAGATCCAGCTCCAGCCGTTGGGATCGGGCTCGGACTACACCCCCTTCCTGCAACACCTGGGCATCTCGGCGCTCAACATCGGTTTTGGCGGCGAGGGCGAGTACGGCCAGTACCACTCCGCCTACGACTCCTTCGATCACTTCCTCCGCTTCGGCGATCCGACGTTCGAATACGGAGTCGCCCTGGCCAAGACCGCCGGCCGCCTCGATCTCCGCATGGTCGACGCCGACGTCCTGCCGATGACCTTCGAGCCGTTCAACGTCGCGGTGGGAAAATATGTGGAGGAGGTCGTCAAGCTCACCGACACGCTGCGGCAGGAAGCCGAGGAGCGCAATCAGCGCCTGGATGACAAGGTCTTCCAGGAGGTCGACGATCCGACCCAGACCTATTGGGTGGCGCCGCCCCGCCTCGACGTCGCCCCCTACCTCGACTTCTCGCCGCTCCAGAACGCCGCGGCGGCCCTGAAGAAGAGCACCGCCGCCTACACCAAGGCCTACACGGCCGCCACCGCCGGGGGCAAGACGCTGCCGGCGGAGAAGGCCGACCGCCTGAACGCGATCCTGATGAAGGCCGAGCGCACGCTCACCCGGCCGGAAGGGCTGCCGCGCCGTTCCTGGTACGCCCACCAGATCTACGCTCCCGGCTTCTACACCGGCTACGGCGTCAAGACCCTCCCCGCCGTGCGCGAGGCCCTCGATCAGCGCGACTGGAAGGAGGCGACCGCCGAGATGCCCAAGGTGGCCGGCACCATCGAGGCGTTCGCCGCGGAGATCGACAAGGCGACGGCGGTCCTGGCGACGAAGCCGGACAAGAGCACGAAATAACCGGCGCCCATTCAGGGCCCCGGGAGCTTTGCGAAAGGAACGATCCTCATGAAGAAGAACGCCATCGGCCCGCAGAAGATCCGCCTGAGCCGCGAAACCCTGTTGCAGCTCGATTCCGAGCAGCTCGGCCAGCCGCGCGGCGGCGTCGTGACGGTCGGCCGGGCCTGCGAGCCGACCAGCCAGTGCGGCACGACCACGCAGTGCTCCATCACTGCCTGCGGCCACTGCTGATCCGCTGGGTGTCAACGAGCGCTCCGCGGAGACTCCTGCGGAGCGCGCAGGTCCCTTCAAAGGGCCGCAGTTCCCACCGAGCAGATTCTAGAAGTGCAACTTCGGGGTTGCTTTTTGCGCCGAGCCTGGCTAAGATGCAACCAGGAGGTTACCTATGACTAGTTCAGTGATCACGTCGGACCGCATCGAGAAGAACGTTCTGCTGCAAGCCCCGAGGTCGCGCGTCTGGCGTGCGCTCACCAACGCCGAGGAGTTCAGCTCCTGGTTTGGGGTCAAGCTCGAAAACGGCTTTGTCGTGGGCGAGCACACGACGGGGAACATCACGAATCGCGGCTACGAGCACATCAAGTTCGACGCGCTCGTGGAACGGATCGAGCCCGAGGAAGTCTTCGCGTTCCGCTGGCACCCGTATCCGATTGACGCGGAGTTCGACGCCGCGAAGGAGCAGAGGACGCTCGTCGAGTTCCGGCTCGCAGAAGAGGAGGGGGGCACCCGGCTCTCCGTGATCGAATCCGGCTTCGACCGGATCTCGGCCGAACGCCGCGACCTGGTGTTCAGCATGAATAGTCGGGGCTGGGCGTCGCAGATGGAGAACATCAAGCGCCATGTTTCCGGCTAGTGGCATCGAGGCCGCGCAGGTCCACGACGCGGCCCCGCTCTTCGCCGCCCTGGGGGACGAGACGCGGCTCCGCCTGCTGCTGCGGCTCTCCACCAGCGGCCCGGAGTCGATCACCCACCTGAGCGCGGAGTCCGCGGTCTCCCGCCAGGCGATCAAAAAGCACCTGGACGTCCTCTCCAAGGCCGGACTGGTGCGCGGCGGCTGGCGCGGACGCGAGCACATCTGGCAGTTGGAGCCCCAGCGGTTCGCGGACGCCCGCGTCTACCTCGAGCGGATCTCCAGGCAGTGGGACGACGCCCTGGGCCGCCTGAAGAGCCTCGTCGAAGACAGGCCGTCTGGCTGACGGCGGCGCCGCTCTCTTCGTGCGCCCCGGCGGGCGGCCTGAGAGCGGATGCCTTCGGCCCCAGGGCTCGCGCATCTGGAGGATGACCCCTCATCCCCTGGCTTCGGGCACCAGGCCGGGCCCGGGGAACCGTCGGTCTCGAGGTCTCAGCCGGCGCCGGGCCCCGGTGCATCCCCTTCCGGGCCTGCCGGTCCCCGTGGTGGTCCCGACGGTCCCGCTCCTGGGACCTGCGAGATCTCATCTGGTCCCGACGATCCCAGGCGTGGGCCAGCCGGCCCACCCCTGGGACCGACGGTCCCGCCACGGGGACCTTAAGAGACCTCGCGTGGTCCCGACGATCCCCGGCCAGGGACCGACAGGCCCAGAAGGGGACGCAGCGGGCCCGCTCGCGGGCCCTGCGGCGGTGGGCGGCTGATCGTGCGTCGTTCAAAGATCAGGGGTTGGCGTGATTTCCGAGAGAGCGTCCAGCATCGCCGCGAATCGGCTGGCGCCTCTCGCGCAGCATCCCTCGCGCAGTATGATAGACCATGCGTGCCTTGACCGAGATCCGCTTCACGTACCGAGCGACCACCGTCAACCTCGCTCCCAAGGAGCCCGGTATTGTGGTCGATTAAGCCTTATACCAAATGAACCCTCTACGTGAGCTCTTCTCGAACGTTTCAGCCAGACAGCTGTTCATGGGACAGCTTAAGACTCGCTTGAATTGATACGGGACGGACTGGTTTCTTCAAAAGCCCAATGAGCCCGAAGGCATTTCTATTTCCACCCGCAATCGTGGCTCCAGCTTTGCTCGGGCTGCTTTCGATATACCTGGCCGTCACGGTCACGCGGTGGGCTCTGCTTTCCCTGCCCTTTATCTATCTTGGGTCTGTGTGTGCGAGTCCGAACCTGAATCTGGCCGATGGCTGTCTCGTCGTGGTCGCGTCGGTTTTAGGTCTGGTGGTTCTGGCAGTGGAGAAACCGGCGGGCTTGGCGATCCTCGTGAGCTCCCTTGCGAGCTGGCTGTTCTCGTCGATCGAAAAGATATTCAGAGGCAGGTGGATATGACCTATTTCCTCGATCTTGGAACGGAAAGCGGAATTGTCTGTGGCCCACGAGTTCGCGCCATAGGATGGCTTTCTTCATCTCACCCATACCCGAGGGGCGAGGCCTCACCGACGGCCTTCGTCGCGAAGCTGCGGGAGGTTTGCGCGGCCTGGGGAGGCGGGCTCGTAGACTTGGGATGGCCAGCTGCGGGTGGCTCGCATACTTGCGACTTCTGCGGTTCGTTCTGGGCTTCGGGCAATATTGGCATTCCCTCTCTCGACGTCCTCTATGCGGCTCCGGAGATGGTTGCGCATTATGTGGAAGCGCACGGATATCTCCCGCCAGAGGAATTTGTTGCAACCGTATTGGCGTGCCCCATGCTGGGATCACCGGAGTACGCCATGGCCGTCAGTCGGGTATTCTCTGGTTAACCCCTGCGGCAAGTTCGTGGGGCGTTCACGTCGGGAGGCTGAGAATCTAAACAAAGCATCCAGGTTGGTTTCCTCAAATAGCGCGGGCCTTATGGTGAGGCTACGGATAGCTAGGAGCGGTGGCAGCAAACACCCAATGAGGATAACCATGCACGCAAGGAAGTCGACCTTAATCGCAGCCATCGTCGTCGCGATCCTGATGGCGGGGGCGCGCCGGGCAAGCGCCATACCCATATTTTTCTCATGGGGGGATGAGAAAGTCATTAAGGTTGCCGATTTTCCGAACACGGAAGACTTTAAGACCCGCGAGGGCAAGCATATCGACGCCGGATATAGGTATAAGCAGTTCAGTCTTTTCTTTGTGCCGGTCTGGAACTATGATGGACAATGGTGCGGGTACGTTGGCGATTCAGGTCACTATTTGGAGCTTGACAAAGCAAAGCTTGACCAGCTTGCGGCCTTCGGTGCCTCCAAGCTTCCCGATGCACCCCGTCTGCCGGCCTGGGACTCTTACGGAGGCAAGGTTCTGCTGCTTGTCTGTTTGGTGATCTACTGGACTAGAAAGTCGCGCGCAGCTAGCACGGAGGATCGTCGAGTATCACAGGCGCCCGGTCTGGGTGGGTAAACTTGCCGAGCGCATCGCTCTCGGCATGAGTGTAGCGAGCCGTGTCGTTGAGTTTGAAGCAACATCTGCCCCTGTGGAAGCACGAGCACTAGCAAAGTCTCGGCCGTTCGTCTTTGCGAGAGCGTTCTTCGAACGATCGGGGCTGGTCCAAGAGCCTACGCGCCCAGAAAAGGGAGGGGTAAAATTTTTAAAGGGACATAAGGGACTGCAAGGACCACAAGGACAAGAAGAGCCAATCTCAGCTCTTTTTATTCGTCCCTTGATGTCCTTGGCGTCCCTGCAGTCCTTTAGGTCCTTGCTTCTGGTTTTCTGCCACGAGGCCCCTAGAACAGGCCCAACTCCAGCCGGGCTGCTTCGCTCATCATCCTCTGGTCCCAGGGGGGGTCGAAGACGACCTCGACGTCGGCGGTCTCTACCTCGGGGAGGCTCTCGATCCCTTTCTGGACGTCCTTCGCCAGGACCGGACCCATGCCGCAGCCGGGAGCGGTGAGGGTCATCTTGATCTCGACGCGGCGGCCTTCTTCCAGGATCTCGCAGCTGTAGATCAGGCCGAGGTCGACGATGTTGATCGGGATCTCCGGGTCGTAGCACTTGCGGAGGCGCGCCCAGATGCGCTCTTCGAGC
>DATBAW010000054.1:0-5197 GCA_036271335.1 Thermoanaerobaculia bacterium
CCCGGCATCCCTTGCAAGGCCACCCCGCCTTCAGCTCTAATGCACCACTATGAACCGGAACGAATACGAACGTATCCGAGCACGACTCGAAGAGCAGCGGCGGAGCGGCATCGCGATGGTGGAGGCGGCCTACAAGGCGCAGATCCGGTCGGTGGATCTGGTCTGGCGGCTTCAGGGTGAGGAGGACGACATCGGATTCGACGACCTGCTCCTGGCAGCTCCCACGGAGCAGAGGCCCGGCCCGCCGGTCGCTCCGGCCGGCAAGCGGAGCGCTCCCGAGGTGGACGAGGACGTCCGCGCCGTCCTGCCGCGTTTGCCCGAGACGTTCACGCGCCACGACGTCTGCAAAGCGTTGGGTTACGAGCCCTATCGCGGCGCCCTCTACCGAAGCCTCCAGAAGCTGGTCGCCGAGGGGCATACCCGCCTTCGGACTCCGGGTGAGGGCCACAGGGCGGCGGTGTACGAGAAGACCGACGGCGAGGACACCGGAACGTCGGGGTGACGCACCGGGTTCGTTCGGGTACGTTTACGAGCGTCGACGGTGCATCCCGGCCGCGGCCTGCTGCATCCGCCCTTAGGTCTGCTTCGTTCGTAATAGGGGCGAATCATTCACCCCAGGGCTGGATGTATCCAGGCCCTACGTCTGTTTCATTTCGACCACGGTTGGGACAAGCCCGACCGAGAGGCGGATGACACAGAGTCAGGTCCACATGTCCGCCTCGCGGTCTGAATGGAGCCGGCTCCGGAGCGGATGGAGCGGACCTCGGGGACGGATGTGGCGGGACTCAGGGCGAACGCGTCAGACCGCCGCCGCCACCATCTCCGGCTCGTCGTCCTCGTCCCGCTCGGCTTCCCGCTCCGCCTCCTCCACCGCCGCCGCCCGGTGCGTGCGCGCCACCAGGACGTAGATCGAAGGCACCACGAACAGGGTGAACAGGGTGCCGATGATCATTCCGGTCACCAGCATGATGCCGATGCTGTTGCGGGCTCCGGCTCCCGGGCCCTTGGCGAAGACGAGCGTCATGTGGCCCACCACCGTCGCCGCGGTGGTCATCAGGATCGGACGCAGGCGGGTGGTGGCGGCCTCGATGACCGCCGCCAGCTTCGCCTGCCCCGTCTCCTGGAGGTGGTTGGCGAACTGGACGATCAGGATGCCGTTCTTCGCCACCAGGCCGACCAGGGTGATCAGTCCGACCTGGCTGTAGACGTTGAGCGAGGTGAGCCCCAGGAACGAGAAGAGCAGCGCGCCGGCCAGCGCCAGCGGCACCGAGCCGGCGAGGATGATGAACGGATCGCGGAAGCTCTCGAACTGCGCCGCCAGCACCAGATAGATCAGGATCGCCGACAGCAGGAACGTCGCCAGGAACTTGCCACCCTCCGTACGCAGCTGCCGCGATTCGCCCGAGTAGTCGACGGTATAGCCCTGCGGCAGCTTCTTGGCCTCGTCCTCCAGGAAGGTGAGCGCCTGGTCGAGCGTGACGTTCGGCGGGATCGCGCCCTGGATGCGGACGGCGTTGAGCTGCTGGAACCGCTTGAGCGCGCGCGGCTCCGTGGTCGTGCGCAGCGTGGCGAACGTCGAGAGCGGCACCAGCTTGCCGCCGGCGCCGGTGACGTAGACCTCCTTCAATTGATCCGCCGTCAGCCGGTCGCTGCGCTGCACCTGCGGGATGACCTTGTAGCTCCGCCCCTGGATGCTGAAACGGTTGACGTAGTTGCCGCCCAGCAGCGTCGAGAGGTCGCGGCCGGCCTGGCTCAGGTCCACCCCTTGCGCGCGCAGCTTGTCGCGATCGAAGACGACCTCGGCCTGCGGCTGATCGAATTTCAGATCGGTGTCCACGAACAGGAAGAGGTGGCTGTCGAGCGCTTTCTGCACGATCCCGCCGGCGAGATCGGCGAGCTGCTGCGGCTCCGCCGTCGAGGCGATCACGAAGTCGACCGGCAGCCCGCCGCCGCTGCCGGGCAGCGCCGGCGGCGTGATCGGAATCACCCGCACGCCGGCGATCTTCGACAGCTGCGCCGAGACCTCGATCTGGAGCTGCGCCGTGCTCTTCTTCCGCTCGCTCTCCGGCTTCACCACCATGCCGGCGAAACCGCCGGACGGAAGCACGATCTGGAAGGTGGAGGTGGTCTCCGGGAACGAATGGAAAACCTTGTAGATCTGGTCCGCGAACAGCTTGGTCTGATCGATCGTCGCGTTGGCGCCCGACTGGATGATGCCGAACACCACGCCCTGGTCCTCGGGCGGCGCCAGCTCTTTCTGCGAGAACATGTAGAACGGCACGATCATCAGCGTCACGATCACCCACAGGGTGAGCACGACGGGCCGGTAGCGCAGCGTCCCGGTCAGCAGGCGCGTGTAGACGCGCTGGAACCCCTCGAAGCGCCGGTTCACCAAGCCCGCGAAACCGCGCTCGGTGTCGCCGGCGCGCAGGAGCTTCGAGCCCATCATCGGCGACAGGGTCAGCGCCACGACGCCGGAAACGATCACCGCGCCGGCGAGAGTGAAGGCGAACTCGCGGAAGAGCGAGCCGGTGAGGCCGCCCTGGAGGGCGACCGGCGTGTACACCGCCGCCAGCGTGATCGTCATCGCGATGATCGGCCCCACCAGCTCGCGGGCGGCGTCGATCGCGGCCTGGAACGGGGTCTTGCCGGCATGCAGATGGCGCTCGACGTTCTCCACCATCACGATCGCGTCGTCGACCACCAGGCCCACAGAGAGCACGATGGCGAGCAGGGTCAGCAGGTTGATCGTGAAGCCGGCCGCCTGCATCAGGAACACCGCGCCGACCAGCGAGATCGGGATCGCCACCACCGGGATGATCACCGACCGCACCGAGCCGAGGAAGAGATAGATCACCAGGATCACGATCAGCAGGGTCTCGGTGAGCGTCTTGATCACCTCGTTGATCGAATCGCTGATGTAGACCGACGAATCGAAAGGGATTCCCCCCTTCATCCCCGCCGGCAGCTGCGCCTGGATCCCCGGCATCGCCGCGCGCACGCGGTTGAGCACGTCCAGCGTGTTGGCCGTGGGGAGCGCCCAGATGCCCATGAACACGGCGGTCTCGCCGTTGAACCGGACCTCCTGATCGTAGTTCTCGGCGCCCAGCACCACGTCGGCGACGTCGCCCAGCCGCACCACCACGCCGTTCTGCTGCTTCACCACCAGCTGGCGGAACTCGTCGGGCGTCTTGAGGTCGGTGTTGGCGACCAGGTTCACCGACGTCATCGAGCCCTTGGTGCTGCCCAGCGCGGAAAGATAGTTGTTGGCCGCCAGCGCGTCCCACACCTGCGAGGGCGAGATGCCGCGCGCCGCCATGCGGTCGGGATTGAGCCAGACGCGCATGGCGAAGGTGCGGTCGCCGAAGATGTCGGCCCGCTGCACGCCGCTGATGGCGGAGAGCTTCGGCTGCACCACGCGCACGAGGTAGTCGGTGATCTGGTTCTGGTCGAGGTCCTTCGAGGAGAAGCCGAGGTACATGCCGGCGAACTGGCTGTCCGCCGTCTCCAGCGAGATCACCGGCGCCTCCGCCTCGGGCGGCAGGGTGTTGCGCACCTGCGCCACCTTCGCCTGCACCTGGGTGAGGGCGGCGTTGGTGTCGAAATTGAGCTTCAGGTGGAGGGTGATGGTGCTGGCGCCCTGCGCGCTCGACGACTCCATGTAGTCGATGCCGTCGGCGCTGGCGAGCGCCCGCTCGAGCGGCGTGGTGATGAAGCCGCGCACCAGGTCGGCGTTGGCGCCCACGTAGATGGTGCCCACGGTGATCACCGCGACGTCGCTGCGCGGGTATTGCCGGACGCTGAGCGAGCGGATCGATTGCAGGCCGGCGATCAGGATCACCAGGCTGACCACCACGGCGAGGACCGGCCGGCGGATGAAGAGATCGGTCGCCTTCACCTAGCTCACCATCACCCTAGAAATGCTGGATTCTGCAGGGGCGGCCCTACGTGGCCGCCCTGGGAGGGGGAAATTCCCAATCGCACCGCCCTCCCACCCAGGGCGGCCACATAGGGCCGCCCCTACAAAGAACGCGTCACTTCTGGATTGAAGAAGCACTAGCTGTCCTCCGGCCGCGGCGTGGCGCTGTTCCCGGGCAGAATCTGGTTGTTGACCACGACGGCGGCGCCGCTGCGCAGCTTGAAGACGCCCGAGGTCACGACCTCCTCGCCGGACTTGAGGCCGGAGAGGACCGCCACCTGATCGCCGCGCGTGCCCCCCAGCTTCACGAACTGCTGGCGCACGCCGCGATAGGGCTTGCCGTCCGGACCCTTGACGTCCTCGACGATGAAGACCGAGTCGCCGAAAGGTGCGTAGCTGATCGCCGAGGCGGGGAGCACGAGGCCGGTCTGGCTCGCTCCAAGAATCACCCGGGGCTCGACGTACATGCCCGGATGCAGCCGGTTGTCGGTGTTGGCGAAGGTGGCGCGCACCTGGATGTTGCGCGTCGCGGGGTCGACGACCGAATCGATGGCGGTGATCTTTCCCTGCGTCACGCGCCCCTCGGCGGTCAGCTCGACGGCGGTGCCGGTGCGCAGGTTCGCCACCTGCTGCTGGGGCATGGCGAAGTCGACGTAGATCGGCTGCAGGGTCTGAAGCGACACGATGGGATTGCCGGAGGAGAGGTACTGGCCGAGGTTGACCTGGCGGATGCCCAGCACCCCCGAGAAGGGCGCCTTGATGGTCTTGCGCGCGATGGTGGCGTGCATCTCGCCCACCTTGGCATCGTCCTGGGTGAGCTCGGCCGCCGCCTTGTCGTAGTCGGCCAGCGCGATGACTCCGCTCTCCTTCAGCCCCTTCATGCGGTCGAGGTTGACCTTCGAGAGGTCGCGCGCCGACTCGGCGGCGGCGAGCTGGGCCTCCTCCTGCCGGGTGTCCAGGTGCACCAGCACGTCGCCCGCGTGCACCGCCTGCCCGGAGTCGAAGAAGATCTTCTCGACGATCCCCGGCTGGTCCGCGCTGACGTTGACGCCCTGAACGGCGGTCGCCGTGCCGATCGCCTTCACCGTCGACGACCACTCCTCCTGCTTGGCGACGACCGTGGTCACCGCCTCCGGCGGGGGCTTGAACGCCGCGCCCTGCGCGGCGGCCGCTTTGAACTGATGAGACTTGAAGGCGACGAGCGCCCCGACGAAGATGCCCACGACGAGGAGCATCAGGATCATTCGCTTCAACATGAGAACAAGAATCTCCCTTGGA
>DATBAW010000055.1:0-3639 GCA_036271335.1 Thermoanaerobaculia bacterium
CCGATTTTAGGACAGGGCCTTGGATCGCTATTTCCGGCAGATACTGCAAAAGGTTGCGGTACGTTTCGCGCGCTCACGGCGCAGGAAGCTTTCGAACATCGGCAGCAGGTTTGCGACAGCCTCGGCGAGTGGGACATCTTCGGATTGGCGGGCGGCGGCGCGATCGGCGGCCATGGGTACAAGTGCTCAATTTACAAGAAGTGGACGGGCCAGGCCGGCAAGATCCTGTGCGTCCCCGGGCCGGCGCCGGCTCTGGTGGGCAAGGATCTCGTCGCCCGCTTCGCGCCGGAGCTCAAGTTCGACCGTGCGGCCCAGGGCTATCCGATGTCGCCGCAGCCGTTCTTCGACAAGCTGACCAAGGACAGCGACGGCAATCCGGTCAAAATGCCGGGCAACTCTTCGCTCGGCGTCGAGAACACGAATCCCGCCAGCCTGCAAGGCGGCACGATTCCCACCTACTACCAGGTCCGGACGGTAGGCAAGCAGGTGCGCATCCGCTACTGGTGGTTCTATGGTTACCAGGACCCCTGCTTTGCCGGCCAGGGGAAGCACAACGGCGACTGGGAGAACGTCATCGTGATCCTGCGCGAGGACCGCAACGCGGTCGCCGCGGTCGTCTACTACCAGCATGGAGGGTGGTACACGCGCGTCGCCGGACCCCGGGATTCGCCGTGCACCCCCGGCGGCACGGGACGGTGCGGCATCTCCAACTTCCGCAACGACGGCGAGCACCCCGTGGTCTATGTCGGCAAGGTCTCCCACGGCTCGTTCCACGACGACAACTCCGCGGGTCCCGGCGGCGCGGGGCAATGCGCCTACTATGGCGACTTCCGCAACCCCAAGTCCGACGCCGACTTCCTGCGCACCTGGCAGAAGCTCGTGGATCTCGATGAGTTCGGCGAGCCCTGGATGCTCAAGGACTACTGGTCCGCCCACGCCGGGGCCTCAGGGTATCCCACCGGCGAGTTCGCGTCCTGGATCTGGGGGCCGGACGGCATCAGCAACCATCCGACGCAGAACCCTCCCGCCATCCAACTCGTCGCGTGCGACGGCGCCGCGACCTACCGGACCGCCGACGCCGGCTGCTACAAGTCCGAGTGTCTCGCGGGCGACGACGAGGCCTCCGAGAACTGTCTGAAAGAGTGCAAGCCCGACTACAGCAATCACGGCCTCACCTGCTGGAAGAGCGCGCTCCACCTCTATGGCAGGCTTCAGGGCGACCATTGGTACCGGTACGACTACACGCTTCCGACCAGCGACGCCGGCCTCTCGCGGCGCCGGCACGCCGTCGGCGACACCGAGTACGAATGGGATCTGCCCTGAGAGACGCAGGCACCCGGACCGGCTCCGCCATGCAGCGTATCGGCAGGCTTTCCTCGCCGTTATAGGATCGCCTTCCCTATGGAGCCGGTCGCCAACCTCCCCGGCAAGTGGCGGAACGTCTCGCTGCTCGCCCTCGCCACGCTGCTCGCGATGTCGGTCTGGTTCTCGGCGTCGGCGGTGGTGCCGCAGCTCACGGCGGAGTGGAAGCTCTCGGGCGCCTCGCAGTCGTGGCTGACCACCAGCGTCCAGCTCGGCTTCGTGGCCGGCGCCCTGCTGAGCTCGCTGCTCACGCTCTCCGACCGGCTGCCGGTCCCGCGGCTGCTGGCCGTGAGCGCGCTGGCCGCCGCGGCGTTCAACGCCGCCATCCCGCTGCTCGACGTCGGTCCCGGTCCGGCGCTCGTCTTTCGTTTCCTGACCGGCTTCGCGCTCGCCGGCGTCTATCCGCCCGGGATGAAGCTGGTGGCCTCCTGGTGCCGGGAGGACCGCGGCCTCGGCATCGGCCTGCTGGTGGGCGCCATCACGCTGGGCACGGCGGCGCCCCATTTCCTCAACGCCTCGCCCGGCGGCATGCCCCCCTGGCGGACGGTGCTGCTGCTGACCTCGGCGCAGGCGGTGGTGGCGGCCGGGATCGGCGGCCTGCTGGTGCGCCCCGGCCCCTATTCGGCCAAGTCGCCGCCGTTCGACTGGCGCGCCTCCGCGCGGGCGCTAGCGGACCGGCCGGCGCGCCTCGCCAACTTCGGCTATCTCGGCCACATGTGGGAGCTCTACGCGATGTGGGCCTGGGTGCCGCTCTGCCTCCTCGCCAGCTATCAGGAAGCGGGATGGAGCCCGCGCGCCGCGCGTCTCGCCGGCGCCGCCGCCATCGCCGCCGGCGGTCTCGGCAGCCTGCTGGCCGGCAAGCTGGCGGACCGGCTGGGACGCACGAAGATCACGATCGTCAGCCTGGCCGCCTCGGGCGCCTGCGCGCTGACGGCCGGCTTCGTCTTCCACCGGCCCGCGCTGCTGACGGCGCTCTGTATCGTCTGGGGGTTCGCCGTGGTGGCGGACAGCGCGCAGTTCAGCGCCGCCGTCTCCGAGCTGGCCGATCCGCGCTACATCGGCACCGCGCTGACCGTGCAGACCAGCCTCGGCTTCCTGCTCACCACCGTGACCCTGCGGGTGATTCCGCCGCTGCGCGATCTCCTCGGCTGGGAGCGCGCCTTCGCCCTGCTGGCGCTGGGACCGGCGTTCGGCATCTGGAGCATGCTCCGCCTGCGGCAGCTGCCGGAGGCGGAGCGGATGGCGGGCGGCCGGCGGTGAAGAGGAGATACAGGGCACGGACGGACACGGACGAGCACAGACTTTCACGGAGCTGAGGACGGACAGTGTCCGTGTGGGTCCGTGTTCGAGGCTTGAGCTCACGTCCAGGCCAAGCGCTTGGATCAGGACACCGGGGCTGGTACCCTCCGCTCTGAGGAGGTGCCCCATGGAAGCCTTGCTGAACCGGATCACCATCAACCCGAACCAGTGCGGGGGCCGCCCTTGTATCCGCGGAATGCGGATCCGAGTGACCGACGTTCTCGACCTCCTGGCAGCAGGTCAGAGCCATGACGAAATCCTTGCGGCTTATCCCTATCTGGAGCCGGACGACATCGCCGCTTGCCTGCGGTATGCGGTACGCCGTCTCGATCATCCGACGCTGGCGGCGTGAGTGGCGACGCTCCGCTCTCCGCTTTCCGTATGGGTCGATGCCCAGCTTCCCCCGGCTCTTGCCAAGTGGCTCCGCGACCTTGGTGAGAGCGGAGCGGTACACGTCGAGGACCTTGGCCTTCTCCAGGCCGAGGATCCGGAGATCTTCACGAAAGCTCGTCAAGTGGAAGCCGTGGTCATCACCAAGGACAGCGACTTCGTTCAGATCCTGGAGCGCCGGGGACCGCCGCCTCAAGTGGTCTGGGTCACCTGCGGAAATCGGAGCAATCCTGCCCTCAAAGACCTCATCGTCCGGAGTTGGCCGCGCGTCAAGGAGTTGCTGATCGCAGGTGAGGCTTTGGTGGAGATCAGCCAGGTTCGGGATCTGGCAATAAATCCAGAGATCTGGTAGATCCGGCGGCCGAATCCGGGCCGTCCGGGTCCGCTGCTATACTGCCCCTACCGCTCACGATGCAACTCGATTGGCTCCAACACGACGTCCAGGCACATTGCCCGCTCTGCGGCATGGACGGGCCCAAGCGTGCGCTGCTGACCACCGACAGCGCCATTCTCGGGCAGCCGCCGGTGACCCTGCTGCGCTGCGATGAGTGCGGCGCCGCCTTTCTTCAGGACCAGACGGCCCCCTCC
>DATBAW010000056.1:0-15785 GCA_036271335.1 Thermoanaerobaculia bacterium
GAGCGTGGTGGGGCGGGGCCACAACCGGCGCGAGACCGACGGCGATCCGCTGGCGCACGCCGAGATCCTGGCGATCCGGCAGGCGGCGGTGGCGGTCGGCGGCTGGCGGCTCACCGGCTGCACCCTGTACGTGACCCTGGAGCCGTGCGCGATGTGCGCCGGAGCCCTGGTCAACAGCCGCGTCGAGCGGCTGGTCTACGGCGCGGCCGATCCGAAGGCGGGATACTGCGGCACCCTGGGGAACGTCGCCCAGGACCCGCGACTGAACCACCGGCTGGAGGTGACGGCCGGCGTGCTGGAGAGCGAGAGCGCCGCGCTGCTGCGCGGGTTCTTCTCGTCGCTGCGGCGCAGACCTTGAGTTGGAAGATGTTCTTTGGAAGGATCGGGAGAGATGTCCGAGTGGCTTAAGGAGCACGCTTGGAAAGCGTGTGTAGGGGAAACTCTACCGTGGGTTCGAATCCCACTCTCTCCGCCACCGATCTCAATCGTCGATAGAACCGGAGAGGTGCCAGAGTGGTCGAATGGGACGGTCTCGAAAACCGTTGGTCGGGCAACCGGTCCGTGGGTTCGAATCCCACCCTCTCCGCCATCCATTCCCGCCAGGAGGACCGGCGTCCTTGACGCCCCACCCGGCGGTGAACTACGTTACTGGTTTCGTTCGGCATCTGGCTTTCGTCAGATCCCGCAATTCATGACTTCAACCTCGAAGAAGGCGGACTCACGTGAAACGGACTTTTCAGCCCAACAACCGTCGACGCAAGCGGACGCACGGCTTCCTGGTTCGGATGCGCACCAAGAACGGCCGCGCCGTGATCGCGCGGCGGCGCCAGAAGGGACGCAAGCGCCTGAGCGTCTGATGGCAGGCGACTCCCGTCCGCCGCACCCGCGATGGGTTCCGGCGGGCGAGCGCCTGACGTCCGAGGAGAGGCTGCGGCGGCGGAAGGATTACCTCGGGGCCTACCGCACAGGTCGCCGGCGACATGGGTCGCTGGCGATCCTCTATTTCGTTCCGAATCAGCTCGGGCACCCCCGCATCGGCATCACCGCCAGCCGGAAAGTCGGCAAGGCGGTGGTGCGGCAGCGGCTCAAGCGCAGGATCAAAGAGGTCTACCGGCGATGGCAGGACCGCGGCAGGCTCCCGGCGCTCGACCTGGTGGTCCATTTGAAGCCGGAGGCCCGCAAGAGCGACTTCCCGGCGCTGAAGGCGGAGCTGCTGCGGCTCTTCGGAGGTTTGCGCGAGCGGCGCGAGCCCGGGTCGGAGGGGGTGCCATGACGCGCCTGCTCGTCGCCCTGATCGGCGTCTACAAGCGGCACCTCTCGCCGCTCCTCCCCCGCTCCTGCCGGTTCACCCCGACCTGCTCCGAATATGCCCGGCTCGCCCTTCTCAAGCACGGCCCTGGACGCGGCAGCCTCCTCGCCGCCGGACGCATCCTGCGCTGCCAACCCTTTCATCCGGGCGGGGTCGACCTGCCGTAGGTCCTCCCGGACCAGCGGCTCTCCCCCCGTTGAACGCATAACGCATAAGGACTCTGACTCCCTTGGAAACTCGCCGGTTGCTCCTTGCCTTCGTGCTGTCGCTGGCGGTCATCGCCATCTGGTACTCCATCTTCCCGCCGGCCAAACCGAAGCCGCCGGAGCCGCCACCCCTCGAGAGCCAGAAGGCGGCTCCCGCTCCCGCGCTCCCCGGCGCTCCTGCCGCCGCCGCCACGCCGGCCGGCGCGCCCGCCGCGGCGACAGCGACGGCGGCTCCCGTCCAGCCCGCCGTTCCGCCGGTCGCGGCGGCGGCCGAGGCGCCGGTGACGATCCGGGCCGGCCGCACGGTCGCCGTCTTCAACAACAAGGGCGCGCAGCTGGTGTCGCTGATGGCGCCGGAGCTGTCGAATCCCAAGAGCGGCACGCTGGAGATGGTGCGCCAGCGCATCGGCGTCCCCTACCCCTACGCGTTGACCGCCGGCAACGGCCTGCAGCCGAGCCCGCTGAACGGGGCGCTGTTCCAGGCGCAGCCTGGCACTGACGGCCGGTCGGTAACCTTCAAGTACAGCGGGCCGCTCGGCGTCGCCGAGAAGACCTTCCGGTTCGACGGCAACGGCCTGCTGACGGTCGACGTCCGCGTGCCCGGCCACGCCGACTGGGGGCTGCTGCTCGGCCCCGGCGTCCGCAACCCGACGGCCGAAGAGATCAGCAGCCGCTACGAGCATCGCCGCGCCGTCTACAAGACGGACGGCGACGTGACGGCGGTCGATCCGTCGAGCGCCTTCGATCCGGTGGAGATCCCCGGCCGCTCCCTCGCCTGGGCGGGGCTGGAGGACACCTACTATCTCGCGGCCCAGGTGCCGCAGGGCGGAGTCGAGCGCGCGGTCCTGCTGCCGATGATGGTCCAGGCCTCCGACAAGGGAGGGCCGGAGCAGTTCCTGCCGGTGCCCAACAAGGACCAGATCACCCACGACCAGAAGGCGCTCCCCCGCGAGTTCTTCGTCATTCTGCGGCCGGCGGGCGATCACCTGGCGCTCACCTCCTACTGGGGATCGAAGGAGTACGACCGGCTGAAGGCGCTGCCCGGCGGCCTCGAAGGGACGATCGAGCTCGGCAGCCTCAAGCCGCTGGTGGTGCCGCTGCTGATCGCCCTCCACTGGATCCACGACAACGTGGTGAGCAACTACGGCTGGGCGATCGTGCTGCTGACGGTCCTGATCAAGCTGCTGCTCCTGCCGCTCACCCACAAGAGCACGATGTCGATGCGGAAGATGCAGGAGCTGAACCCCAGGGTGCAGGCGATCCGCGACCGCAGCCGGACCAAGCTGCGCGACAAGCAGGGAAAGCCGAACCTCGAGGCGCAGCGGAAGATGAACGAGGAGGTGATGGCTCTCTACAAGGAGGCGGGGGTGAACCCGGCGGGCGGCTGCCTGCCGCTGGTCATCCAGATGCCGATCCTGTTCGCCTTCTACCGCCTGCTGTCGACCGCCGTCGACCTCCGCGGCGCTCCGTGGCTGGCCTGGATCCACGACCTGTCGATCCACGACCCCTATTACGTGCTGCCGATCATCATGGGCGTCTCGCAGCTGATCCAGGTCCGCATGGGCCCCCAGCAGAGCGACCCGATGCAGCGCCGGATGTTCCAGATCATGCCGGTGGCGATGACCTTCTTCTTCCTGGGCGTTCCCAGCGGGCTGGTGCTCTACTGGCTCACCAACAACGTCTTGACCATCATCCAACTCCAGGTTTACAACCGCATGCAGGCGAGGGAGGCATGAGCGCTCCTCCCCCCGAGAGACCCACCTCTATGAACGACGTCAAGCGACGCTATTTTTCCGGCGACACCCTGCAACAGGCCCTGGTTCAGGCCGCCAACTACTTCAACCTCGACCCTGGCTACGTCGCCTATCGAAGCCTCGAGAAGCGGCACGGCTTCCTGAAGACCCGCCGCAAGGTGATGATCGAGGTCGATCCCGACAACCCGCGGCGGGAGACGCCGGTGACGGTGCCGCCGGCCGCCAAGTCGGCTCCACCGCCTCCCCCCTCCACCTATCTGACCCATCCGGCCGCCGCTCCGGCGGAGCGCATCGCTCCGGCGCCGCCCGCCGAAGCGCCGGCCGCCCCGCCGCGCGAGGCCCGGCCGCCGCGCGAACGCGAACGCGAGCCTCGCCGCGAGCGAGAGCGAGGCGGGGATCGTCCCCGCCACCCCAGCCGTGACCTGCCGCCGCGTCCGCCACGGCCTTCCAGCTCGGAGGGGTCACCGGAGGGCGGAATCGTCAGCCTGCCGGAAAAGCCGCGCGGCGTCGGCGAGCGCTATCCGGAAGCGACCGGCGCGATGGCCGAGGCGGCCACGAAAGCGACCGGCATCCTGCTCCGGATCGCCGGGCTGGAGCTGACCTCGAAGATCTTCCAGGGCGAAGAGCGCCTGGAGGTCGATCTCTCGGGAGAAGACGTCGACTGGTGCTTCGCCGACGACGGCGAGATCCTGATGGCCTTCGAACACCTGCTGCCGCGGATGATCCGAACCCTGAGCGGCGGCGAGCCGACGGCGGTGCGGGTCGACTGCGACAACTTCCACGAGATCCGCGAGGAGCGCCTGCGCAGTCTCGCCCAGCGCGTCGCCGAGGAGGTCCGGCGGCGCGGCAAGCCGAGTCTCCTGGAGCCCATGAACCCCGGCGACCGGCGGATCATCCACACCACCCTGGCGGACGATCCGAACGTGGTCACCGAGAGCGAAGGGGATGGTTACTTCAAGCGGATCATGGTGCGGCCGGCGTAAAGGCAAGGCTGGATCGTGCTCGTTAAAGGCGGCCGTCGAGGCCGCCTTTTTTATTCACAACGTTTCACGTGAAACACCCTCCTGGGACCGCCGGCGTCCCGCCGGCTCTAACTCCGCTTTTAAACGTCGGCGAGATCGTCGGCGCTCCCAGGAGAGCTGTTTCACGTGAAACATCCTAGAATCCCCCTCCCATGGCCTTCGTTCTTCCCGACATCTCCCGCGCGAAGTTTGCACAGGAAATCCGCCGGCTTTCCACAGTCCCTCTCGAGGATGGAGCCGTCGACGCCCTCTTCGCGCACTACGGCGAGCTGGCGCTCTGGAACCGGCGGACGAACCTGATCGGGCCGGGCACGGCGGGCGAGATTCTCGCCCGTCACTATGGCGAATCGCTCGCGGCGCTCCCCCTGGTGCCGGCGGGGGCGCGCCGAGGGCTCGACCTCGGCTCCGGCGCGGGCTTTCCCGGGATCGTCCTCGCCGCCGCCGTTCCTGGCCTGGAGATGACGCTCGCCGAGGCGCGCGAGAAGAAGTGGGCCTTCCTCTCCGCCGCCGCCCGCCGCGCCGCTTTGCCCTGCCGTTGCCTCGATGTTAGAGTCCAGCTTCCGCTGCCCACCGGTCTGCCGGAGAGCATCGACGTGATCACCTCGCGGGCCCTCCGGCTCTCCCCTGAGATCTGGAGCGCTCTCGCGGCCCGATTGGACGCGAATGGGCGTGTCCTTCTCTGGGTGGGTGAGCACGATCCCGAAATGCCGCCGGAGCTGGTCTCCTGCGGCGGTCTGCCACTGACGGGCAGCGAGAAACGGCGCATCCTGGCGTTGCGCCGCGTCAAAACCGAACCATGATTCTCGCGATCGCGAACCAGAAAGGTGGGGTCGGCAAGACCACCACCGCCATCAACCTCGGCGCCGGCCTCGGCGCCCTCGAACGCCGCGTCCTGCTGGTCGACTGCGATCCGCAGGGGAACGCGACGCGCGGCCTTGGCGCCAAGGCGGCTCCGCCCCACCTCTACCATGCGCTGTCGGGTGAGGTGCCGATCTCGGCCGCCATCCGCCCCTCCGGGTTTCCCAATCTCGACCTCGTCCCCTCGCAGCGCGACCTCGTCGGCATCGAGGTCGAGCTGGTCGGCGAGAGCGGCTGGGAGCAGCGGCTCAAGGGCGTGCTCGCGGAGGTCGCGGACCGCTACGACACGATCCTCATCGACTGCCCGCCGTCGCTCGGCCATCTGACGGTCAACGCGCTGACCGCCGCGGACGGCATCCTGGTGCCGCTCCAGTGCGAATATTTCGCCCTCGAAGGGATCAGCGAGCTGCTCGCCACCGTCGAGCGGGTGCAGGGAGGTCTCAATCCCCACCTCCAGATCGCCGGCATCCTGCTGACCATGTACGACGACCGCACCAACCTGTCGAAGGACGTCGCCGAGGAGATCCGCTCGCACTTCGCCGACAAGGTGTTCGAGACGGTGGTCCCGCGCAACATCCGGCTCGCCGAGGCGCCCAGCCACGGCCTGCCGATCTTCCAGTACGACATCAAGTCCCGCGGCAGCGAGGCCTACCTGGCGATCGCCCGCGAATTCCTGCGGAGGTCCGCATGACGGGGCCCACGGTGAACAAGAAGCGCGGTCTCGGGCGCGGCCTCGATTCCCTGATCCAGAAGGCGGAGCCGCGGTCGGACGAGACGGTGCACACGCTCCCCATCGATCGCCTGAAGCCCAACCGGTTCCAGCCCCGCAACCGCTTCGACGACGCGGCGATAGAGGATCTCGCGACGTCGATCCGCGCCCAGGGGATCATCCAGCCGCTGGTGGTGACGCTCGAAGGGGAGGACTACGCGATCATCGCCGGCGAGCGCCGCTGGCGGGCGGCGCGCAAGGCGGGGCTCGAACAGGTGCCGGTCGTCGTGCGGCAGGTGGCGGACGACCGCGAGCTGCTCGAGCTCGCCCTGGTCGAGAACCTTCAGCGCAGCGACCTCAACCCGATCGAGGAGGCCGAGGCCTACGCCGCCTTGCAGGAGAAGTTCGGCCTGTCGCAGGAGGAGGTCGCCAGCCGCGTCGGCAAGGCGCGCACCACGGTGACCAACGCGCTCCGCCTTCTCCGCCTGCCCGACGAGGTGCTCGACCTGCTCCGCGAAGGGCGTCTCACCGCCGGCCAGGCGCGGCCGCTGCTCGGCCTCCAGGACGCCGACGCCCAGATCCAGCTCGCCGACCGCGCCGTGCGCGACGGCCTCTCCGCCCGCGACCTGGAGAAGCTCGCCGCCCCTCCCCGCGAGGAGGCGCCGAAGGAGAAGAAGCCGGACCGGCCCGTCGAGGTGCATACCGCCGCCGCCGAGGAGCGGCTCACCCGGCGCCTCCAGACGCGGGTCGAGATCAAGCGGCAGGGCAAGGAGGGGCAGCGCGGGCAGCTCCGCATCCATTTCCATTCCGAAGAAGAGCTGATGCGGCTCTTCGACGTCCTGATCGAGCGGGGAGAGAACCGATGATCTTCAAGTCGGACGGCAAGCAGAGCGATCTCAACGGCTTCCTCGACAGCGGCAGCCACCTCCAGGGCGAGCTCCGCTTCGAAGCCTCGTTCCGGGTCGACGGCAAGCTCACCGGCACAGTCGAGTCCGACGGGGACCTGATCGTGGGCGAGGCCGGCGAGGTGGACGGCGAGCTGAAGGTGGGGCAGATTTTCGTTTCCGGTACGGTTCGCGGCACGATCCGCGCCAGCAAGCGGGTGCAGATCGCCGCCAGCGGCAAAGTCTTTGCCGAAATCGAGACTCCCTCGCTGGTGATCGAGGACGGCGCCACGTTCGAGGGGCGCTGCGCGATGAACCGCGAGACTCCCGTGGTGGCGGTGGCCGGCGCGCCCAAGCTGGTCGCGCCGGGTGGCGGCAATCAGCGCGCCCGCGCCAACCCTTCGTAGGAGGGGAAGAAGGCGACCGGATTGCGTGCCAGGAAGCTCTTGTCGAACGCCGTGGTGAGCACCTGGCCGTCGAGCTCGCGCGAGACCGGAAACCCCAGGCCGTAGATCAGCGTCGGCGCCACGTCGACCAGCCGGGCGCCGGTCACCAGCGAGCCCGGGCGGATGCCGTCGCCATAGAGGAGCAGCGCGCCGTCCGGTCCCCCCTGGAGGTCGCCGCCGAGCGCTCCCGGCCCTAGCTGCCGCATCCAGCCCCCCTTCGGATTGACGCCGTAGGCCGAGACCACCGCCAGCCGCCGCGGCCCCGTCCCCCGCGCCCAGATCGCGGCCAGCAGCTCGTCGAGCTGCTCGTACGTATTCGCCACGCGCTCGGACGCCCGATGGGCGGCGGCGTTGTCCTGCTTCCCTTCGAGCTGCAGGGTGCTGAAGCCGCCGAACCAGCGGTGGGAGATCTCCCGCAGCCCGGGGAGGAAGAGGAAGATCGCCTCGACCCGCGGATTCCGCTCGGCGAGCGCCAGGGTCAGCGACTGGCGCCAGAGATCGCCGTCGAGCGCGCTCCGCAGCGACGGCGGCAGCTTGGCGCCGAAGCGGAGGCGGATCGAGGCGTCGGCCGTCGGAGACACCGTCTGAAAAGCCTTGCCGCCGGCGAGCAGGTCGCGCGGCCAGGCGCTCGCCGGATCGGGCCGGGGGGTGAAGAAGCCTTCGGAGAGCGCGAAGGTGGCCTCGCCGGCGCCAGGATCGGTCACCGGCCAGCCGACGACGCCGGCGCGCACTCCCAGTCGCGGCAGGATCTCCCAGAGCGCCAGGGCTTCGCGCCGTGGCGTGGCCGGCGGCAGCGGCTCGGCGCCGAAGGTGCCCCAGCGCTCGAAGGCGATCCCGGCCGGAAACAGCCGCAGCTCGGCGCCGGGAGCGAGGAAGGAAGCAGGATACGAGCGGTGGCCGGTGACGCCGTGCTTGAACGGGTATTTACCGGTCGCCAGCGTCGTCCAGAGCGCCTCGCGCCGGGTGGGAATCAGCGAGCTCAGCCGGCCGTAGGCGCCGTTCTGGAGCACGGTGGCGAGGAAGGGGAGGCGGCCCTGGCTGGCGAGCGGGAGGATGGCGTCGAGCGTCGCCGCGTCGATGCCGACCACCCAGAGCTTCGGCCGCTGCCCCGCTTCGACCGCCGCCGGCCGCGGGGTGGGCTCGGGGCGCGGATGATAGGCCTCCCGCCGCTCGACCATGGCGTAGACGGAGAGGGCGGCCATCAGCGTCAGCCCCCAGCGGCTGCGGCGGCCGTAGGGGCGGCGGCTGAGCGAATGCAGCAGCGCCGTGTAGAAGGCGATCAGCGTGCCGAGGGTGAGCCAGAGCGCCGTCTTGATCAGCCGGTCGTTGATCCCGGGAGGGAGGAAGTAGGCGAAGTAATAGCGCTGGGACCAGTCGAGCGCGGCCGAGAGGGCGAGCGCGGCCGTGAAGCTCCAGGCGAGCGCCCGGCGGGCGCGCCGAGGGCGCCGCCAGGTGAACGGGAGGTGGAGGGCGAGGCTGGCGAGACCGCCGAGAATGCCGTAGATCAGGCAGCCGCGCAGCACCGGCCCGACGGCGAACGGCAGTCGCGGATTGAGAAAGAAGATCAGCCCGGCGAGCTGCACCCCGACGAGGGCCCCGGGGGCGAAACCGCCCCCGAGGACCACCAGCGGGCCGCGCCTCAGACGATGAAGATGGGGCGGTCGATCTTCTGGTGGAAGTGCCACTGATAGGTGTAGCCGGGGAACTCCAACGGCACGGTGTAGTCGACCTCGATCAGGATGTTGTCGCCGTCATGGACGACGCGGCAGTCCTTCTTCTCGAGCGGGATGTTGAGCTGCGCGGCGCGGTTGACGATCGCCTTCGCGATGTCGTCCGGCAGCGATTTCGCGGCGGCGAACTTCGCCTGGTCGTCCATGAAGTCGTACAGCTGGGTGCTCTGGACCTTGACCGGCACGGCCTTCCAGGCGATCAGGGCCGCGAGCCCCAACGCCACAAGCCAGAGAATACAACCGAGATTTCCCTCGCCCCGTTCGGACCTCCGTCGTGGCATGGCTCCCTCCGTCAGGATTCGTTGGAGCAGTAGTCTAACGCACGATGCGCAGGGTTCGATCCCAGCGCGTCAGGGTGAAGAAATTCATCGCCACGCGGCCGATCTGCCGCAGCTTGCCGCCGTACCCCGGCCACTCCGCCGACTCGACGTCGTCGCTGGCGAACGACCAGTACACCAGCAGCGCCCGCCCCTTGACGTTCGCTTCCGGCACCGTCCCCCAGTAGCGGGAGTCGTTCGAGTTGTCGCGATTGTCGCCCATGCAGAAGTAGCTGGCGGGCCCGACCGTCTTGGGGCCGAAATTGTCGCGCACCCGCTTGGCGTGGAAGGGGAGATTGCGCGGATAGACCTCGGAGTCGGCGTAGTAGGTGAACGAGGAGTCGTCCACCCGCTTGCCGTTGAGGAAGACGTCCTTGTCGATCATCTTGATCGTGTCCCCGGGCAGCCCCATGCAGCGCTTGATGAAGTCGCGGCTGGGATCCTCCGGGAACTTGAACACCACGACGTCGCCGTGCCGCACCTTGCGGATCGGCAGCAGCATCTCCTCCAGCGGCGAGACGGTCGGTCCGTAGACGAACTTGTTGACCAGGATGTGATCGCCGATCAGCAGGTTCTTCTCCATCGACCCGGAGGGGATCTTGAACGCCTGCACCACCCAGGTGCGGGCGAAGGTGGCGAAGATCACGGCGATCAGCAGGGCTTCCAGGTACTCCCGGAGCAGCGATTTCTCGGCTTGCATGGCGTTACGGCCTGAATACCGGGGACAGCTAGTGGATCACGCGGAACGTTCTCTCCCACCGGGTCTTCGAGAAGAAGCCGATCGCCGTCTCCGCCAGATCCCGCAGCTTCGGCCCCAGCCCTTCCCACTGGCCGGTCGACGTCTTGCCGCCGTAGGACCAGTAGATGAACAGCGCCCGCCCCTTGACGAGATGGGCCGGCAGCGGGCCCCAGAACCGCGAATCGTAGGAGTTGTCGCGGTTGTCGCCCATGCAGAAGTAGTGGCCGGCGGGCACCGTGTAGGGGCCGTAGTTGTCGCGCAGCCGCATGCGCGGCTCGACGAACACTCCCAGCGGCTCGGGGTTCTTGTGCAGGGCATAGCTCGCGTCGCTGACCGGCTTGCCGTTGATGAACAGCTGCTGATTGATCACCTGCACCGTGTCGCCGCCGATCGCCACGCAGCGCTTGACGAGGTCGAGCTTCGGGTCCTCCGGCGAGCGGAAGACGACGATGTCGCCGCGGTTGACCGTGCGGAACGGCAGCACCTTCTCGGCGCCGGTCGCCGTCGGTCCGTAGATGAACCGGTTGACGAACAGGTGATCGCCGATCAGGAGGGTGTCCTCCATCGAGCCGCTCGGGATGTAGAAGGTCTGCACCACGAAGGTGTTGGTGAACAGCAGGAAGATCGCGGCGATGATCAGCGCCTCGGTGTACTCCCGCCAGACTGTCCGCTGGTCCGACCTCTGTTGTTCGACCCGTAGTTCCGCCATGGCGCGGGTACTGTACTCGAAAGGTCCCCGCGCCGCAAAAAACCGCGCCGGGCGCTCGGTTTTCTGACCGTCCCGCAAACACTGTCCGGCCGCGCTTCTCACCCTCTTCGCCGCCGATTCCCCGCCTGCCCCCGTGCTCCGCGCACGCCGGCCGCAATCCGGCTCGTCGTTTGTTTTCAATCGTTTGGCTCTCCATGGTCCCCTGGCAGGGATCTTGGTCCATGGCCCGGCGTCAACCCGAGAGGAGGTGACGCCCGAGACAGCGGACCTGGAACAACCCACGGAAAGGGGCTTCGACGAAACGACCTGTCGCAAACCGAACGCAACGAAAAATCAAGGAGAGCCTCATGAAACGCACGAAAACCTCCATCGCCTTCCTGCTGATCCTGGTCTCCGCCCTCGCCTCCCTGCCGGCGATGGCTGCGGAGACGAAGAAGGTGGTCAACATCAACAGCGCCGACGCCTCGCAGCTCGCCCTGCTGCCGCGCGTCGGTCCCAGTGTCGCCGACCGCATCGTCGACTACCGCAAGGAGAACGGTCCGTTCAAGAAGATCGAGGACCTGATGCTGGTCCAGGGGATCGGCGAGAAGACCTTTCAGCTGCTCAAGCCCTACCTTGCCATCTCGGGCGAGTCGACGCTCAAGGAGAAGGTGCACGGCAGCCGCTCCAGCTCCGGCAAGTCCAAATCCGGTGGCAAGGCGGGTCGTGCCAAAACCGCTCCGCCGCAGGAGCCCTCTCGCTGAAGCGGCCTCGGGCGAGGCGGGGTTCCGCCTCGCCCGGGCCTTTTCGCGAGCCTCGTCATGAAAGCCTTCAACACTCCCTCGTCCGACGGCTTCCAGCTCGCCGAGCTCACCATCGTCTTCGCCATCCTGGTCGTCATGATGCTGTTCTCCCTGCCCGACCTGCTGCGCGGCTCGGGCGACCTCCGCCTCCGTCTGGCGGCCGAGGAGCTGGTGAGCGTCCTGCGCCTCGCCCGATCCTGGGCGGTCGTCCACGACGCCAACGTGGCGGTGAAGTTCCGCACCGCCGCCGACGGCACGGTCACCTTCACCCTCTACCGCGACGGCAACGGCAACGGGGTCCTCACCGCCGACATCAACGACGGGAAGGACCCGCAGGTCGAGCCGCCGCGCCGCCTCTCCAACTTCGGCCGCGGCGTCGGCTTCGGCTTTCCTCCCGGTCCACCGCCGACCGATCCCGGCTCACCCGGCCACCTCCTGGTCCCCAGCGATCCGATCCGCTTCAACACGTCCGACCTCGCCTCGTTCAGCCCGCTGGGCACCTCGACGCCCGGCTCGCTCTACCTGACCGACAGCCGCAACCGCCTGGTGGCCGTGCGCCTCGACAACCGCGCGGGAAAGGCGCGAATCCTCACCTACGACGCCGCGAAACGGGTGTGGCATGACTGATCCGACGATGGATCGGACGCCCGGCCGCGCGATTGACTCGTTCGGAACGAGTGCAGTAGTTTCCGGCCATGCGCGCCATCACCGTCCTCACCACCGTGGGCACCGAAGAGCAGGCCAATCTCATCGCGCGCGAGCTCGTCGCCCGTCGCCAGGCCGCCTGCGTCAACATCCTCCCCGGCGTCCGCTCGATCTACCGCTGGAAGGGGAAGATCTGCAAGGACGGCGAGCTGATGCTCGTCGTCAAGACCCTCGAGAGCGAGTTCGACGGCGTCGCCGCCACCATTCGCGAGCTCCATAGCTACGAGCTTCCCGAGATCCTCTCCTTCACCGTCGCCCAGGGCGAACGCGGCTTCCTCGACTGGATCGCCGGCAGCGTCGACAAGGACGCCGACTTCGCCGATGACGACGAGGAGGAACTGGCGTTCGCGGGGGTGGATGGGGACGACGACTGAGGGGGAGGCGCGGTTCGAGGCGCTACTGGCCTCGGTGGGCGCTGGGGCGATCTGCGCACGCCGCCCCAGCGATCGAGGTCGGCTTGGACCTCCTACACCCGCGCCAGCGCCTGCTCCAGATCCGCCAGCAGATCCTCGACGTTCTCGATCCCCACCGAGATCCGCACCATCCCGTCGGTGAGGCCCAGCTCGGCGCGGCGCTCGGGGGGGATGGAGGCGTGGGTCATCGAGGCGGGGTGCGAGATCAGGCTCTCGACGCCGCCGAGGCTCTCCGCGAAGCTCATCACCTGCATGTGGTCGAGCATCGACTTGGCCGCCTCGAAGCTCCCCATCTCGATCGTGATCATCGAGCCGAAGCCGGAGGCCTGCCGCTTCTGGATCTCGTGGCCGGGGTGCTCCGGCAGCCCCGGATAGAGCACGCGCTGGACCTTGGGGTGAGCCACCAGGAGCTCCACGATCCGGCGCGCGTTCTGCTCGTGCCGGTCCATGCGGATGGCGAGCGTCTTGATGCCGCGCATCACCAGGAAGCAGTCGAACGGCGACAGGATCCCTCCCGACGACTTCTCCGCCAGCGCGAACCAGTCGGCGTCCTCCTGGCACGAGGAGATCAGCACGCCGCAGATCGAATCGCTGTGACCGTTCAGGAACTTGGTCGCCGAATGCACCACGTAGTCGGCGCCGAGCGCCAGCGGCCGCTGGAGGTAAGGGGTGAGGAACGTGTTGTCCACCGCCACCCGCGCGCCATGGGCATGGGCGAGCTCGGCCACAGCGGCGATGTCGGTGATGTCCATCACCGGGTTCGTGGGCGTCTCGATGTACACCATCTTCGTCGTGGGCTGGAGCGCAGCCTTGACGAGATCGAGATGGGTGGTGTCCACCCACGAGAAGGAGAGGCCGTAGCGCTCCAGGATGCGGGTGAAGTAGCGGAACGTGCCGCCATAGACGTTGCGCGACACCACCACGTGATCGCCCGTCTTGACGACCGTCATCAGGCAGGCGATCGCCGCCATGCCGGACGCGAAGGCGTGCGCGGAGAACCCGCCCTCCAGCGCCGCCACCTGCTCCTCGAGCGCCTCGCGGGTGGGATTCTGGACCCGGGCATACTCGTAATGCACCGCCTCGCCCAGATGCTCCTGGACATACGTCGACGTCTGATAGATGGGCACCGCCACCGACCCCGTGCGGGAGTCGGGCTTCTGGCCGGCATGGACCGCGCGGGTCGAAAAGCCAAGATTCCTCGGATCGCCTTTCAAGCGCTAACCCTCGATTCGGAAATGTTGCGGGAATAGACTAAAGAACCGTCCTTGACCGCCGCATTCTATCAGGAGCTACCGGAAGCGATAGGGGACGCGGGACACCGGGGATAAGACACCGGGGATAAGATATCGCCCATGAGCGATCCAACGCCTCCCGCCGCCGCTTCCCCGCCGCCGTTCTCGCCCATGCGTTGGGAGGGCCCCGGGCTCCAGCTCCTGGAGCAGACCAAGCTCCCCGTCGAGGAGGTCTGGATCGACTGCGAGACGCCCGAGGACGTGGCGGATGCCATCTACCGCCTCGCCGTGCGCGGCGCGCCGGCCATCGGCGTCGCGGCGGCCTATGGCCTGGTCCTCGGCCTGCGGACCGTGCGCGAGCCGGCGCACCTCCAGGAGCGCTTCGACGAGGTCTCGCACCTGCTTGGCAGCACCCGGCCGACGGCCGTCAACTTGCGCTGGGCGCTCGACCGCGGCCGCAAGGTCTTCGACGCCAACGCCGCTCAGGGGCCGGAGACGGTCACCGCCGCCCTCCTCGCCTGGGCCCGCGAGCTGCACGCCGACGACGTGCGGATCAACAAGCGCATCGGCGAGCATGGCGCCCCCCTGTTCGCCAAGGGGTCGCGCGTGCTCACCCACTGCAACACCGGCGCGCTCGCCACCGCCGGCTACGGCACGGCGCTGGGCGTGATCCAGTCCGCCTGGCGCGACGGCCACCTGCAAAAAGTCTGGGTGGACGAGACCCGGCCGCTCCTCCAGGGCGCGCGGCTCACCGCCTGGGAGCTGAAGAAGCTCGGCATCCCCTTCCACCTGGTGACGGACAGCAGCGCCGGTACGCTGATGGCGCAGGGCCTCGTCGACGGCATCGTGGTCGGCGCCGACCGCATCGCGGCCAACGGCGACGCTGCCAACAAGATCGGCACCTACACGGTGGCCGTCCTCGCCCACCACCACCAAGTCCCCTTCTACGTGGCAGCCCCGCTCTCGACGATCGACCGCGCCACGCGGACCGGAGCCGACATCCCGATCGAGAAGCGCAATGAAATCGAGGTCACCGAGGTCTTCGGCACCCGCATCGCCCCCGACGATACTGAGGCGCTCAACTTCGCCTTCGACGTCACCCCCGCGGAGCTGATCACGGCGATCATCACCGAGGTCGGAGTCCTGCGGGCGCCCTACGACGAGAGCATCGAGGCCGCGTTCGGCGCCTGACGGCGCCGCGCCTGCCTCGAAATTGCAGGCGGATCAAGAAAAATGCCCGGCGGATCCCTTCAAATGCCCGGCGAGCCCTTCGCCGGCCCCGGCAAGCTTTCCGCCGCGAATTCCGAGGCGTCCGCCGGTCCCGGCGAGGCACTCGCCGGCCATTCCGGAGACCTCGCCGGTCCCGGCAAGCTCCCCGCCGGCCATTTCGAGGACCTTGCCGGCGCCGGCGAGTCGTTCGCCGGCCCTTCCAGGACGCTCGCCGGTCCCGGCGAGCCCTCCGCGGGGGATTTCACGACATCCGCCGGCCCCGGCGAGCTGCCCAGCGGCAATTCCCCCCGACGTCCAGTGCTCATTTCCTGGTCCGGAGGCAAGGACAGCGCTTTCGCCCTCCACACCCTGCGCACCTCCCCGGACTTCGAGCCCGTCGGTCTGCTCACCACGATCACCGAGGACTACGACCGCATCAGCATCCACGGCGTCCGCCGCGAGCTGCTGGAACGGCAGGCGGCAGCGGTCGGCCTGCCGTTGCGGACCGTCCTGATCCCCAAGGAGTGCACGAACGAGATCTACGAGGAGCGCCTGGCGTCCGTCCTCCACGAGATCAAGGCCGAAGGAGTCCACCACGTCGCCTTCGGAGACCTTTTCCTCGAGGACATCCGCGCCTACCGCGAAAAGCAGATGGCCGCCGCCGGCCTCCAGCCGATCTTCCCCGTCTGGGGCCTGGACACCACGGATCTCGCCCACGACCTCATCCGTCTCGGCTTCCAGGCCGTCCTCGTCTGCGTGGA
>DATBAW010000057.1:0-2327 GCA_036271335.1 Thermoanaerobaculia bacterium
CGCCGTCACCTACGTGCTGTCGTTCCAGCCCGCCGACGTCAAGTCGGACGGCGCCTTCCACAACCTCAAGGTGGAGCTGAAGAACGCCCCGCGCGGCGCGCGCGTCGTCGCCAAGCCGGGCTACTACGCGCCGATCCCCTACAAGCAGCAGGGCGGGCAGCAGAAGCTGCTGGAGGCGGCGAGCGACCTGATGAGCAAGGACGGCGGCGAGATCGCCTCGTCGGTGCTGGCGGCGCCGCTCGGCGACGGCGGCGCCAAGGCCTACGTGCCGGTGGTGATCGAGATCGACGGCCCCTCGCTGCTCGCCGGCAAGCAGGACTCCAAGCTGCCGGTCGAGATCTACATCTACGCCCTCGACCAGCAGGGCGCGATCCAGGACTTCCTGACCCAGACGGTCGGCTTCGACCTCACCAAGATCGATTCGCAGCTGCGGCAGAGCGGCCTGAAGTTCTTCGGCCACGTCGATCTGCCGCCGGGCACTTATTCGCTGCGCACGCTGGTGCGCAACGGCACCACCGGCGCCACCAGCCTGCGGGTGAGCGAGCTGAAGGTGCCGGCCTACGGGTCGGGCGAGGCGGCGCTGCTGCCGGCGATGTTCCAGGAGGCCCCCGGCCGCTGGCTGCCGGTGCGGGAGAACCCCAAGCAGGGCCAGGCCGCACCCCCCTATCCGTTCCTGCTCAAGGGCCAGCCGTACATCCCGGCTTCGCGGCCGGCGCTGACGCCGGGGCAGGATTCGCGCCTCGTGCTGGTCAGCTACAACCTGAAGCCGGGCGACTGGAAGGCCCACGCCCAGGTGATGGCGGCCGACGGCAAGGAGGTGCCGGGAGGCGCCTTCAAGGTGGTGGACAAGGAGGCCGCGATCGGCGCCGGCGGTGGCCCGACCCGCCTGCTGGCCACCTTCCAGCCGCCGGCCCTGTCGCCGGGGAGCTACTGGCTGCGCGTCACGCTGACCGACGGCGCCGGCAAAGAGCAGTCGAGCAACAGCCCGTTCGTCGTCGGTGGGGCGGCGGCGGCGAGCAAGAGCCGCTGACGGCGGGCGAAAGGACTACTGATGAAGAAGCTGATGAATAAGCTGATGAGCAAGTCCGGTGCACTGCACCGTCGTCGTTATAACGCCGGAATCGCCGCCGGCCTCGCCGTCGCGGGGCTGGGGCTGCTGCCCCTGCCCGGCGCCGCGCAGCAGACGTTCACGGAATCGACGCAGGTCCTCGCGGTCGAGGTTCCCGTCCAGGTGGTCAAGGACGGCGAGCCGGTCCGTGGATTGACCGCCAACGACTTCGAGCTCTACGACGGCCGCAAGAAGGTGCCGATCAGCGGCTTCGAGGTGCTCGATCTGGCGACGGCGCCGGCGGAGGCCGCCCCCGGAGCGCCCCCGCCGCCGCCGGTCCCGGTCTCGGCGCGGCGGCACTTCCTGCTGCTGTTCGACCTCTCCTTTTCGGAGCCGAAGTCGATCCTCAAGGCGCGGCAGGCGGCCCAGACGGTGGTCGACACCATGCATCCGACCGACCTGGTGGCGGTCGCCACCTACAGCATCCAGCAGGGGCCGCAGCTGGTGATCGGCTTCACCCCCGACCGCCACCAGATCGCCGCCGCCATCGACACCCTGGGAGCTCCGAAGCTGATCGACCGCTCGCCGGATCCGCTGAAGCTGGTGCTGAGCCAGGCCTACGCCAACCTCAACGGGTCGACCGGGACCGCCGGCGGCGTCGGGAGGGCCTCCGCGCAGGTGAACGCGGGGAAGGACGCCGCCCTTCTCGAGACGCTGAACAGCATCGCCACCAGCTCCAACCACGCCGAGCGTACCGAGCAGACCAACCAGGTGCTCGGCCTCACCCGCTCG
Source organism: Thermoanaerobaculia bacterium (assembly GCA_036271335.1). Taxonomy (GTDB): domain Bacteria; phylum Acidobacteriota; class Thermoanaerobaculia; order Multivoradales; family UBA5704; genus DATARR01. The sequence continues at coordinate 1,841 of DATBAW010000057.1, forward strand.
TTCGCCGACCTCGCCCGCCTGATGGCCGAGGTCGAGGGGCGCAAGTACGTGGTCTACCTCTCCGAGGGGTACGACAGCTCGCTGGTCTCCGGCAAGGCGATCACCGGCCCGCAGAGCGCCGAGAACGCGGATCCGGCGGTGCTGGACATCGGCAACGGCGACCGGATCCGCGCCAACACCGACGCCACCGGCAACGACGACCGGTTCGGCAACACGCGGGCGCAGAACGCCGTCGAGAAGATGCTCGAGGCGTTCCGCCGCGCCGACTGCGCGATCCAGGCGGTCGACATCGGCGGCCTGCGGGCGGGCAACGACCAGAACCCCCAGCACGCGCTGGGGCGCGAGGCGCTGTTCAACATGGCGAAGAGCACCGGCGGCGAGCTGTTCGAGAACTACAACGACCTCTCCGTCGCGATGGGCCAGATGCTGCGCCGCACCGCCGTCACCTACGTGCTGTCGTTCCAGCCCGCCGACGTCAAGTCGGACG
>DATBAW010000058.1:0-11269 GCA_036271335.1 Thermoanaerobaculia bacterium
GGGCAACGTCCTGACAGTCACCCCGGATCAGGGCGCGGCCTGCCTCGGGCTCGTCCGCGCCGCCGCCACGAGCCGAGGCGTGGCCTGCTCTTACTTCTAGCTCCTGCGAAGGCCGCGGCCCGCTTTCTGGATTCCCAGGAAACAGGCCGACGGCCGCCGATATCCATGTCGGATTGAAGCCCGGCGGAAGCTCGGAATCTGAGGACATCTTGGCGGAGGGGGTGGGATTCGAACCCACGGGCCACCTCCACCGCTACCAGGTTGCCAGTGCCTGCCGGATCGCCGCCGTGTGCAGCTCGGCGCGGAATCTCTCGCGGGCGTCGATCTCCGGCTTCCAGATCGCCTGGCAGGGGCCGTTGTCGGCCGCCTTCGACTCGGGGCAGCCCGGCGGCGTCTTCAGCTTGTAGATGAACCAGCCGAGGACGAACGTCTTGTCGACGATCTGGCCGTTCTGCTTGAACGGCAGGGTGTCATAGAGGAAGTCTGAATAGCCGAATTCATCGACGCTCGGTCCGCCGCTGCCACCTTTGCCCCGCAGCACGACGTGCCGGAGGAACTCCTCGACGATCGCCTGCTTCGCGGGGCCCGCTTCTCGCTGGACGATGGCGCGCAGGGAGGAGTTGTTGAGCGGCCCGGTTGTCGTGCCGGTGATCGGGCTGGAGTACGAAGCGCCCTCGTAATTGAGCATGATCATGTTGCCCAGGAACGCCTGGCGGGTGGAGTCTTTCTTGACGAACTGGAGCGTCTCGACCCCTTCGAAGATCTTGCCGAGATCGTAGAGCGTCGAGCGGTTCGCGGCCCAAGGTGCGGTCGGTCCTTTGGGCTGCGGGCAGCCAAAATACATCTGAGTCTGGCTGAGGCCCAACTGGAGCGCGCGGGGGTTGAGCACCGCGGGCGGATATTTCGCCATCAACGCGTCGAGCGTGCGGTTGTGCGATTCCCACATCATCGTCGGCAGCGCGTCTTTGAGCTTGGCGCTGCCCGGCTGGGTTTGCGGCGAGCCGGGCACGAGGCAGCTTGCGTATTTGCGCTCGTCGTCCGGCGTGCTGGGATCGTCCACCGTCGTCTCGGTCCATGGAACGCTGGTGTCGGCGAGCGTTGCGTTCCCTTTGTCGATTTCGATCATCGTATAGAGGTAGGGGAGGAGCTTCAGGGTGCTGAGCGGCTGGAACGGCCAACCACCCGCGAGGTCCGCGAGCGCCGCGCCGCCGACCGGTTTCACCAGAAAGCCGCGGATCACGCTCGAGCCGAATTTCGGATTCTTGTACGCCTGATCGATCAGATCGCGCAGGCGCCGCGTCTCCGCGTTCGCGTTGTCGAGAGAGATGAAAGCGTAGAGCCGCTGGCCGCTACGTACGTAGGAGCGAAGGCCGACCAGGCGCGAGGCGGTCGTGGCGACAACTTCGTTCATCTGGTCCTGGCTGTACCCAGTGCCCCACCACCAGGACGAGCCGTCGTTCTTTTCCATCACCACGGCGAGGTTGCCATTGGCGAGGACCTCGATGTTGGTCAGCCGGGCGCCGTTTTCGTTGATCCGGTCGGTGACGTACTGGGCCGAGACGTTGTTGTACCACCACCACGCCTTGCCGTCGACGCCCTGGTTCTTGATGCCGACGTAGGAGTAGAGCGTCTTGCCGTTGACCTCGTAGGCGTCGAGGTCGACCAGGCGGATGCCGTGCAGGTTGATGTCGTTGGTGACCTGCTGTGGCGTGAGATCGTAATTCCACCACCACGATTTCGCGGCGTCGCCTTCATTGCGGATCAGGGTGAGGGCAAACCGCCGCTGGCCGTCGACGGTGTACGGCCGCAGATCGAGGATGCGGCCGTTGTTCTCAGCGACCTTGGCGACCGCCTGGTCGTGCGTCAAGCCGAACCACCAGCCATCGCTGCGCTGATACGTCCCGGCGTTCTGGACCAGCACGGCGTCGAACTTGCTCGCGTCCGAAGGCGACCGCTCGATGCCGATGAGCCGCTCACCGTTGCGGCGGAACGTATTGATCTGGTCCTCCGTCTGGTCCCGCCACCAGTGCCAGCTTGTGGGCGTCGTGCTTTCGCGGTCGGGGTCCTGCACGGCCGCACGCAGCACGGCCGGCGAGCTGAGACCGATGAAGAAGGCAGTCAGCAGAATGATCTTGGCCTGTCGCATGAAGTCTCCTTAAAGCAAGGCCTCGGGCGCTTCGTATGGGCAAACGGCAAGCGCGGTTTGTTAGAGGGAATCGTACAGGCTGGGGGGAGTTATAGCAACCGAGCTACGAGCCTCTGCAGCCGATCCCCGCCACTCAAAGGGATTTCTTGGGGCTGTGGGAAGGGAGTAGGCCTGTCAGACAAAAGTGAAGACGGCCGGCTTCGCCATCCGGGCCACGATTGGGTAAAGTTGCCTTCTGCGGTTTCCCCTGTGTCTGCCGTGTCACTGGAGGCGCAGAATCGAGGAAAAGAAAGCCGAAGCAGAATTAAATTGACGCGGTGGTATTGTCGTCAATCATTGAACCGAATGGCGGAGGGAGTGGAATTTGAACTCGTGAGTGCGGCCGAATCTACGCTTTGCGAGACTCGAAAGTCAGCACTCGAGTACTGCTCAGAAGAACTCAGCCCAGCCCGCGCCAATCTATCGGAAGGGTTCCGAACAAATTGGGTAAGACAAACCAGTTTATCCTATTAGAGTTCTGTTATCTGCCTTTCTGTGATTATCTGACGCTCCACCCATTAGAATCGGCCCAGGCCAATTCCAAGTCGGCTCGTGTCTCGACTAAATTTGTGGAATTGCTCAATGTTTGGGCCACGCTTCGTACAACCACCCCTTTAAGCCTTCCACGTCATGAATCTTGCTCTCTGTTAAGGGCCAGATTCTTTGGCCACCGCCAATATGGGCGCGACCCTTCATGGTCGGCAAGGGCGGGGTGGAATCATGTCCACCCCAAGTCCCTCCTATGGGCGCTTGAGCAAAGGGAGCCGCTGGTGCCTCCGCTAGCCATGAGGATTTCTCATAAAACGAACCGCCCGGCTTCCCCCAAGGGTCAACGGCTGAACTGGCTGCCAGCAATTGGCCTCCCGATAAAGCACCTAAGAGCGTGATAACCACGAGCACGATCCTTTTGCTGATCATAGACGGACTCCTTTATTAGTACCAAGCCAGAACGTTTGGGGGCATGCTGTGTGGCGCTGCTCTTTGCCTCGCCGCTCGCAAGAGGCGTCGCCTTTCTGCAAGGCCTAAGACTGCTCTAGCCTGATTAAATTGAACCACCGCCTCACTTTGCGAATAAAACTTCTGAGCGAGACTCAGAGCCAATAGCCTTGGATTATCGGCGCCGAGTGCGCGGAATGTAGCCGCGGCCTGCAAAGCCAAGTCGCTCAAATCCTCGACAGGTAGAAACCCGTGCATAGCTTCGATAGCATCCAGCTTTATTAGAGCGTTCTCATATAACCCAGCGGAAGGAGCCATCGAAGCGAATAGAGCACTTGCTTCCTGATAGAAAGAAACCGCTATCTCTCTCGCGCCCAGGGACCAAGCGAGACGTCCCAGGCTCCAGTAGTTTCGGCCTCTAATGCTCGGCTCAGAGCTCTTATCCTCTCCAATAACTGCCCTCAAAATGAGCGCTCGCTCTGCCAGCTGCGGTCTTCCCTCCCGCGCTAAGCCAGGAAGTACTTCGCCAGTCAACAGCTGGAGAGCTGAAATAACAAGAAGCTTGTCGCTACTCCCTTTGAAGATCCCCCGAAGAACCTCTCGCGACTCATCGAATTGACCAGCCGCCATAAACGAAATTGCCAAGCCAAAGGCAACGCTCCGCGCTGTGGATGCTAGCTTAAGATCATAATAATACCGGATTGACCTTTCATATTCAGGTCGAGCTTTCTCAAATTCGCGAAGTCGCCAATGTCGGTCTGCGGACTGATGCAAGAGGAACGCCTGCGCGAGCTTTCTTCGCGGCCCCTTCAATTGAGACACAACAGACCGTGCAGCCTGAATCTCGCGAGAAGCCAAAAAGAACTCACCGCGGATGCTACGCACGCGCGCAAGCCAAGAATGCGCCATAGTTCGGGCAAAAGGTTCGTCCCCAGCATCCGACTTCTCCGCAGCCAGCACCGCATATGAGAGAAACCCTGGCGTGTCGGGTTCGAATCGAAGGGCAAAACTAGCTATGATCAACGGCGCAACAGCATTATCACCGCCGCCTGCGACCTCGCCGCCTATAATCTCAGAGAGGACGTCCGCCGAGGGGCGAAGCGTTCCATCACGGACGGCAATGGCTGCCGCAATCTCTGGATCCGACCGATCGGCTACATCAAGAAATCGACTCGTCATACGTTCGAGGCACGCTCCGCACTGACGCCTTGAAGGCGTACCTATTAGATGGCCAACTATCTTACTCGATTCCCCGAGAGAGATCCTCCCTTCAAAAAGGGCGCCTATCGTAGAAGGCTCTATGCAATCTTGCGCTGCTGATAAGGCTGGCTCGGCCACTCCTCCCCCTGAAGGGCTGCCAAGCCTTTCCCATTGACTTAATATCTCGGCCGGCGATGTTGTAGCAATTTGTTCACATATCTTGGCATAGACCCTGCCTCTTTGACGCGGAGATAAGTCTTCCAGAGGGCTATCAAGTGGTTGTGCAGATTGATATTCCTTGATCTCTGCGAGGCTGTGGCTATTGGTATATCTTACGGGTAAATAAATGATCTGGAGACCCTCGCGCCTGGCACCATCAAGCACAATTGGCAGCTCCACCTTTGTGATAACGTCAGAAGCAAAGAAGGCCGGACTTCCGAGAACTAATGCTATTTGTCCGGCTTTAAATTTGCCCTCTATCGTCTCTCGCCAACGTTCGCCGGTGGAAATTTCCTGGTCGCTCCAGTAATCAAGGGCTCCGAGAATCTTCAACGTCTTCAAATGTATAAGTAGCTCATCAAGGTATTTTTTGTCGCTATGGCTATAACAGATGACAACTCTAGGCATCATCACTGAGCGACTCACTTGCACACCAAGCCTTTCTCGTCGTGCGGCAAGATAGGTGCGTACTAGTTTGGACACCCTCTCTGCCCAGCTTCTTTACGGCTCTCCCGCCGACCAAGCAGGCAATACTTAACTCCGGCCTGGTTTGAGGTGAGACCGGCATATGCGCGCCAGCACTAATACAAAGCAGAGGCGCCTACGCACTTACGTAACGAGCGGCCGCCTCCGTACATTCCCTACGCACGGACTGGCCAGAGGGATGACTTTTCGCCTTAACTTTCCCTTCGCTGAGATCTTGGGTTCCGGGAAAGGGAACCTCGGACAGCGAAGAGATCGGCACCGAGAAGGTTCTCGAACAATCCTTTGAACTTATGGCGGAGGGGGTGGGATTCGAACCCACGGGTCCCTTGCGAGACCGGCGGTTTTCAAGACCGCTGCTTTAGACCGCTCAGCCACCCCTCCGTGAGGTGTTCAACAGCTTACTGCAACAGACCTATTTCGCGGCAACGATCCGCTCCAGTCCCCCGGTGTAGCGGCGCAGGGCTTCGGGGATCACCACCGAACCGTCCGCCTGCTGGTAGTTCTCCAGGATGGCGATCAGGGTGCGGCCGACGGCGAGCCCGGAGCCGTTCAGGGTGTGGAGCAGGCGCGTCTTGCTCCCCCCCTCGGGACGGTAGCGCAGATTGGCCCGCCGCGCCTGGAAGTCACCGCAGTTGCTGCACGAGGAGATCTCGCGGTAGGCGTCCTGACCGGGGAGCCAGACCTCGAGGTCGTAGGTCTTGGTGGCGCTGAAGCCCATGTCGCCGGTGGAGAGGGCCATCACCCGGTAGGGGAGCTCGAGGATCTGCAGCACCCGCTCGGCGTGGCCGGTGAGCTCCTCCAGCGCCTGGTCGCTGGTCTCGGGGGTGGTGAGCTGCACCAGCTCGACCTTGTTGAACTGGTGCTGGCGGATCAGGCCGCGCACGTCCTTGCCGTAGGAGCCGGCTTCGCTGCGGAAGCAGGGGGTGTAGGCGGTGAAGCGCACCGGCAGACGGGAGGCGTCGAGCGTCTCGTCGCGGTATAGGTTGGTGACCGGGACCTCGGCCGTAGGGATCAGGTAGTAGGGGTGTTTCTCCAGCTTGAAGAGGTCCTGCTCGAACTTGGGGAGCTGGCCGGTGCCGAAGAGCGTCTGGTCGTTGACGATGAACGGCGGCAGGACCTCGGTGTAGCCGTGCTCGCGGGTGTGGAGGTCGAGCATGAGGTTGATCAAGGCCCGCTCGAGCAGGGCGCCGGCGCCGAGGGAGACGGTGAAGCGGGCGCCGGTGAGCTTGGCGCCGCGCTCGAAGTCGAGGATGCCGAGCGCCGGCCCGAGGTCCCAGTGGGCCTTGGCGGGGAAGTCGAAGACGCGCGGGGTGCCGACGGTGCGCTCGCAGCGGTTGGCGGTCTCGTCCTTGCCGACCGGGACGCCGGCGTGCGGCAGGTTCGGCAGGCTGTGCTCGATGGCGAGCATCTCGGGCTCGATGGTCTCGAGGCGCGCCTCCAGCTCTTCGGTGCGCCCCTTGAGCTGGCCCACGGCGGCGATCTCGGCGGAGGCGTCGCCGCCGCGCTTCTTCACCTCGCCGATGGCACGGCTGGCCTCGTTGCGCTGCCGGCGGAGATCCTCGACCTCGCCGAGGGCGGTGCGCCGTTCGGCGTCGAGGAGGAGCCAGGCGTCGAGCACGGCCGGATTGGAGTTGCGGTTGAGCAGGCCCTGGCGGACCGTTTCGGGATCGTCGCGGAGGAGGTCTCGGGAAAGCATGGCGGGGGAGTTTACCTTGGGCGAGCGGCAGAGTCGAAGGCGGACGCTGTGACACCCCGGCCCGCTCATCCGTAGGAATAGCAGCGAGTCAGAGATAACATCCGGCAGCCCTTCGCCTCAGGCGGCGGCGGCCACGTCCAGGTCCGCATGAACGAAACCACTGCCAAAGCCTCGTTCCGCTCCGAGATCTTCCGTATCCTGGCGCCCCTCGCGGCGCTGGCGGCGATGGCCTCGCTCGCCGCCCGCGAGGCCGATCCCGCCGCTGCCGCCGAGAGCGGCTATCTGGCGCTGCTGGCCGTGGCGGTGCTCCTGCCGGCCGCTTTTCTCGCTCCCTGGCCGGCGTACGAAGTCGGCGCAGGCGCGGCGCTAGCGGCCGCGGCGGTTTGGGTGCTGCCGCCGGGACCGGGGCGCGGCGCGGCGATGGTGGCGCTGCTGCTGGCGGTGCTGGCGGTGGCCACCGGGCGGGCCCTGCTCGGCAAATCAGCCTCGTTTCGCTTCTGGATTCCGCTGGCGCTCGGCGTTCAGGTGCTGCTGCGCGGCGACCTGCTCTTCGTGCCGCCGCCGGCGCTCCGGCTGGCGGTCGCGCTGGTGGTGCTGCCGGTAGTGGGCGGAGCGGCGCTGGCGCTGCTGGCGCGGCGGCATGGAATGGCGCTCGCCCTGATCGCCGGCGGCACGGCGGTGGCGCTCGCTCCCGGGTTCAACGTCGCCGCGACCCTCGGGCTGGTGGCGCTGGCGGCCGGCGATCTGCTGGCGCGGGAGGACGCCGGCAAGGTGGCGAAGGGCGCGGCGTGGATCGCGCTGCTGGCGCCGATCGCCTGGGCGCCTGGCCCGGGGATCGCGGCGGCGGTGTGCGGCTTGGCGCTCTGGCGGCCGCGGATCGCGCTGGCACTCGCGCTGCCGGTGGCGGCGGGCCTCGCCTGGCATTTCCATCTTTCGGCGAGCGGCATCGCGCAGCAGGCGGTCTGGCTCCTGCTGCTGATCCCGGCGGCGATCCTCCCCGATCTGGAGGGGATCGTGCCGGTCCTCGCGGCGCTGCTGATGGCGGCGACGGTGCCGCTGGTGCCCGGCGCCGCGACCCTCGCGGCGCCGCTGGCGCTGGCGGCGCTCTCGCTCCGGCGCAACGCGGCCTTCACCGTGCCGCAGGCCGTGTGGACGGGCGCGGCGGTCGGCGGCACGGCGCTGCTCGCGTCCTATCCCTGGCTGCGCGCGGAACCGCTGAGCGGCTTCCTGGCGCTGATCGGCCGGGGCCCCGGCCCGGCGCTGGCGGCGGTGGCAGTCGCGCTGCTGCTGGCGCTCGCGGCCGCCGGAACCTGGATGGGGCGCAGCTGGGGCGAGCCGCTGCGCTCGGCGCGGCTGGCCGGGCTGGCCGCAGCCTGCATCGTGCTCGCGCTGCTCGCCGGGTTCCCCGATTTCGGCACGGCGCTGGTGCCGCCGGCGGTGCCGGTGGTGCTCGATGCGAGCCATCTGACGTGGGAGACGGCGATCCCGGGACGGGCGGTCGGTAGCGTCGTCGTCGAGTCGAGCCTGTCGAACGGCGCCGGGCTGGCGCCGGGCACGCCGGTGGCGATCGTGCGGCTGCGGTCCACCGCGGGGACCAGCGCGGGATGGGTGCTGCGCTCGGGCGTCGGAACGGGCGAATGGGCAGCGCGGCGGCCCGACGTCGCGCGAGCCGGCGTCCAGGCGCCGCAGCCCTGGATCTCCTGGGTGGCCGGAGACTTCCTGGCGCAGCGCTACCGCTCGCAATGGACCCTGGAGCGGCCGGAGCGCGCCTCGGCGCTGAGTATCGAGCGGGCAGCAGGCCTGCCGCCCGAGCTTGAGGTGGCGGTGTATCAGCTGGAGATCCGGCGGTGAGGAGTGAAACGAAGGACCCAAGGGACCCAAGGGACTCTAGGGACATCAGGGACACCAGAAACTCGGGGGAACGGCCTAGCGACAACAGGAACTGGAGTCCCTGGAGTCTCTTAGGTCCCTTGGTCCTTTCCGCCGTGGCCGCCGTGCTGCTGGCGCGCCTTCTCCCCCTATCGCCGGACGATCCGTTCCACGGCACGCTCGTGGTTCTGCCCCTCATCCTCGGCGCTCTGCGCGCGATCCACCTTTGGGGCGCGCGCCTCGGCGGAGGCCGGCTCGGGGTGGCGTCGACGGCGGGGGAGCTGGGTGCGCTCGCCGTCCTGATTCTCCTCGTCTTCGCCCGCCCCCATCTGGCGCTGGCGGCGATGGACGAGGTGCTGGCCGCCGGGCTCCTGCTCGTCCTCGGCTGCCGGGCGGCGCGGCAGACGATCGCGCTCCGGCCGCTGCTCGGCGAGCGCTTGCCGCGGCGGCCGTCGATTCTCTTCGTCCTGCTGCCGCTGACGGTCTATCTCGCGATCCTGCCCTGGTCCACGCGGCACCGGCAGCCGGACGGCGACGAGCCGTTCAACCTGCTGCTCACGCACAGCCTGGCCTACGACTTCGACGCCGACCTCACCAACAACTACGCGCACGGGGATTGGCGCTACTTCATGGACCATCCGATCGAGCCGCAGCAGGGCGATCCGGTGGGCGCGCACGGCGAGAAGTACTCGCGGCACAACGATCTGCTGCCGATGGCGCTGGCGCCCGCCTACCGGCTGGCCGGGAAGATGGGCGCGCTGGCCATGATGGCGCTGATGACGGCGGCCTTGGCGTGGATGACCCTGCGCCTCGCCCGCCACTACTACCCGGATCTCCCCGGCGAGGCGCTGGCCGCCTGGGCGCTGGTCGCCCTCTCGCCGCCGCTGCTGCTCTACTCGTATCAGGTCTGGGTGGAGGTGCCCGCGGCGCTGCTGACGGCGGCGGCGCTCGACCGCATCTTCTGGCTCGACGACAAACCGCTGGCGAGCGGCGAGCGCTGGGGGAGCAAGGAGTGGCTGGGGCTCGGGCTGCCGGTGCTGCTGCTGCCGCTAGTCAAGATCCGGCTGATCCTGATCTCCGGGCCGCTGCTCCTGCTGGGCTGGTGGCGCGCCGGCCGGCCGCACCGCTCGCTAATGATCCTCGCCGGGCTGCTGGCCGGCGTGGCGGCGGGCATGCTGCTCTACAACCAGATCCTCTACTCGAACCCGCTGAAGATCCACACCTGGGAGGAGGTCGATCCCTGTCACTATGGTCCGGCGGAGTACCTCAAGGGGATGTCCGGGCTGTTCTTCGACTCCGCCTTCGGCCTGTTCTCGTGCGCCCCGGTCTGGCTGATCCTGCTGCCGGCGCTCCTGCTGCTGCTGGCCCGGCGGAGCGCCCTGCTGCTCCATATGGCGATCCTGAGTGTGCCATACCTGGTGATCGTGGTGCCGCGCCTCGAATGGTATGGCGGCTGGTCGCCGCCGTTCCGCTATGCCCTGCTCGCCATGCCCCTGCTGGGCGTGGCTCTGATGCCGCTGCTGGCGGGGGTCCGCGAGCGGCCGGGAGCCCAGGCGCTCCTCGGGGGACTCGGCGCGCTGACGCTGGCGCTGACCCTCCTCTGGGTGGCGATGCCGGGCTGGACCTACAACTTCGCCGACGGCCGCGGCTACGTGCTCGACGCGCTGACCAGCCGGCTGGGAATGGACGCCGCCCGCTTCTTCCCGAGCTCGATCAGGCCGCGGACCGCCACCTGGGCCTGGCCGCTGCTCTCCATCCCGGCCGCCTCGCTGCTCTGGTGGCTGCCCCGAAGCAGGCCCCGAAACGGTGCGCGACGGTCTCCAGGCGTCGCGGCCTTCACCGGCGTCGCCCTGATGCTCGCGGGGGCGGCGCTCCTGCCCGCCGCGGCGGCGCGCGTGCCCTCCCGCGTCATCGAATTCGAGGATCCGCAGGTCCACAAGAGCGGCGGCCACCCTCATCCCGACCGCTGGGTCGTGGAGCGCACGCGCTATCCCGGCGGTTGGGTGCTGCGCGTCGAGGAGCATCTGGAGGCGCCGGTGGTGCCTGGGGGCCGGCGGGTGAAGCTGCGGCTGATCGCCGAGCTGATCCGCAACCAGCCGGTCCCCTACACCCTTGACATCAAGGAGGGGGATCGCCTTCTGGCCTCCTGGACGCCCGGCCGCGAGCGCGTCTGGGAGACGATCGAGGTGGGGCCGGTCGATTGGCGCGCCGGCGCGCCGCTGGTCCTCGCTGCGCACGGCCCGGCGCCGCCGGGAGCGCTGAACGGGGCGATCCTGGATCGGGTGGAGCTGGAGTGGCGCTAGCGGCTTCGACCCTCTCCGCGGTCGTCCCCACGCTCGGCCGCAGCCCCCTCCTGATCCCCTGCCTGCAGGCCCTTCGGCACGAGGGCGCCGAGATCGTGGTCGTCGATCAAGGGGAAACGCCCGCGGACCTCGGCGCCGGACTGGCCGATCGCGTCCTGCGCCCGGAGCGCAACCTCGGCTTCGCGGCGGCGACCAACCTGGGGATCGCCGCGGCGTCCGGAGGATGGATCGCCACTGTCAACGACGACGCCCTCGTCGAGCCCGGATGGGCGGCGGCGCTGATCGCGGCGCTGGCGGCGGATCCCAGGGCGGCGGCGGCGCAGGGAGTGAATCTCCTGCTGGACACCCCCGAGCTCGCGGACGGCTGCGGCATTG